>JBBDQX010000175.1:0-29559 GCA_040905765.1 Acetobacterales bacterium
CTGCGGCTTCTCGTTCGGCAGCGTGCTCGGCGCGCTGGCCGCCGCGCTGCGCGACGGCCGGACGGCGAGCTACACCATGGTCGGCGCCGGCAACCGCGGGCTCGGCGTGCGGCGCGGCATCATGGAGCCGCTGCTCAAGCAGACGCCGGAGATGACCGACGAGGAGCGGCACGAGGTCCATTTCGAGAATCTCGCCCGGCTGATGTTCAAGCACCGCAAGAACATCGACGAATTCGCGATCTGGCTGCAGATGCGGAACGTGCCGCGCACCCGCATCAAGAGCCGTCGCATGGAAGGCGACAACAACCAGCGCGATGCGATCGAGCGCATCGACTGTCCCGTCAACGCCATCTGGGGCGACGGGGACGCTACCGCCCATCCCTACTGGGACGAGCGGCGGGAGGTGCTCCGTGAGGTGCATCCGGACGTCGAGCTGCACCTCGTGCCGGAGGCCGGCCACTGGGTCGCCTACGAGGCCACGGACGTGCTGAACGACTTGCTGATCAGGCTTCTGAAAGCCGTACCGGACCGCCCGGGCCGCCGCGGCGGCTGAATTTTGCGAACGCCGGGATCTTCCCCCGGCTCTCCTCCGCACGCGGCGGTTCAGGGCCGTCTCAACGGCCCGCCGATGGAACCCGTCTCCTCGATGACACGTTGGTAAGGTGTCAAGCGGGGTGAAAGGTATATGTCGCCGAACCAACGGGCACCATCGCGCCGCGCGCGCGCCAAATCCGAAGAATTTCCGACACCGACGCGTCAGCAGAGCGAACGCCGGCTGAACGAACTTGCGCGCGCGCGCATCGTCATCGAGGAAATCTGGCCGCGGATCGATTGCGGCGCTTTCCCGCTGAAGCGGGTAACGGGAGACGCGATCGCCGTCTGGGCCGATATCCTCTGCGACGGACACGAGATCATCGGGGCCGCCGTGCACTGGCGGCATCAGGGAACGCGCAGCTGGTCCATCATGCCCATGCGGCATGTCGACAACGACCGGTGGCGCGGCGGCTTCGCGCTCGAACGGGCCGGACTGCACGAATACGCCATCGAGGCCTGGCGCGACCTGTTCGCGACATGGCGCGCAGGCTGCCTCAAGAAGCGGCAGGCCGGTCAGCCGGTCGACGTGGAGGTGCTCGCCGGGCGCGAGCTGGTCGAGCGCGCACGGGACGGGGCGAGCAGGACGAACACGCGCGCCCTCGATGCCCTTCTCGCCGAAATCGACGCGGCGGACGATGCCGCCGCCGCGCTGCTGTCGCCCGGGACCGAGGAGACGATGTCCCGGCTCGGGCCGAAGGCGGACGTCACCCGTTCCGCCACCTTCGAGGTCTACGCGGATCGCCCGGCGGCCGCATTCTCCGCCTGGTACGAGTTGATGCCGCGGTCGCAGTCGGGGTCGGCCGACCGGCACGGCACCTTCGACGACGTCATCGCGCGGCTACCCTACGTCCGCGACCTCGGCTTCGACGTGCTGTACTTCCCGCCGATCCACCCAATCGGCCGGACCAAACGCAAGGGCCGGAACAATTCGCTCGAAGCCGGGCCCGACGACCCCGGCAGCCCCTACGCGATCGGCGCGCCCGAGGGGGGCCACGACGCCATCCATCCGGAGCTCGGGACGTTCGACGACTTCGCCCGCCTCGTGGCGGCGGCGCAAGAGCACGGACTGGAGATCGCCCTCGACTTCGCCATCCAGTGTTCGCTCGACCACCCCTGGATCAAGGAGCACCCCGAGTGGTTCGACTGGCGGCCTGACGGCACGATCCAGTACGCCGAAAACCCGCCGAAGAAGTACGAGGACATCGTCAACGTCCATTTCTACGGGGAGGCCCTGCCCGACCTGTGGTTCGCGTTGCGCGACGTGGTGCTGTTCTGGATCGCGCACGGCGTGAAGATCTTCCGTGTCGACAATCCGCACACCAAGCCGCTGCCGTTCTGGCAATGGATGATCCGCGAGGTGCAGACGCGCCATCCCGAGGCGATCTTCCTGGCGGAGGCCTTCACGCGGCCGAAGATGATGAAGCGGCTGGCGAAGATCGGCTTCACGCAGTCCTACTCCTACTTCACCTGGCGCGAGACCAAGCCCGAGTTCATCGAGTACCTGACGGAACTGACGCAGACCGAGTGCCGCGAATACATGCGGCCGAACTTCTTCGCCAACACCCCCGACATCAACCCGCACCACCTGCAGACCGGCGGCCGGCCGATGTTCCGGGCGCGTCTGGTGCTCGCCGCGACGCTGGCCGGGAACTACGGCATCTACAACGGCTTCGAGCTGTGCGAGGCGGAGCCGGTGCCCGGCCGCGAGGAATACCTCGACTCCGAGAAGTACGAGATCAGGGCCTGGGACTGGGACCGGCCCGGCAACATCCGCGACGATGTCGCGTTGCTCAACCGCATCCGCCATGAGCATCAGGCGTTCCGCAACTTCAGCGGCCTGCGCTTCTACAACGCCTGGAACGACCACATCCTCTACTACGGCAAGATGACGCCGGCGATGGACAGCTTCGTCCTCGTCTTCGTCAACCTCGATCCGCACAACGTCCAGGGCGCCGACGTCGAGGTGCCGCTGTGGGAGTTCGGCCTGCCGGACCACGCGTCCATCGAGGCGGTCGATCTCGTCCGCGACACGCGATTCACGCTGAACGGCAAGGTCCACCACATTCGGCTCGACCCCGACGAGTCGCCCTACGCGATCTGGCAGCTTCTGCCGCGGCGGAGCGCGCCATGAACCAGATGCGCCGCAGCGACGAGACCGCACGCACGGCAACCGCGGCATCCGGCGATGACCCGCAGTGGTACAAGGACGCTGTCATCTACCAGCTGCACGTGAAGGCTTTCCTGGACGCCGGCGGCGATGGGATCGGCGATCTCCAGGGGTTGATCCAGCAGCTCGACTACATCAAGGGGCTGGGTGCGACGGCGATCTGGCTGCTGCCGTTCTACCCCTCGCCCCTGCGCGACGACGGCTACGACATCTCCGACTACCGGAAGGTCAACCCGGCCTACGGCACCATGGGCGACTTCCGCCGCCTGATCCGCGAAGCGCACCGGCGGGGCCTGCGGGTGATCACCGAACTGGTGATCAACCACACCTCCGACCAGCACCCGTGGTTCCAGCGCGCCCGCAAGGCCAAGCCCGGCAGCAACGCGCGGGATTTCTACGTCTGGAGCGACAACGACCAGGCCTATAGCGGTACGCGCATCATCTTCCTCGATACCGAAAAGTCGAACTGGACGTGGGATGCGGAGGCACGCGCCTACTACTGGCACCGCTTCTACTCGCACCAGCCCGACCTGAATTTCGACAACCCGAAGGTGTTCGAGGAAATCACGAAGGTGCTGCACTTCTGGCTCGACCAGGGGGTCGACGGTCTGCGGCTCGACGCCGTGCCCTACCTGATAGAGCGCGAAGGCACCAACAACGAGAACCTGCCGGAAACTCACGAGGTACTGAAGCGCCTGCGGCACGAGATGGACACGCATTATCCGGACCGCATGCTGCTGGCCGAGGCCAACCAGTGGCCGGAGGACGCCTGTCCCTATTTCGGCGACGGCGACGAATGCCACATGGCGTTCCACTTCCCGCTCATGCCGCGCATCTACATGGCGCTGGCGCAGGAGGACCGCCACCCGATCAGCGACATCATCCGGCAGACGCCGGAGATCCCCGACAACTGCCAATGGGCGATCTTCCTGCGCAACCATGACGAACTGACGCTGGAAATGGTGACCGACAGCGAGCGCGACTACCTCTGGCAGACCTACGCCAACGACCGGCGCGCCCGGATCAACCTCGGCATACGCCGGCGCCTCGCGCCGCTGCTGGAGAACGACCGGCGCAAGATCGAGCTGCTCAACGGCATGCTGATGTCGATGCCGGGCACGCCCGTCATCTATTACGGCGACGAGATCGGCATGGGCGACAACATCTACCTCGGCGACCGTGACGGAGTGCGCACGCCGATGCAGTGGTCGGCCGATCGCAACGGCGGATTCTCCCGCGCAGCGCCGCAAAAACTCTTCCTGCCGCCGATCATGGACCCGATCCACGGCTATGAGGCGGTCAACGTCGAGGCGCAGCAGGAAAGCCCGGCATCCCTGTTGAACTGGATGCGGCGGCTGATCTCCGTGCGCAAGTCGCGGACGGCGTTCGGCCGCGGCAAGCTGCGCCTGCTCTACCCACGGAACCGCAAGGTGCTCGCCTACCTCCGCGAGCACGGCGACGAGATCATCCTGTGCGTGGCGAACCTGTCGCGCAGCGCGCAGGCGGTCGAGCTCGACATGCAGGGATTCAGCGGGCACGTGCCAGTCGAATTGCTGAGCCGCTCTCCGTTCCCGCCGATCGGCGAGTTGCCCTACCTGCTGACGCTGGCGCCTTACGGTTTCTACTGGTTCTCGCTGGCCAAGGAGGCGGACCTGCCGGAATGGCATCTCGAGCACCAGGCGCAGCTGCCGGAGTTCGTCACCATCGTACTGTCCGACGGCTGGAACAGCGTCAGCAGCGGCGCGGGAGGCCGGATTCTGGAGCAGGAGGTGCTTCCGGCCTATCTGCAGATGCGGCGGTGGTTCGCCGGACATGGCAGGGGACGCCTGCGCGCCACTCTCAAGGACCGGGCCGTGCTTGAGGGACCGGGCACCGGCTACCTGCTCACCGAGGTCGAGGTGGCCCAGCAGGACAAGGTACCGCAGCGGTATTTCATGCCGCTCGCGCTGCGGTGGGGCGAAGACATCCTCAACCAGGGCTCGCCGCTGCTGGCCCTCACCCTCGCTCGGGTCCGGCGCGGAGCCCGCATGGGCCTCCTTCGCGAAGCGGTGGCGAGCGAGGATTTCGCCCGCACGGTGATCGCCGCGATGCGCGACGGAACCGAGGCCGGCACCGGCAGTGCGCGCGTGCGCTTCCATTCGACGTCCGGCGCGCCTGAAATCGAGGGGCTCGCGGAGACCGAGGTCCGGGTCCTCGGCGGCGAACAGAGCAACACGACGGTGATACTCGGGGACCAGCTGGTCCTGAAGTTCTACCGGCGCCTGCAGCCCGGGCTGCAGCCGGAACTCGAGATCGCCGCGTTCCTCACGGAGACGGCACATTTCGAGCACACGCCGGCCCTGTTCGGCTGGGTCGACACCGGTGAGGGTGAAGACAGTGTCGCTCTGGCGGTTGCCTTCGACCACGTGGCGAACCAGGGCGACGCCTGGCGGTTCACCGTAGAGGAACTCGACCGGATACTGGACGAAGCGGTGCTGACCCGGCCGAGCGACAACGAGGAAACCGACCTGCTGGCGCTGAGCGTCGAGCGGGCGCGCCTGCTGGGCCGGCGTACCGCCGAGCTGCACGCCGCGCTGGCCACGCCCACCGACAACCCGGCATTCAGCGCGGAGAAGGTGACGGCCGACGACGTCGCGCATTGGGCAGATCTCGCGCGGCAGCGCGTCGCCGAGGCAATCGAGGCGCTGGAACGCGAGGCGACTTCGCTGCCGGAGGGAGCGGCCGCGGATGCGCGCCGGCTGCTGGCCGCACGGAAGGCCATCGACAAGAGGATCGGCACGCTCGCCCGTTCCCGCCCGACAGGGATGAAGACGCGGACGCACGGTGACTACCACCTGGGTCAGGTGCTGGTCGCGCAGGAGGATTTCTCGATCATCGACTTCGAGGGCGAGCCGCAACGGCCGCTGGAGGAGCGCCGGGCCAAGTCGTCGCCGCTGCGGGACATCGCCGGAATGCTCCGGTCGTACGAGTACGCCGCCTTGACGGCGCTCGAGCAGTTCTGGGCCGACGGCGACCGCGACGACATCGCGGAAGCGCTTCTGCTGGATTGGCATGCGCGCGCAACGGACGCTTTCATCGGGGGATACGCCTCGGTCAGCGGCGATGACTGGAGCGGTCCCGGGAACCGGCCGCCGCTGCTGGAGCTGTTCCTGATCGAGAAGGCCTTCTACGAGATTTCCTACGAAGCGTCTCACCGACCGAAGTGGCTGCATGTGCCGGTACGCGGCGCCGTCCGGTTGCTCGATCTCGACAGAAAGTCTGATTCATGACCGACCGAGAGATGCCGACCGCAGCGGGTGCGAAGGGTCTCGACCCGGAGGCGATCAACGCCATAGCGGAGGGCCGGCACTGCGACCCGTTCGCGGTACTGGGCCTCCATTCCGACGGGAACGGCGGACTGTCGGTACGGGTGTTCGCGCCGGAGGCAACGGCAGCCGAAGTGGTGGAAAGCGGGCGAAACCGCCGCGTCGCGTCGCTGGAGAAGGTCGACGACCGGGGCTTCTTCGCCGGCCCCGTCGGCCGCCGCAAGCGACGTTTCGCATACCGCCTGCACCTGTCGGATGGACAGCACGACTGGATCGCCGAAGACCCGTACCGCTTTCCCCCGATCCTCGGCGATCTCGATATCCATCTGCTGAGCGAGGGCCGGCATTTCAGGCTTTACGACAAGCTCGGCGCACACCCCGCCGAACTCGAGGGCGTGCAAGGCGTCGCCTTCGCGGTCTGGGCGCCGAGCGCCCGCCGCGTCAGCGTCGTCGGGCCATTCAATCGCTGGGACGGGCGGCGCCATCCGATGCGCCTGCGCCATTCCTGTGGCGTCTGGGAGCTGTTCATCCCCGGCCTCGGCCCGGGAGAGACCTACAACTACGAACTGCTCGGGGCAGACGGTACCCTGCTGCCGCTCAAGGCCGACCCCGTCGCCTTCGCCGACGAATCGGCTCCGCGGACAGGCTCCATCGTCGTTGCGCCGCTCGACGACTGGTCGGATGACGACTGGATGGCCATACGCGAGCCGCTGCAATCGGCGAATGCGCCGATCTCGGTCTATGAGTGCCATCTCGGCTCATGGCAGCGTGGCGAGGACGGCGGCTATCTGACCTACGAGGCGCTGGCGGAGCGGCTGGTGCCTTATGTCAGGGAACTGGGCTTCACCCACATCGAACTCATGCCGCTGCACGAACACCCCTTCACGGGATCGTGGGGCTACCAGCCGACCGGCCTGTATGCGCCGACAGCGCGCTACGGCAGTCCGCAAGGCTTCAAGCGCTTCGTCGAGGCATGCCACGAAGCGGAGATCGGGGTGCTGCTCGACTGGGTGCCGGGACATTTTCCCGACGACGCGCACGGTCTCGCACGCTTCGACGGCACCGCCCTGTACGAGCACGAAGATCCGCGGATCGGCATGCACAAGGACTGGGACACCCTGATCTACAACTTCGGCCGCACCGAGGTGGCGAACTTCCTCATCGCCAACGCGCTGTACTGGCTGGAACATTTCCATATCGACGGGCTGCGTGTCGATGCGGTCGCCTCGATGCTGTACCTCGACTACAGCCGCTCGCACGGCGAGTGGATTCCGAACCGGCACGGCGGTAACGAGAACCTCGACGCCATCGCATTGCTGAAGGGACTCAACGAGGAGGTACGCACGCAGGTGCCCGGCGCCATAACGGTGGCCGAGGAGTCGACCGCATGGCCGGGGGTTTCCAGCCCGACCGAGGCGGGCGGGCTCGGCTTCCGGTTCAAATGGAACATGGGCTGGATGCACGACACGCTGTCGTACATGTCCCAGGACCCCGTCTACCGGCGGCACCGGCAACACGAGCTGACATTCGGTATCGACTACGCCTTCAGCGAGAAGTTCGTCCTCCCGCTCAGTCACGACGAGGTGGTGTACGGCAAGGGCTCGCTGCTGACGAAAATGCCGGGCGACCGCTGGCAGAAGTTCGCGAACCTGCGTGCCTACCTGACGTTCATGTGGACCCATCCCGGGAAGAAGCTGCTGTTCATGGGCGGCGAGTTCGCCCAGGAGCGGGAGTGGAACCACGATACCCAGCTGGACTGGCACCTCATGGACGACGAGATGCATGCCGGCATCCGGCGGCTGGTCACCGATCTCAACCGCCTCTACCGGCAGATACCGGCGCTGCATGTGAAGGATTGCGAACCCGATGGCTTCGAGTGGATCGACGCCAGCAACGCCGACATGAGCGTGCTGTGCTTCCTGCGGAAAGGCCGCGAGGAGGACCAGCCGGTCCTCGTGGCGTGCAACATGACGCCAATACCGCGGCAGGACTACCGGATCGGCGTGCCCCGCGCGGGCTACTGGCGGGAGCTGTTCAATTCCGATGCCGGTGAATACGGCGGAAGCGGGCACGGCAACATGGGCGGCGTCCAGGCGGACGACGAGAGCTGGCACGGCCGGCCCTGCTCGCTGGACCTGACGTTGCCGCCGCTGGCGACCATCGCCCTGACACCCTCCACTTCCTGAACCAGGAGCGCGGCGAATGGCCACCCCTGTCAGCGAAGGACTGCCCTACCCGCTCGGTTCGACGTGGGACGGGGCCGGCGTAAATTTCGCACTGTTCTCCGCCAACGCGGAAAAGGTCGAACTCTGCCTTTTCGACCACAAGGGACGACGCGAGGTCGAGCGGATCGTCAAGCCGGAATATACCGACGAGGTCTGGCACGCCTATCTCGCGGACGTGCGGCCGGGGCAGTTATACGGTTATCGGGTGCACGGGCCCTACGACCCGCAGAACGGCCACCGCTTCAATCCCAACAAGTTGCTGATCGACCCTTATGCGCGGGCGCTATCGGGCCAGATCCGCTGGCATGACGCGCACTTCGGCTATCGCGTCGGATCGACGCGGGAAGACCTGTCCTTCGATCGCCGTGACAGCGCGTTCATGATGCCGAAGTCCGTCGTGGTCGACGAGGCCTTCACGTGGGGAGGAGACGTGCGCCCGGCGACGAGTTGGGCCGACACCATCATCTACGAGGCACACGTCAAGGGCATGACCGCCCGGCATCCGGACGTACCGCCGCACTGGCGGGGCAAGTTCTCCGGGCTGGCCGATCCGCATGTGATCGACCACCTGGTCGACCTCGGCGTCACCGCGATCGAACTGCTGCCGATCCACGCCTATTTCGACGAGCGCGAGCTGAGCAAGCGGGGGCTGGCCAACTACTGGGGTTACAACAGCATCGGCTTCTTCGCGCCGGACCCGCGCTACGTGGCTCCGATGAGCGACATCTACGAATTCAAGCTGCTGGTGCGACGGCTGCACGAAGCCGGTATCCAGGTCTTCCTCGACGTGGTCTACAATCACACTGCGGAAGGCAACCACCTCGGACCCACCCTCTCCTTCCGTGGCATCGACAACGCCAGCTACTACAAGCTGGTCGAGAACAACCGGCGCTACTACGTCGACGTGACCGGCTGTGGAAACACGGTCGACCTGCAACACCCCAGGGTGCTGCAGATGGTGATGGACTCCCTGCGCTACTGGGTCGAGGACTGCCATGTCGACGGGTTCCGTTTCGACCTGGCGACAAGCCTCGGCCGCCTGACCAGCGGCTTCGATCCCGGCGCCGCCTTCTTCGATGCGGTGCGGCAGGATCCCGTGCTCAACCAGGTCAAGCTGATCGCCGAACCCTGGGACGTCGGACCCGAAGGCTACCGGCTCGGCGGCTACGGGCCGGGGTGGGCAGAGTGGAACGGCCGCTACCGCGACGGCATGCGCTCCTACTGGAAGGGCGATGCCGGCTCGACACCCGACGTAGCCCGCGGATTGCTGGGCTTCGCCGACCTGTTCGAGCATCAGGGGCGGCGACCCTGGGCGAGCATCAACTTCATCACCGCCCACGACGGCTTCACCCTCGCCGACATGGTCTCCTACAACGACAAGCACAACGAAGCGAACGGCGAGAGCAACCAGGACGGCCACGACGACAACCGCAGCTGGAACTGCGGGGCCGAGGGCCCGACCGACGATCCCGACGTGCTGGCGCTGCGCCACCGTCAGCAGCGGAACTTCATCGCGACGCTTCTGCTCAGCCAGGGCACGCCCATGATCCTGATGGGCGACGAGGTCGGCAGAAGCCAGGGCGGCAACAACAACGCCTACTGCCAGGACAACGAGATCAGCTGGTTCGACTGGGGGATCGGCGAGGACGGCCAGTCACTGTTCCGTTTCACCCGCGACCTGATCGCGTTGCGCCGGTCGCGCCGGCTTCTGCGGCAGAACCGCTATGTCCATGACGTCCCCGTCGGCGAAAGCGGCGTGAGGAACGGTATGTGGCTGCGGCCCGACGGCGTCGAGATCCACGGCGACGACTGGCTTCGTCCCGAAGCCCGCTCCGTCGCGCTCGTCCTCGCCGGCGAGGACGAGCCATCGCTGATGCTCCTCACGAATGCCTACTGGGAAGCCGTCGCCTTCATGCTGCCGGACTGGGGCCGGCGGTGGCGGCTGCTGGTCGACACGACCCTGGACGAGGTGGAACCGGGTGTCGGCACGACCTTCTCGCAATCCTACGAGGTCGGCTCGAAAGCGCTGGTGCTGCTGGAGGAGACCTCGGAGTGAGCGGGCGGGAGGACATCGCGTCCATGCGGCACGACATGCCTTTTGGCGCGCAGGTACTGGACAACGCCCGCGTGCGTTTCAGGCTTTGGGCGCCGGGCCAGGAGAACGTCACCGTCGTGCTGGCCGACCAGGCCCCGACGCTGCCGATGGAGCACCGTGGAGACGGCTGGTTCGAGACCATCGGCGAGGTCGAGGCAGGTGCCCGCTACGCCTTCGCCCTCGGCAGCGGCGAACGGGTGCCGGACCCCGCCTCGCGCGGGCAGGACGACGACGTCCATGGCTGGAGCGTCGTGGTCGACCCCGCCGCCTACCGCTGGCGCAACACCGCCTGGCGCGGGCGCCCGTGGCGAGAGACCGTGCTGTACGAACTGCACATCGGCACGTTCACGCCGGAAGGGACCTTCGCCGCAGCGGCACGTCGCCTCGACCTGCTCGCCGAAGCCGGCATCACCGCGATCGAGCTCATGCCGGTATCCGACTTCGCGGGCAGCCGCGGCTGGGGATACGACGGCGTCCTGCCCTTCGCGCCCGAGCGCGCCTACGGCCGGCCCGAGGAGCTCAAGGCCCTGATCGATGCGGCGCACGACCGCGACATGACCGTATTCCTCGACGTCGTCTACAACCACTTCGGGCCGGAAGGGAACTACCTGCACCTCTACGCTCCCGACTTCTTCGTACAGGACGGGGCGACGCCGTGGGGGACCGCGATCGCCTTCAACCGGCGTCCGGTGCGCGACTTCTTCATCAGCAACGCGCTTTACTGGCTGCGGGAGTTCCGGTTCGACGGGCTGCGCTTCGACGCGGTGGACTGGATCAGGGACAGTAACGGGACCGCTTACCTGAAGGAGCTTGCCGGAGCGGTGCGGCGGCGCATCGCCATCGACGACCCGGAACGCCATGTTCACCTGGTGCTTGAGCACGACGCCAACGACGCCGACCTTCTGGAGCGCGGGGACGACGCGCGTCCGCTCTATTACGACGCCCAGTGGAACGACGACTGGCACCACACCGCCCACGCACTGCTGACCGGCGAAACCGACGGCTACTATGGCGACTACGCCGACTCCCCCCCGGCGCATCTCGCCCGCGCCATGGCGAGCGGTTACGTCTATCAAGGACAAACGTCGCGCTATCGCAACGGAGAGCGGCGCGGGAAACCATCCGGGCATCTGCCGCCCGAGGCTTTCGTCAACTTCCTGCAGAACCACGACCAGATTGGCAACCGCGCGCTGGGCGAACGGCTGCGCGGTCTGGCCGACAGCCGCGCCGTCGATGGCCTGACCGCCGCGCTGCTGCTCTCGCCGCAGGTGCCTCTGCTGTTCATGGGCGAGGAATGGGGCTCGCTCACTTCCTTTCGCTATTTTTGCGACTTCCATGACGAACTCGCGGACGCGGTGAGGGAAGGCCGCCGCAACGAGTTCAAGCGGTTTGCGCAGTTTTCCACGCCGGAGGCCCGGGAGCGCATCCCGGATCCCAATGCCGAGGCCACCTTCCGAGACTCCGCGCTGGACTGGAACGAGCGGAAGATTCCGGATCGCGCCGACACGCTGGCACTGGTTTCCGAGCTGTTGTCGGTTCGGCGGCGGCGGATCTTGCCGCTGCTGGCCGAGATGGACGCCGGCGCCAGCGAGGTCGTCGAGGGCCCCGCAGGCATTGTCCATGTGCGCTGGCGCACCACCCGCGGCGGCACACTGACGATCCTGCTCAACACCACAGCGCAGGATGCGGAAGCGCCCGGCCCGCTCGACGGTGAGACATTGTTCAGTCTCCGTGCAAACATCGATGCCGGGCGCGTCGAGCCATGGGGCCTGGTCTGCCTGGTCGGAGAACCGGCATGAGCGGCCTCCGCGACGAGGCGCGGCGGAACGGAATCGAAACCGAATACACCAGCGAGGCCGGTACGCTCGAGACGGTGTCGGACGGCACGCTTCGTGCCCTGCTGGAGGCCCTCCGGCACGACGGCCGGGCTAAAGAGGCGCCGCCGCGAGAGGCCGGCGCGGGCATGGCACGGTGCTACCTCCCCTCATGGTTCGCGCGCGAGCGGTGCTGGGGCTTTACCTGCCAGCTCTACGGACTGCGCTCGGGGCGCAACTGGGGCATCGGCGACTTCGACGACCTTGCCGTCTTCGCGGAAGCGGCCGCCGCGCTCGGTGCGGACTTCCTGGGTATCAACCCGCTGCACGCGCTGTTCCCGCAGGCCCCCGACCGCAACAGCCCGTACAGCCCGTCCTCCCGTCGGTTCCTCAACGCCCTGTATATAGCCCCCGACCGACTGCCGGAGTTCGCGCAGCTGGAGGACGGCAACGAGGCGGCAGAGGCGGCCACGCTTCGCGAGACGACGCTGCTCGACTACCCCGCCATAGCCCGCCTGAAGGCCCGCGTCCTGAACCGCGCCTTCGCCAATGCGCCACAGCATCCCGAGAGATGGCGGGCATTCGGGAGCTTCAGGGAAGATGAAGGCGAAGGGCTGGAGTCGTTCGCCCTGCATGAGGCTATCGCCGAATTCCTGATACGGACGCACGGCCGCAGCCTGACGTGGCCGGCATGGCCCCCGGAGCTGCAGGATCCGGAGAACATGGCCGTAAGACGCTTCGCGGAAGCCAATGCGGAGCGGATCGCCTTCCACGCCTGGCTGCAGTGGGTGGCGGCCCGGCAGCTCGCGAAGGCGCAGGAACGCGCCTGCCGCGCCGGAATGCGGATCGGTCTCTATGCCGACCTCGCTGTCGGCGTAGCGGCGGATGGGGCGGCGACATGGCGCGACCGCAGGGTCGTGGTGGCCGACGCGCATATCGGCGCGCCGCCCGATCCGATCAACGCGCAAGGACAGGACTGGGGGTTGGCGCCATTCTCCCCGCAGGGATTGTCGCGTGCGGATATGGCACCGCTACGCGACGACATGCGGGCGGCGATGACCAGCGCCGGGGCTTTGCGCATCGACCACGCCATGATCCTCAGCCGGCTCTACCTGATCCCGGCCGGAGCCGGCGCCCACGAGGGCGCCTACGTCCGCTACCCGTTCGACAAGATGATGGCGACTGTGGCCGAGCAATCGCAGCGACGGCGCTGCCTGGTGGTCGGAGAGACGCTGGGCACCGTCGAGCCGGACTTCCGCAAGCGGCTGGCCCGTGCACAGGTGCTGTCCTACCAGGTCCTGTTCTTCGAGCGCCGCGCGGATGGACGGTTCCGCAAGCCGCGGTCGTGGTCGCGCCTCGCCCTCGCCTGCCTCTCGACGCACGACCTGGCAACGCTGGCGGGCTGGTGGAGCGGCCAAGACATCGACTGGCGCGAGCGATCCGGATTCGCCAGCGCCGGCGCGGCCGGGGATCAGCGCGACGACCGGCGGCGCGACAAGGCGCTGCTGACGGAAGCGCTGCGCGATGCCGGACTGTGGTCGGGCGAGGTGGCGGAGGAGACGACGCCGGAACTGTGCGCGGCCGTCCATCGCTATGTCGCCCGCACGCCGGCCCGCGCGCTCGCGGTGCAGATCGAGGACGCGCTCGGGCTGCAGGAGCAGGCGAACCTGCCCGGTCCCAGCGTGCAGCACCCGAACTGGCGCCGACGCCTGCCGATCCCAGTCGAGCGGCTGGGCGACGATCCCCATCTGCTCCGCACGGTCGAGGCCGTCAACAGTGAGCGGCGACGACCCGATGCGACTTAGCTCGACCTATCGGCTGCAGTTCCGCAACGGCTTCGGCCTCGACGATGCGGCCGGGGTGGTGCCCTATCTCGACCGGCTCGGCATCAGCCATGTGTACGCTTCGCCGCTGACCACCGCGGTCGCCGACTCCACGCACGGCTACGACATCTGCGCCTACGATGCGATCGATCCCGCCATTGGCGGGACCGCAGGCTTCGAACGGCTGTCGGCGGCGCTGCGCGAACGGTCGATGGGCCTGCTGCTCGACTTCGTACCCAACCACATGGCCGCCTCGGTCGAGAACCCGTGGTGGCGCAGCGTCCTCGCCGAAGGGAGCGAAAGCCCTTACGCGGGCTTCTTCGACATCGACTGGGAACCGAAAACGGGGGCCACGCCCGGCAAGGTGCTGCTGCCCGTGCTGGGCGAACCTTACGCGCAGGCCCTGCACAAGGGCGACCTGCGCCTGGCCGCGAATCCGCCTACCGGCGGCATCGAGGTGGTTTATTTCGACTCCCGCTTCCCCGTGTCGGCGGAGTCGCGCCGGTTGGTCATGAACGGCACCGACGACGCTACCGCCGCCACCGCCGCCATCTCCGCCGACCGCGGCCGGCTGCATGCGGTTCTGGAAGCGCAGCACTACCGCCTGGCTCACTGGCGCATGGGGGCCTACGCCCTCAACTACCGCCGCTTCTTCGACATCGACGGTCTGGTGGGTGTTCGGGTCGAGGAACCGAAGGTGTTCGACGCCGTGCACGGCTTCGTGCTCGACCTGGTCACCAACGGCGCCGTGAACGGCCTTCGCATCGACCATGTCGACGGCCTGCGCGACCCCCGGGGCTATCTCGAGCGCCTCGCCACCCTCACCCGCATGGCTTCCGGCGACGCCGATTTTCCCATCTACGTCGAGAAGATACTGGGGCCCGGCGAGTCGTTGCGCAGCGACTGGCCCGTTGCCGGAACGACCGGATACGAGGCCCTGAACCTGGTCAACGGACTGTTCGTGGACCCGGTCGGCGAAGGGCCCCTGACGGAGGGCTATGCCGCGCTCACGGGCGAGGAGACAGGGTTTCCGTCAGTCTCGGCCGAGGCTAGGCGATTCATCCTGGGCACGACCTTCGCGGGGGAACGCGATGCGCTCGCGCACCGCGCCGCCGGCATCGCGGCGACGCGCACCGAGACGCGGGACGTACCCGAAGGAGCCCTTCGGGAGGCACTGTCGGCGTTGCTTGTCTCGTTTCCGGTATACCGCAGCTATGTCTCCGACCCGCCCGCCACTGGCGAGGATCGCGCACTGCTGTCGATGGTATTCGATGCGGCGCGGCGGACAGGTCCCGCGGAGGCGCGAGCGGCGCTCGATTTCCTGGAGCAGCTGATCCTGGAAGACGTCCCTACCGACCCCGAAGCGAGGGAACTGGTTGCGCGCCTGCAGCAACTCACCGGTCCGGTGATGGCGAAGTCGTTCGAGGACACCGCGTTCTACCGCTATCAGCGGCTGGTCGCGCTCAACGAGGTGGGCGGCGAGCCGGACCACTGGGCGGTCACCCCCGCGCAGTTCCATGCGGCGGCGGAGAACCTCCAGCACAACCGGCCGCGCAACCTGATCGCCGGCACGACGCACGACACGAAGTTCGGCGAGGATGCGCGCGCCCGGCTGGATACGATCAGCGAGATGGCGGAGGCATGGCGGAGCCGGGCCGGGTGCTGGCTGTCGGCAAGCTGGCCGTTCGTGCAGCACCTCGACAGCGGTCCGGCACCGGAGCCGGGGATGGTCTACAGGCTGCTGCAGATGCTGGCTGCCGCCTGGCCGCCGGATTCCGACCTGGACGAGGAGAGCCCCGGGGAGGACTTCGCGGACAGGATTCGGAGAACGATGGAGAAGACGGTACGCGAGGCCAAGCTGCGGACCAGCTGGACCGCAGGCGACGAACGCTACGAAGCCGCCGTCTCGGGCTTCGTGGACGCACTGCTGGACCGCGAGCGGTCTCCGCAACTGCTGTCGAGCCTGTACGAGTTCCTGCCCGAGGTGATGCGTGCGGGTGCGTTGAACGCGCTCTCCCAGATGGTCGTCCGCCTGACCATGCCCGGCATCCCCGACATCTATCAGGGCTCGGAACTCTGGCAACTCAGCCTCGTGGACCCGGACAACCGGCGGCCCGTCGACTTCGCCGAACGCGCGAGGCTGCTCGACGAATATGCCGATGCCGCCGCCGACGCAGTACTGGCGGACTGGCGCACTGGCGCGATCAAGCTCGCGGTCATGTATCGGATACTCAGGTTCCGGCGACAGCATCCCACGCTGTTCGATGCGGGGGAGTACCTGCCCCTGCACGTGGAAGGCGGGGCGGCGGCGCATGTGCTTGCCTTTGCGCGCGTGGAAGGCGCCCGCGCCTCGATCACCGCGGTGCCGCGCCTTGCGTCGGCGCTGGCCCACCGCGCCGCGCCCCATCCCCTGCCCGGGGAGTGGGGCAACACGGCGCTGGTTCTGCCGCCGTGGCTTGCGGACAGGCGGCTGCTATCGGTTACGGAGAGCGGGAGAGAAATCCGGGCGCAGCGGACTCTGCCGCTTGCCCGGATCCTCGATGCCCTGCCCGTGGCTCTCGTGGCTACGGAAGACTGAAGCGTCAGCGCTTGGCGCTGGCCTCTGGCGCGGCGCTGCGTGCAATGAAGGCGTCCGTCACCTCGTCCATGTGCCCGGCGAGCCAGCCTGCCATCGCTTCTTCCTCATGCAGGCTTTCCTCGCAGAGTTCGCGGATACGCTCCTCGCCTGCGGCTCGTGCCGCCGCGATGAGGACCCGGTAGGACGCTATTTCCATATGTTCGAAGGCGTAGCTGGCGAGCGTGCCCTTGACCACCTCGTCACTGGCGAACATGCCGCTCATCCCCTGCGCGACCGCCATGGTGCTGCCGGCGGAATCCTTTATCGCCGACGGCGTGCCGTCAATCAGCCGGAGGCACTCCTCGAGCCGCTCCGACTGCACCTTCGTTTCCTCGATGTGCTTTTCGATTTCCGACTTGAGCGCGCCGTAGTTCTCGATGCGCGACGCCTGCGTTTTGAGCATCGTCTCCGCCTGCTGTTCCATCGCGTGAGCATCACGCAGCCAGTCCAGCAAATGCGCTTCGGGTGTGGTCATCGCCTGTCTCTCCAATTGGACGGCGGCAAGCCCGGCCGCTTGCCTTCGCCTATCCTCCCTTAATCACCGGGCCTCAGAACCACCTTGGTCCAGTCGTTCTGGTTGTCCTTGAAGTTGGCATAGCCGGCGGCCGCCTCCTCCAGCGGAAGGCGATGGCTGATCAGGAAGGTCGTGTCGATCTCGTCCTCCTGGATCCGGCGCAGCAGGTCCTTCGTATAACGCTGCACATGGGTCTGGCCGCCGCGTACCTGCAATCCCTTTTCCATCAGCGCACCGATCGGGAACTTGTCCAGGATGCCGCCGTAGACACCGGGCATCGAGACGCGCCCGCCCTTACGGCAGGCGAGGATCGCCTGGCGCAGCGCGTGGCCGCTGTCGAAGCCGATGCCCACCTTCTGCTTGAACGCGTCGAGCGCCTGGTCGATGGCGAAACCGTGCGCCTCCATGCCGACGGCGTCGATGACCGCATCCGGGCCGATACCGCCGGTCATCTCCTTCAGCGCCTCGTGCACGCTGGTCTGGCGATAGTCGATCACCTCGGCGCCGAGCTTGCGCGCCAGCGCCAGCCGGTTCGGGTAGCGATCGATCCCGATAACCCGGTGCGCGCCCATCAGCAACGCGCTCTGGATCGAGAACAGGCCGACCGGGCCGCAACCCCAGACCGCGACAGTGTCCCCCTCCTCGATCTGCGCGTTCTCGGCCGCCATCCAGCCCGTGGGCAGGATGTCGGAGAGGAACAGGACCTTCTCGTCGTCCAGCCCGTCGGGAACGACGACCGGACCGATGTCGGAGAACGGCACACGGACATACTCCGCCTGCCCGCCGGGATAGCCGCCCGTCAGATGCGAGTAACCGAACAGCGCGCTCATCGGCGCGCCGTACAGGGCCTCGGAAGCATCCTGGTTGGCGACCGGATTGGAGTTGTCGCAGGCTGAATACTGCTGCTTCTCGCAAAAGAAGCAGCCGCCGCATGAGATGGTGAAGGGGACGACCACCCGCTGCCCCTTCCGCAGCGGACTCTTGGCCCCGATCTCCACCACCTCACCCATGAACTCGTGCCCGAGTATGTCGCCGGCCGACATGCCCGGTATCACGCCGTCGTAGAGGTGCAGGTCGGAGCCGCAGATGGCGGTCGAGGTGACCTTGATGATGGCGTCGCGGGGGTTGACGATCTCCGGATCAGGCACCGTGTCGACTCGCACGTCGTGGGTGCCGTGCCAGGTTAGTGCGCGCATGAGAATCTCTTTCAGGCGTGGTCGCGCCGGTTGCTGGAGGTCGCGACCTCGCCGGTCTCCATCAGCATCTTGAATCGCTTGAGATCGCGGCGGACCTGGATGCTCGGCTCCCGCTGGAAGAACTTCGCGATCAGGCGCCCGAGCTCCCCCGCGGGTGGCTTGTAGGCGATTACCGCCTCGACACAGGTGCCGCGGCCCGGCGGCGCGTCGCGAAACGCGATCCGGCCTTCCGTGTCGATGTCGGAGTTCCCTGTGGAGCGCCAGGAGATGTACTCGTCGGTGCGGTCCTCGACGATTTCGGTTTCCACCGCCACCGAGCGGCCGGCGGGCGCGGAGATGGTCCAGACCGCCCTCTCGCCGTCCAGCAGCCGCACATCCTTGACGTTATCCATCACCTTCGGAAGATTTCCGAAGTCCCGCCAGAACGCGTACAGCTCGGAGCGTGGCTTGTTAATGGTGACGGTGCGGCCGACGACGGCATACTCGCCGAACCGCCTCCGGCCTGCCGCGGTACGTCCCGGAGCGCTATCGGGAGGGCCGTAGTTCCGGCGGCCTGTCGCGTAAGTCAGCGCGACCGCAGCCGTCGCCAGGGTAGCCGCGCCAAGCGCCGCAACCGCCACCTTCTGATTGCTCTTTAATTTCATGAGGGAGGCTCCTCCTCGGCTATGCAGGCCGGGCGCCCGGTTGGCTCATCCGGCCCGCATCATTGTGGCGACTCAACGCCGGCTCGATGCGGCGGTTCCGGATTTTTGGACGAAGGGACTGCGACCGCGCGCGAAGGCTATGCCGGTCGATCCTGCGGGCCGTCCGCCCCCCGGCTGATGTCGCGCAAAATCCTCCGCAGCAACTCCGCATTCTCGTCGTACTGCAGCGCGCGTCGCTGCATGTCCTGCGCGAGATCGGCGCTATCGGTCCTCTCCGCCATCTGCCTCGCGAGTTCGGCCCGCTCCCGGTGCGACCTCAGCAGAGACCACAGCATCTGCTCGTTGGCGTCGCCCTGCGAGACCATGAGAGCATCGGCGGTGAACGCATGGCCCACATGGCAGCGGTACCTGAGAAGATCATCGTCCTCGATCTCCCAAAGGGTGCCGTTGCACTCCGGGCACGTGAAACGGGACCGGCTGCCCAGGCGATCTTCCGTTGCCATATCCATCAGCTCCTGCGCCGCTATCGCAACTTCCAGCCTGATACGCTCCGGGACATCCACTGCCGGACCGGCCTCCTCGGAAGACAGACGCGCCAACAGTGCACCGAGGTCGGCCAGCGGCACGCAATGATCCACGTCGACATGCCGGCAGGCGTTGGCGGGCATATCCGGTACAGCGGCATCGAGAGGATCCTGCACGACAGCCATGCCGCCGCATTGCTTGATAGCGCGCAGACCGGCGGTACCGTCGCTCAATGCACCGGTCAGGACGACACCGGTAACGCGCGGCCCGAAGCTGGAGGCGGCGGACCTGAACAGCGGATCGACAGCCGGACGGGCGAGGTTCTCATGCGGTCCGCGCCGCAACAGCACATGCCCATCGTGCAGCATGAGGCGCAGGCCGGGCGGCGCGACGTAGACGCGGCCGGGGACAACCATCTCCCCCCGCACCGCCTCCGCGACAGGCAGCGGGCCCGCCGCGTCCAGGATGCTCGCCAGGTAGCTGGTCTGGCCGACGTGCTGCACGATGAACACCGCCGCCGGCAGGTCGGCCGGGAGATGAGACATCAGCGTCGCAAGCGCCTTCACGCCTCCAGCGGAGGCGCCGATAGCGATCACGTCCCGATTTTGTCGGCGATGCATCATCCCTGCGCATCCGGCTGTGGCGAGACGCCAACGCGGTGCGGGATGCGCGGTTCCTTGGCCGGGGAATGGCCTGCGCGGCGTTTGCTGCTATACCACGCCGGTATCACTGCCGGACCGGACCGCCGATGAGCATCGACCGCCTGTTTCAGAACAACGCCGCGTGGATCAAGAGCAAGACGGATCGCGATCCCGAGTTCTTCCAGCGCCTCGCCCGCCAGCAGGCGCCCGAATACCTGTGGATCGGCTGCTCCGACAGCCGCGTGCCGGCGAACGAGATCGTCGGCCTCGATCCGGGCGAAATGTTCGTTCACCGCAACGTCGCCAACCTGGTGGTGGCTTCCGACCTCAACCTGCTGTCGGTATTGCAGTTCGCGGTGCAGATACTAAAGGTGCGCCACGTCATCGTCTGCGGCCACTACGGCTGTGGCGGCATCATCGCGGCGGTGCAGCGCGTCGAGCTGGGCCTGATCGACAACTGGCTGCTGCCGATCAAGCACACCTGGCTGCGCCACCGCGAGGAGCTGGAGCACCTCGCGGAGCCTGCCCGGATGAACCGCCTGTGCGAGCTCAACGTGGCGCAGCAGGCGCGCAACGTCGCCGCCACCACCATCGTGCAGGACGCCTGGGCGGCAGGGCGGCCGCTCGCGGTCCACGGCTGGGTCTACGGCATCGAAAATGGCCGGCTGCGCGACCTCGACTGCACGATCTCCAGCCCGGACCAGCTGGACCCGGCGCTGCGGATAATCTAGCGGCGCGACGGCTGCGTCAGGTCAGGGCGGCCGCCGCTTCGCGGAACACCGCCAGCGTCTGGCGCACGTCGTCCTCGTCATGCGCGGTGGAAACGTAGAACTTGCCCTTGTTCTTGAGGATGCCCGCCTTGCGCAGCGCGGCGTTGAATGCCGCCGTCCGCTCGGCATCGCCCGCGAGCGTGTCGCGGTAGTTGCGGATCGCCACGTCGGCGAAGACGACGTCGAACATCGGCGGCACGCCTGTGACCACGGCCGGCACGCCGGCATTGGCAAGAGCCCCGGCCAGCCCCTCCATCAGCCGTCGGCCGGTGGCGAACAGCGCGTCGTACGTGCCGGGGCGTCGCAGCACCTCCAGCGTCGCCAACCCGGCCGCGGCAGCCATCGGGTTGCCGCTGAGCGTGCCGACCTGCGGCACGAAACCCGCCTCGCCGACGGCCTGCTTGTCGAAATGGGCCATGATGTCGGCCCTGCCGGCGATCGCCGCGAGCGGCAGGCCGCCGCCGATGACCTTGCCGAGCGTGCAGATGTCGGGCGTGACGCCGTAGTAGGCCTGCGCGCCGCCGTAGGCGAAGCGAAAGCCGGTCACGACCTCGTCGAAGATCAGGGGAATTTCGTACCGGGCCGTCAGCTCGCGCAGCCCCTCGAGGAAGCCGGGCACGGGAGGAATGACCCGCTGGAACGGCTCGACCATGACGCCCGCGAGATCGTCGTGATGCTCGCGCACCAGCCGCTCCACGGCGTCGAGGTCGTTGAACGGCGCCACCAGCATGCAGTCGCGAAGCACTGCCGGGATGCCGGCGGAATCGGGAAGCGCGGTGACGGCGTTGCCCTGCTGCTTCGGCCAGATGCTCATCAGGCCCCAGTCGCTCATGCCGTGGTATCCGCCCTCGAACTTCAGGATCTTGTCGCGGCGGCGGAAGGCACGCGCGAGCCGCATGGCATAGGCATCGGCCTCGCTGCCGCTCGAGACGAAGCGCACCTGGTCGGCGCAGGGCACCGCCCCGGCAATCGCCTCCGCGAGCAGGATTCCCGGCCCGCTGTCGGTGAAGAAGGTGGTGCCCATGGCGAGCTGCGCCTCGATCGCGGCACGCACGTCGGGATGGGCATGGCCGACAAGCATCGGGCCGGAGCCGAGCAGATAGTCGATGTAGCGGTTGCCGTCGGCGTCCCAAACGCGGCCGCCTTCGCCCCGGGCGATCACGATATCGTCGGCGACGTTGCCGAAGCCGCCGGCTGGCAGCACGCGCCGCGCGATCCGGCGCAGTTCCTTGGAGCCGCCGGTACGTGACGTGTCGTTCATCGGACGAGCCTCCCTACCGTGGATGATCCACTGGGCGATCCAGAGATTACGGTCGGGATTGTATGCCCAGCAGGCCGTCCCGGCACAAGCTCGGCTCTCCTCCAGCCAAGACCGTCATCGTCCGGGCGCTCCGCGTTTCGCCTTCCGGTTGAAAGCCCGTCGCGTTATTGTGGGTTCGCCTGACAGGCTTGGGGTTCAACAGGTTTCACGAGAGGATTGCCATGCTGCGCTCTTTTCTGACGGCTGCATGGATAGCGATCCTGCTGGCGAGGCCCTCCGTCGCGGGTGGCATGACGGAGGCAGAGGTCGCGGCTGCCCAGCAGGCTTGGGGCGAGGGCATCGTCGCCATCGGAAGGGCGCACAGCGCGGGAGGCAACGCCCGGGAGACGGCCAGGCGGCATATCGACTCCCTCTATGCCTACGGGTTGACTGCGGTCCTGTTCAAGCCGACCAAAGCGGCCGAGGATCAATTCCGTGAAACACCCGAACAGGCGCTGTCCTATTTCGTCGGCGGCGGCCCGGTCGCCGAGGACCATGGCTTCGCAATCAATCCGTGGACCAAGGTGCGCTTTGAGAACCATGGCACCGTCATCGACGCCGACAGCGCCATAGCGATGGGCAACTACTACTTCACCGCTCCGTCCGGTGAGGACGTCAAGGTCGAATACACGTTCGGCTACATCAAGGACAGCCAGGGCAGGCTGCGGGTCAACCTGCACCACTCATCCCTGCCCTACTCCAAACACTGATTTCGTACCGGCGCCGGATCAGTCCGGCCCCTCCCCGGATCACTCACCGGAACTTCCTTTCGACGTAAGCCCGCCGCACTCCCGCGCGGTCGCTGAGATGCTCGACCACGCCCAGATCGTGGCTGATAAACAGGTAGGTGAGATCGAATAGCCGGGCGGCATTGCGTAGCGAGGCCCGGGGCAGTGGCGTAGTGAAGAATATACCCGAAGCGGAGTCAGCGGTGCGGAGCGCTCCTCAGAGCGTCTTGAGAAATTCGACGATGGCCATGCGGTCGGCGTGGGTGAGTGTGGGGCCGATGACACCGTTTCGGCGAGGGCCGTCTTCGAAGGAATGACCCGCGTTCCAGTTGCCCTTTACCGCAGTGTCTATCTTCGTCGTTCCACGTCGGCAGGACGGGTCGTAGCCGACCTTCTCAGGGTCGAATTCGAGATTGCCGAGGCAGAATGTCTTGGGGCGCTCGGCCGCGGGGGTCAGAAGGTCGTAAAGCGAGGGTACCGACCCGTTGTGCAGGAAGGGGGCGGTCGCCCAGACCCCGTTTAACGGCCGTGCCTTGTAGCCGAAAGGCGCCTGAATGCAGTTGTCGCGATAGCCGTTCAGGCGCGCCTGCTCGTCGGGAGGAATGTCGTTTTCGGCATACCAGTGCCCGATGACTTTCCCCGTTACCGCGGCAAGTGCCCAGGCAAACGACGTCTCGGTTATCGTCGTTCCGGGCTTTCCGCCACAGACGAAGCCGTTTCTTTCGATCGGCTCCGGGATGCCGAGATAGCTCGGCACCTTGACCCGCCGTTCCTTCAGAACGGTCGCCTGCGAGGGATCGGTTCCTATGACTGCAACGGGAATGATCGGAACCTTGTAATACTGGAGATCCAGCGCCGTCGGTGTGGTCCAGAATGCCGAGTTCCAGAAGCGGCCGGACGGATCGTTCGGCGGCGGGCGATGGCACCTGTTGCAGTGCTGCATGTAGAGCGCACGGCCCTTGTCGGCGCGATCCTCGTCTATTTTTCCGAGGATGTCCTGCGGCCACGCGGGAGAGGTGAGGCCCTTGAAGCCCTTCGGTTCCGACTGCGGATTCGGGCCGCCCAGCAACTCTTCCATCAGGAATATCTCCTCGAACCGGACCGAGGAGCCATAGAGCGGCAGTGCGGGATCGCCCGGGTGCGTCAGGTTGGCGCGGGCGGCCACGCCCAGTGCCTCGCCGGCATTGCGCACCATGGGCCGCCGGATCGAGGCGTCATATTGCACCCAGTCGAACCAGGAGGTGCTCCAGGTCGCAGGGTAGTTCACGGGTGCATTGTTGGGATGAAGGTTCGTCGTGAGGTCGAAGTCGAGATCCTTCGCCGGCAGCAATCCGGAATAGAAGACCTGGGTGCCGATCCGGTTCAGCGCATCCAGGCGATTGAAGCCCTCTTCGACACTCCCCTCCAGCCCGGCGCTCATTTGCTGGACAAGTCGTGGACCTTTCTCCAGCAATTCGTCCAGTGCGGTTTCCAGCGCCGCCGCATCGGCTGGACTGTGCCCGGGCCCCAGCACCCGGTCCGCGAACCGACTGAACCGGCCGGGAACATACTTCGTGTAGGCCAATGCCAGACCGACAACCGTCCGAAACCGCCCGAGGTCGGTGGTGGCAGGGCCGCCGTCGATACGGACATTCGTGCCGCGGTAGGTGAACTGCCCCGTGTGGCAGGCGGCACAGTTGAGGCCGATCTGATCCGGCAATGCCTCACCCGTCGCAGGATCCGTGTAGCCCGCTGTCCGCGCGAAGCCCACCGGAAGGCCATCGGGGTTTCCAGCGAAACCGGCGGCGTCGTATGGCACGGTGAAGCCGGTCGAGGGTGTGCCGTCGGCACTCGGGACGTTGTCATACTTGCCGCCACCCCGGTTGCCCGGCGGGCTGGAGATGAAGCCGAAGCGGGACATGTAGGCCGGGTCGCTCAGCAGTGGAGGATCGCTGAACAGGTGGATGTCCGGTTGCTCCAGCGCGACGAACCACGCGTAGGGAACCGGAATGGTCGAGGTTCCCTGGGTCGCATGGTGGAACCAGAAGCGGGCATCGTCGGTCCAGTTCTGCTCCAGCCAGACCACATCGGCAGCGGGCGCCCGGTCCGGCAGGGCAGGTGGGAAAAGGGCGCATCCCGCGACGGCCAGGGCGGAAAGCAGCACGCCACCCATCAGGGCAGCCCGCCGCGGTAACGCTGATCTGTTCGGATGGTGCAAAATTACCTCTGATCGAGACGAAGGCGCGGTGGAAGCATGCCCGGCATTACCTCTTGCTGCAAACACGAGGTACGATATTTTCTCTTTGATTTCAGCATGTCACCGGACTGGAGTGCCAGATGAGTTTTCTCGATACGTACGAAAGCACTCCGGATGCGGACAAGGCGAGGATGCTGTTCGGCGGGCTTTCAAAGGATGTCCTGGCGGTCACCGCCGAACTTCGGGCGCACCGGCCGATTCTGGCGGCGCCGGGCGGGGTGGCGCTGATCACGAGGTTCCATGACGTCCAGGAAGTGCTGTCCCGCAATCTCGTTTTTACCGTAAGGCCGTACCAGCCCAAGATGGACCCTTGCGTCGGCCCGTACATGCTGGCGCGTGACGGCACCGTGTACAACCAGCGCGACAAGGGCATCATGCGCGCCCTCATCCAGCAGGCCGATATGAGCGGCGTGCGGACCACCGTCGCTCGATTGGCACGCGAGGCCGTCGCACGCGGCGCTTCCGATGACGGCAGGCTGGAACTGGTCTCACAGGTAACCCGCCTGGTGCCGGTGCGGTTGACGGGATCGTACTTCGGGTTCCCCGGTCCCGACGATGCCATGATGATGGAGTGGTCCCGGGCAACCCAGCACGACATGTTCCGCAACCCCACGAACGATCCCGGGATTCATGCCCGGAACGTCGCTGCCGGCGCGCAGATGAAGGAATATCTCTCCACCTTCCTCGCCGACCGTGCCCGTCAGCTCAAGTACGAGGCGGAGGCTGAGGACATCGTCTCCCGCATGCTTCGGCTGGTGCTGCCAGCCAGCATCGGCTTCGATTTCGAGCGGATAATGGCCAACACGATGGGCCTGCTGGTGGGCGGCGTCGAGACGACCTCCGCGGCGGTCGTTCAAGCGCTCGACCAGTTGCTCGATCGCCCTCAGCAGCTGGCCGAAGCTCAGGCGGCAGCGAAATCGGACGATACCGCTTCTTTCGACCGGTACTTTTGGGAGGCCTTGCGCTTCAATCCGATGAACCCGTTCGTCGCACGGCTGGCGGTCGCCGACTACGTCATTGCCGCAGGTACGGCACGGGAGACGCCGATCCCGGCAGGCACGCTCGTCCTGGCCTCGAATGCCTCCGCGATGCACGACGAAAACGAGATTCCCCAGCCGCAGGATTTCAGGGCCGGGCGGCCTGATTATCACTACATGCACTTTGGTTTCGGCAATCATCGTTGCCTTGGCGACCAGGTCAGCCTTCAACAAGCGCCGGCAATTGCACGTGAGATTCTTCTCGCGGGATTTACTGCGCGAGCGGAGGGTGCCGCCGGCCGCATCGACATGCGGGGCGGGCCATTTCCGGAAAGCCTCACGCTGACGAAAGCGTGATCCGCGCGGGTCACGCTCAAACGCAGCGAGCCGATCAGGCTCTACGCGGCGAGCCTTTGATCCACCTCCCGGTGTTCGCCGCGCCGTGCGGCATTGCGAGCGACAACCTCAAGAACGCCTCCCCGGGCTGTTGCGTACGCTCTTCCAGCGGACGGCGGTTACGCCAGGCTCGCCCCCGGATCAATGAAGGTCGTCGACGATCGCATCGGCGATTGCGAGGGCCGATGTAAGGCCGGGCGATTCGATGCCGAAGAGGTTGATAAGGCCGGCGAAGCCATGCACGTCGGCGCCCTGGACCACGAAGTCGGCTGCGGCCTCCCCGGGACCTACGATCTTGGGGCGGATACCGGCGTAGACCGGGATCAGCGCGCCCGCGGGGAGCGCCGGATAGTAGCGCCGGATCGCGGCCTCGAACTCCTCCAGGCGGCCCGAGTTGGCCGCATAGTCTTCCTCCTCCACCCATTCGGTATCGGGCCCGAACCTGTTCTGCCATGCCAGATCGGTGGTCGCATGGATGCCCAGTCCGGCCTCGTTGGGCATCGGGTAGATGAGCTTCCTGAAGGGTGCCTTGACCCCTTCCAGCGCGAAGTAGTTGCCTTTGCACAGATAGGCATCCGGCACATGCTCGGGCGCCAGCCCATGGAAGCTGCGCGCTACGGCCGGCGCATGGAGCCCGGCACTGTTGACCAGAATGTCCGTCGTCAGCTCGGTCGGCTCGTCGCCGCCAGTGCGGAGCCGGATGGTCCCCCGGGACAGTTCGGCACCGAGCACCGGCGTCTTGAATGCGATCATGCCGCCGGCGTCTTCCAGATCTCCCTGCAGGGCGAGCATGAAAGCGTGGCTGTCGACGATTCCGGAGACCGTCGAGTGCAGGGCCGCCGTACAGGCGAGATTGGGTTCCAGCGCCGTCGCCTGGTTGCCGGAGAGCATTTCGAGGCCTCCGACATCGTTGTCCTCGGCCTTCTGCCGGATCACCTCCAGCTTGTCGCGCTCCGTCCCGTCGGCCGCGACGATAAGCTTGCCGATCGCGTGCGCCTCGAAGCCCTTCTCCGCCGCATACGCATAGAGGCGGCGCCGGCCCTCCACGCAGAAGGTCGCCTTGAGGCTTCCCGTCGGGTAGTAGATTCCGGCGTGGATCACCTCGGAATTACGCGAGCTCACACCCGAGCCGATGACGTCGGTGCTCTCCGCGACGATAACCCAATGCCCCTTCAGCGCAAGGGCGCGGGCGACGGCGAGGCCGACCACACCGGCACCGATGACAACCGCATCGACGTGGTCTGTCATGAAAGATAAGGCCGACTGTTGATGAAGGACAAATTGCTAACCGCCAAACCGGGGTGCGCGTTTCTATCGTAACAGGGCCCGCCTGTGAATGCCCCACCGGAGCCGGTTCCCCGAGGATCAGATCGACACGCCAGATCGCGCAGACAGTCCACTGTCCAGGTCTCCGCGCCCTGCCCGGTGATGGGAATCATATCCTCGGTGTGCAGCCTCGCACCGCCCGTCAGACAGGCCGGGAACCCGGCACATTGAGCACCGAGGGGAATCGCGGGGCTTTCGGGGTCGAATTCTTGCAGCTTTGATCGCCTGCACCGACAGGTTGGTTCGTCAATCAGACTCGGCACGCGAGAAGGTGGCTAAGCCGAAAAGTCCGAAAGGTCGGAAGCCGCCGGCCGCATCGTGCAGCGGCACGCCTTCCCCGGTCGCGACGATCAGGTCTATGCCAGCCTCCAGTGCTTACATCACCGCCGCGGCTACTGGAATTTTGGGTTGTGATGTTGTAGGGGAACTGCCCAGAGGCACGGCCATTTCTGCCGGAATACAATTTGAGAACGGAGAGCGAATGAGCGGTTACAAGTCCCCTGACGTTCATGAGCGGCGCAGTAGTGCCGCCGCAGCGAAGAAAGCGATGCTGGAGAAGCATCGTGCCGCCACTGAAGATCCCGGCCTGGCGGAGCGACGAACGAAGGCAATGGCGGTAGTGGAGGCTCGCAAATCGCGGGAGGCCGAGCGCAGAGAGGCCCAGGAGGCGCGCAAGGAGGAACTCGCCAAGCAGGCGGCGCGCGACGCTGAACTCGCCCTCGAGGAGAAACGGGAAGCCGAGAAAGCCGAGGCGCTCATTGCGGCGGAGAAGGTCGAGCGGGCGGCCGCGTTGGCAGCCGAGCAGAAAGCGGCGCGGGATGCCCGGTACGCAGCCCGCAAGGCGGCACAGAAGGGGCGGCGAAAAGGCTAGGAGTCCGCTGGGGCAGCACCTGCGCATCGCGGACGTCGCGTGCTGCTGAACGCCACGCGGATGTCCGCGCTGACGCAGGGGGGTGGAAGCCCGGAGCTTCCCATCGCCGTGACGCGCCGCGAGCGTACCGACCGTAGGCTGCGGCCAGTGCCACAATGTCCCCGGCCAGCGCCGCCTGCTGACAGCACCAGATTGCGCTGCTCGCTGCTCAAACGTCACCTGAGTGTGCAAGCGAGGGCCGCAGGCAGGCTGTGACGCGGCGTACCATCCCGTCTGTCGGGATGGCAATGCAATCGCCGTCGATACGCCGCCCATCTACCGCAAGCTCGACGCGGCCGGAACCGATCCGTTCGGGATCTTCGATCATAATAATCAATATCCCGTCAGGGCCATTGATCCTAACCTCCGCACCGCCCCATTTTTTCGGGAGTCGCGGAGCAATCCTGACGGCGCCCCCCCGGAGGCTTAGGCCGAGAATACCCTCGACGGCCAGTTGCCACGTCCAACCGGCCGCACCCGTGTACCAGGTCCAGCCGGCCTGACCGATCCCGGGTTCGGCCCCGCGCACGTCGGCGGCCAGGACATAAGGTTCGGCTCGGTATAGCTCGGCGCCGGCGAGGTCGGCGGTGCGACGGATCGGGTTGATCAGATCGAATATCTCGTAGGCACTGTCGCCATCGCCCAACCGCGCATGTGCCAGGCCCAGCCAGGCCGCCGCATGGGTGTACTGGCCGCCGTTCTCCCGCACACCTGGTGGATATGCGCGAATATAGCCCGGATCGCGCGGTGTCCGGT
>JBBDQX010000176.1:0-5119 GCA_040905765.1 Acetobacterales bacterium
CCGAGGGCATCGGCCATATCCTCGACCGCCAGTACGGGATGGGCCGGTGACGGCGGTTCCGGTCGGGCTGTTCGGTACCGGTCGCAGCGGCACCACGCTGCTGACGCGCCTGCTCGACGGCATGCCCGAGGGCTACGTGCATCCGGCCGAGATCACCTTCCTCAGCGCGCTCGACGAGCTTGCGTCGCGCCGCCGCGTCAGCCGCAGTACCCAGGCCAACGTCACTGTGCGGCCGCTCGGCGACCTGTCCCGGCCGGTGCCGAGCGGCCGGCTACTCGGCTTCTACGGTCACCAGATGCGCGAGATCGAGAGCGGCTATCTCGCCAACGTCGCCGATCCTCCGTCGCCCGGCCCGTCGCCCGAGGCTGCGATCGCCGCGCGCGACGCCTGGCAGGCCGCGGCGTTCGTACCCGGCTTTCTGAACGCGATGGCGGCATGGCTGACGCCCGCGGTGCGGCCCCGCTTCCTCGTGTTCAAGACCATCGAGACGCCCTACGTCGCCGACTACCACGCCTTGTTTCCGGCGATGCGTTTCGTTCACCTCATGCGCCACCCGGTGGATTTCTGGGCCTCGGCCAAGCGCACGCTGCTGCGCAAGAACCTGCCGGCCTGGTACTTCGCCTCCGACACGCTTCGGGCGATGATCGAGTACCGCTGGGTTGCCCATGCCGAGGCGGTGTTGCGCCGACGCGACGATCCGCGTCACCGCTTGCTGCGCTTCGAGGATCTGGTGGCCGGGCCGGAAGGCCATGTCGCGGATCTGTGCGGCTGGCTCGGTACGCCGCCGCCGCCGCAGCCGCGCAGGCAGACCACGCTCGGCGGGCGCGATTTCGCGACGATGCCCGACAACCCGAGCGAGGCAGGAGTCGAGACGCCGCGCGAGGTGCGCGACACGACCCGCGACCCGCTGTCGCGCAGCGCGGTCGTCACCGGGCGCGAGCGCGACTTCATCCTGCTGCGCACCCGGCCCTATCTCGCCGCGCTCGGCTACGACGAGGAGATCCCCGTCGCAGACGAAGAGTCGGTGCGCCGCGCCTGGCGGCGGCCGGACGCTTTCGAGACCGCCGGCATGCGCGGCCCGGTCGGCCTGCTGCGCGGCGCCCATTCGATGCTCTTGCGCCGACGCTACGTGCGCGACGCGCTCGCCGCGGCGGCGCGGACGAACCGGGAGACTGCCCCATGAGCAAGAAGGTTCTGGTCACCGGCGGCGCCGGCTTCATCGGCCGCGAGCTGGCCAAGAAGCTGGTCGACCGCGGCTACCATGCTGTCTGCTTCGACCTCCACGAGCAGTATGTCCGCCATCGCGAGTTCTTCCGGCGGCTGCGGGATTCCGGACGGGCGACGATCGTCGTCGGAACCATCCTCGACCGCATCTGCATCGAGAAGGCCCTGCGCGGCTGCGACGCGGCGTTCCATCTCGCCGCCATGCTCGGCGTGCGCCGCACCGAGGAAGACAAGCTGGGCTGCCTCAACATCAACATCGACGGTTCGGCCAACGTTTTCGGCGCCTGCGTCAGCGCGGGCGTCGACCGCATTGTCTTCGCCTCGTCCTCGGAGGTCTACGGCGAGCCGGGCCGCAACCCGATTCGTGAGACGGACGAGACGAAGGGCAAGACCGTCTATGCCGTTTCCAAGCTAGCCGGTGAGGAGCTGCTGCTCGGCCACTACCAGATGTACCCGCATCTGCGCCCGACCATCGTCCGCTTCTTCAACACCTACGGCGAAGGGCAGGTGGCGCAGTTCGTCATCGCCCGCTTCGTCAAGCAGGTGCTGGAAGGGAAGAATCCGACGGTCTACGGCGACGGCACGCAGAAGCGCTCCTACGGCCATGTCGACGACGTCACCGACGGGCTGCTGGCGCTGCTCGAGAGCGACGTCGCGGTCGGCAACACCTACAATCTCGGCAACTCGAACGAGGTCTATACCCTGCGCGAACTGGCGCAGCGGGTGATCGACCTGCTGGCACCCGACAAGGGGTTGACGGTCGACGTGATGGGCGATTTCGAGGGCTCCGACCGCTCCTCCGAGCGCGAGGTCTTCACGCGCTACTGTGACACGTCGCGCGCCGCCGCGGACTTCGGCTACGCGCCGCGCATCACCGTCGACGAAGGCATCCGCCGCATCGCCGGGTCCGGCATGATCCACGCCGACTGGCCGACCGCGGATTTCGCATGATGGCCGGGGCCTAGGTATGTACCGGGGCAGGCGCATCCTGGCGGTGGTGCCGGCGCGCGGCGGCTCGGTGTCGGTGCCGCGCAAGAACGTTCGGGATGTGGGCGGCGCGCCGCTGCTGGTCCACACCCTGCTGCAGGCGGCGCAAGTGCCGGAGATCGACCTGACGGTGGTCTCGACCGATGATGCCGAGATCAAGGCGGTGGCGCAGGGCGCCGGGGCGCGGGTGATCGACCGCCCGGCCGAATTGGCGACGGCCGAGGCGCGCACCGAACCGGCGCTGCTGCACGCGCTCGACGCGCTGGCACTGGCCGGCGAGCCGGCCTTCGACGTGCTGCTGTGCCTGGAGCCGACCTCGCCGCTGCGCCGGCCGGACACCGTCGCCGCGGCCATCCGCCTGCTGGTCGACCGCGACGGGCCGTCGCTGATGACGGTGATCGAGAACCGCTCCAACATCGGCCGCATCGAGGACGATGTGTTCCGTCCGCTGTTCCCCGGTCTGGCCCGGCGACGGCAGGACCGGGCGCCCCTTTACGTCGAGAGCGGCACGGTATACGCCTGCCGCGTCGATCATCTGCGCGCCGAAGGCACCCTGGTCGCTGCGGAATGGCTCGCCCTCCCGGTGCCGGAGGACGAAGCCGTGGACATCAACAGCGAGACCGATCTCGCCATCGCCGAGGCGCTGCTCGGCGCGAGGGAGCGACAAGGATGAGCGTGACGATTCCGTTTGGCGGCCGCCTGATCGGCGACGACCAGCCCCCCTATGTCATCGCAGAGGCGTGCATCAACCATGGCGGCGACATCAAGGTGGCGCGCGAGATGACCTACATCGCGCGCGCCATGGGCTGCGACGCGATCAAGTTCCAGCTCCACGTGCTGTCCGACGAGATGCTGCGCGAGGCGCCGCAGTCGGCGAATTTCGACGAGCCGCTATACGACACCCTCGACAAGACCAACCTCAGCCTCGACGAGCATCGCGAGCTGATGGCACTGTGCGCCGATATCGGCATCGACTACATGTGCACGCCGTTCTCCAAGGCTTCGGCCGACCTGCTGCACGAACTCGACATCATCGGCTTCAAGGTCGGGTCCGGCGAACTGACCAACATCCCGCTACAGCGGCACATCGCGTCGAAGGGCCGGCCGATGATCGTCTCGACCGGCATGACGGAGCTGGACGAGGTCGCGGAGACCGTCGCCGCGCTGAAGGACGCCGGCGCGCGGTTGGCCCTGACCCACTGCGTGTCGGCCTATCCCTGCCCCTACGACCGCGTCAACCTCGGCAACATCCCGCGCTACCGCGGGATGTTCGGCGTTCCCGTCGGCCTGTCCGACCACAGCGTCGGCATCTACACCTCGCTCGGCGCGGTCGCGCTCGGCGCCTGCATCGTCGAGAAGCACTTCACCCTCGACCGCACCCTTCCCGGCCCGGACCACATGTCGTCGCTCGAACCCTACGAGCTCGGGGAACTGGTTAAGGGCTGCCGCGCCGTGTTCGAGGCGCGCGGCGACAAGCGCGAGATTTTTCCGGAGGAACGCGAGATCGTCGCCTGGGCGCGCGAGAGCGTGGTGACCGAGAAGCCGATCCCGAAAGGCACCGCCATCGCGGCTGACATGGTGACGGTGAAGCGGCCAAGTCCGGGAGAAGGCGTCGTGCCGGCCAAGAACCTCGACGACGTCATCGGCAGGACCGCCGCCGTCGACATAGCGGCCGACCGCCAGTTGCGCTGGGACCAGCTCGCCTGATGGCGAGACGCCGCATCCTGGTGACGCTCGAGTCGCGGGCGACCTACGGCTACGCCCGAAACGTCATGCTGGCGATGCGTGACGTGCCGGAGCTGGAGCCGGTGACGCTGGTCACCGGCATGCACCTGATGCCGGAGCTCGGCAACAGCATCGACCTGATCCGTGCCGACGGCTTCCCCGTGTCGGCGACGGTGCCGATGGCGCCGGCGGGCGAGGCGCGCTCGGCCTGGTCGAAGGCGCTCGGCTCGGCCATTGCCGGCTATGCCGACGCCTACGAGGAACTCGCGCCCGACGTCGTGCTGCTGTCGGGCGACCGGGCGGAGACGCTCGGCTGCTGCGTCGCCGCCGCCTACATGGGCTTGCCCATTGCGCACATCCAGGCGGGTGACAGGTCGGGCCACATCGACGACGCGGCGCGCTATGCCATCGGCAAACTGGCGCACATCCACTTCGCGTCCTGCGAGGATTCCGCCGAGCGGCTGCGCCGCATGGGCGAGCAGGAGTTCCGCCTGTTCAACGTCGGTGCGCCGCAGCTCGACGACATCGTCGGGCAGGACTACCGCGCCGGCTCCGTCGTCCTCGACGGCCGCGGCATCGACCTGAACGGCGACTACCTGCTGGTGGTGCAGCATCCGGTGATGGTCGACCGGGACGAGGCGACGGCGCAGATGCGCGCAACCCTCGATGCTTGCCTCGACAGCGGCGCGCGCGTGATCTGGATCGCGCCGAACTCGGACCTCGGCTTCCAGGGCATCCTTGCGTTGATGCGGGAATTCGACGCCGACGACCGCGTCGCCGTGCTGCGCAACGTCGAGCGGCACGACTATTTCCGACTGCTGGCCAATGCTGCGGCGCTGGTCGGCAACTCCTCCAGCGGCATCCTCGAGGCACCGTCGTTCAGGGTGCCGGTCGTCAACATCGGCGAGCGCCAGCGTGGCCGCCCGCAGGCGTCGAACATCTTCGACTGCCCGCACGACCGCGCCGCCATCGCTGCGACGATCCGCCGCGTCCTGACCGACGCCGGGGCGAAGGCCGCCGTGGCGCGCGCCGAGAACCCCTATGGCGACGGGCGGAGCGGACCCCGCATCTGCGAGATCCTGCGCGACATCCCGCTCGACCGCCGGCTGCTCGACAAGCAGGGCACCTACTAGCAGGCTGTTGAAGAAGTCGGTGGAGGGTCTGTTGCCGACGTGATTCACTC
>JBBDQX010000177.1:0-702 GCA_040905765.1 Acetobacterales bacterium
CACCATCGAATCGTTCGGCAAGGCCTGTCACGACATCCTGAAGGCCGACCCGGGGCCGAACGGGCGCGCCAGGGTGCGCGACCTGCTGAAGGAGGCGCTGAAGGACGACGGCTTCGTCAACAAGCACTTCGGCCCCGACAACACCGACCCGCGCAAGTGCCTGTACGAGGATCCGGAACTGGGCTTCTGCATCTTCGCGCACGTGCATACCGGCGCGAAGACCAGCGAGCCGCACGACCACGGCGATAGCTGGGCAATCTACGGCCAGGCCGACGGCCTGACGATCATGAGCGAGTGGGACAAGGTCGCCGAGCCGAAGGACGGTCAGCCGGGCCAGGTGAAGCTGAAGAAGCAGTACGAGATGCGCCGCGGCGACGCCTACCTGTACAACGTGGGCGACCTGCACTCGCCGCACCGGGACGGGCCAACCAAGCTGGTGCGCATCGAGGGCAGCAACCTCGACCATGTGAAGCGGGACAAGTACGCCGAGGCGGCGGTTGCGGCCGAGTAAGCGCCACACCTCCGATCCGTTCCTGAAAAGCCGGAGTGGCGGCCTGCGTCCACCGGGACGCAGGCCGCTTTAATCCGCCGGGGCCGGGGCCCGCAGGCGCTCGAGGTCGGGATTGTGCTGGTAGGCGGCGTGGTAGCGGTTGCGCCGCGCCGGCTGGGTGGCGAAGGCGGGCACGAAGTTCCGGCCCTGCG
>JBBDQX010000177.1:712-5087 GCA_040905765.1 Acetobacterales bacterium
GCCCCCCCCCCCCCCCCCCCCCCCCCGCCGGGCGGCGGCAGAGGAAGATGATCTCGTGCGGCGGCAGACCGCGGCTGAGCGCCTCCTCGGCGGAGATGCCGAGGGCCGGCTGCTCCACCCAGACGTCGAAACCGCGGCCGGCGAGACGCTCGGCGATGTCTACGCCATATGCCCGGACGTGGTCGGGCTGGCCATAGAACCGGGTCCGTTCGGCAGAATCGGTGATGTCGAAGTCCTCGTGCGTATCGTCGCCGTAGAGCGGCACCAGCACGACCGCCCAGCCGCCGGGCGCCAGGACGCGGAAGATCTCGTCCATCGCCTTGCGGTCGTCCGCGATGTGTTCCAGCACGTTGCTGCAGTAGACCGCATCGAAGCTGGCGTCGCCGAACCGCACGTCCGTGAGGTCCATGACGCGGTCGGCCAGGCCGGGTTCGATGTCGATCGAGACGTAGTCGGCTGCGCTACGCACCAGAAGCTGGGCGATGGCGCGCTCCGGCGACACGTGCAGCACATGGCGCGCCGACCGCAGCAGCCCGGGATGGCTGGCGAAGTAGCGGGCGACCAGCCGGTCGCGTTCGAGCGCCCCGCACACCGGGCACTGCGCGTTCTCGCGCGGGACGCCCGGTCCGAAGCTGCCGAAACGCTTCACCCAGCTGCCGCAGCAGCCGCAAAACCGCTGGTCTCCGTGATGAAAGATACGTAACGCCGCACTGCGTACCGCGAAGCGGTGGCGGCGCGGTACGATGGCCTTCGCGACCTGCCGGGCAAGCTTCGTATTCATCGGACACTCCCGTCGAAAGAAAGGCGCCAACCAGAGCCTCACTCACCTAGCGGGGTATCCGGCGCATGCCTGCGCATGGTCATGCACGCAATGAACACTCCCCGGGACGCCGGGTTCCCGGGGTGCTGGAATAATTTTTCCCAACGCGAAGAAGCCCGGCATCCGCCGCTGATCTAGCCGCGTGCCCGGCGCAGCGCCGACCAGACGGCCGAGGGCGTCAGCGGCATGTCGAGGTCGTCGACGCCGAGCGGCGCCAGCGCGTCCAGCACCGCGTTGACCAGCGCTGGCGGCGCGGCGGAACAGCCGGCCTCGCCGCAGCCCTTCACGCCGAGCGGATTGGCGCCGTCGGAGGCGCGGAACAACTCGACGGCGAAGGGCGCGAGGTCGTCGGCGCGCGGCAGCGCGTAGTCCATGAAGGACCCGGACAGCAGCTGCCCCGATTCGCCGTCGTAGACGACCTTCTCCAGCAGCGCCTGGCCGAGGCCCTGCGCCAGTGCGCCGTGGACCTGGCCCTCGACCACCATCGGATTGAGCAGCCGGCCGAAATCATGCACCGCGGTATAGCCGGCGACGACGACAGCGCCGGTGTCCGGGTCGACCTCGACCTCGCAGATGTGGCATCCGGCCGGAAAGCCGTCGGCTGGTGCCTTGTGGACGGTGCTGACGTGCAGCGTCCCGCCCGAGGCGGCGGCGACCTCGTCCAGCCCGACCGAGCGGTCGGTGCCGACGATGCGGAAGCGCCCGTCCTCGAACGCGACGTCCTCGAACGCGGCCTCCATCTGCGCGGCGGCGGCGGCGCATCCGGCCTCGATCAGGTCGTCCAGCGCGGCGGACACGGCGCCGCCGGACACGGTCGCCGAACGCGAGGCGCCGGTGCCGAGCCCGGCCGAGACGGTGGCGGTGTCGCCCTGCACGAAACGGACGGCTTCGAGCGGCAGCCCGAGACGCGCGACGGCGACCTGCGCGAACACCGTCTCGTGGCCCTGCCCGTTGGAGCAGGACCCGACGGTCAGTGTCGCACCGCCGTCGGCGTCGACGGCGATCCCGGCGGTGTCGCCGTGGCCCTTCGCATGCAGGTGCTCCACGATCAGCGCGAGGCCGAGGCCGCGCCGTTTGCCGACGCGCTCCGACTCCGCCCGCCGCGCGGCGAAGCCGGCGTGGCCGGCGCGGTCGAGTGCGTCCTCCAGCGCCCGCGAGAAGTCGCAGCGGTCGTAGGTGCTGCCGAAGGCGGTGCGCCAGGGCATCTCGGATGGTGGCACGAGGTTGCGCCGACGCAGCTCGGCGGGCTCGAGACCGATCCGCCGCGCGGCATGGTCAACCAGCCGCTCCAGCACATAGGCGCCCTCCGGCCGGCCGGCGCCGCGATAGACGTGCGTCGGCACGGTGTTGGTGAACACGCCGCGCACCTCGGCGAAGGCGGCGGCGATGCGGTAGGGGCCGGTCAGCATCTGCAGGCCGTTGGTGGTCGGCACCATCGCGCGCGGGGCGACATAGGCGCCGAGGTTGACCAGCGTCGAGGCGCGCAGCGCCAGCATGCGGCCATCGGCGTCGAGCGCCAGTTCCGCCTCGGTGAGGTTGTCGCGCCCGTGCACGTCGCTCGCCATGCCTTCGGTACGCTCGGCGATCCACCGGATCGGCCGGCCGCAGCGGCGCGCCGCCCACAACAGCGCGATGAACTCCGGATAGAGGCCGTTGCGCGCGCCGAAGCCGCCGCCGACGTCGGGCGACACCACGCGCACGCGGTCTTCCGGCAGGCCGAACACCTTGCGCGCCAGCGCGTCGCGAAACTGGTGCGGCTTCTGGGTGCCGGTATGGAGGGTGAGGCTGCCGGTGGCGGGGTCGTGGACGGCGACGGCGCCGCGCGTCTCCAGCGGGGCGGCGACGACCCGGTTGTTGACCAGCGTCAGCCGCGCGACATGGGCGGCCGCGGCGAAGGCGGCGTCGGCCGCCGCGCCATCGCCGGCGCGGTGGTGGAAGCAGCAGTTGCCCGGCCGGTCCGGCCACAGCGCGGGCGCCCCCGCCGCCGCCGCGGCGCCGCAGTCCGTCACCGCGTCGAGCGGGCGGTAGTCGACCTCGATCCGCTCGGCGGCGTCCATCGCGGCGGCGAGCGATTCCGCGACGACCAGCGCCGCCGGCTCGCCGACATGGCGGACCCGCCCGGCCGCGAGCGCCGGATAATGCGGCGGCCGCCAGTCGCGCTGCTCCGGCGGCAGCGCCTGCACGGTCGGCGGCAGCACCTCCGCCGGCACGCCGGGCAGGTCGTCGGCGGCGAGGTCGGCGCCGGTGTACACGGCGACCACGCCCGGCATCGCCCGCGCCGCGGCGGCGTCGACCGAAGCGATCTCCGCGTGCGCGTGCGGCGAGCGCAGGAACACGCCCCGCGCCTCGCCCGGCAGCACGATGTCGGGGACGAACAGCCCCTGCCCGGTCAGCAGCCGGGCATCCTCGACCCGGCGCAGCGGCGCGCCAAGGGCCGCCGCCGTCACGGCATTACCGGAAGTTCGGCGACCGTGCCGCGCCCCTGCTCCGCCGCGCGGTCGAGGGCGAGCTTGGCCATCGCCACGTCGCAGGCAGCGAGGCCCTGGATGATCGCGAGGATGCGCTCGTCCGGCCCCTGCCGGCCCGGCTTCAGGCCGGCGACGATCTCGCCGATGTCGGCGTCGAGGCGCTGCCTCAGCGCCTCCGGCGTGGTCTCGCCCGCCGAGACCCAGGCGCCCATGTCGCCGCGGCTGAGCGCATAGTCGAAGTCGTCGACGACGAAGCGATCGCACTCCGCGAGCACGGCGTGGCGCACCTCGTGCACGCCGCCGAGCGACACCAGCAGCGCGCCGGGGGCGAGCCAGCCCGGCTCGACCATAGGGGCCTTCGCGGTGGTGATGGTGACGACGATGTCGGCACCGCGGATCGCCTCCTCCGCCGAGGCGACGGCACGCACCGGCACCCCGGTCGCCGACAGGTCGCGCGCATAGGCATCGGCGTTGTCCCGCGGCACCGCGGCGACGCGCACGTCCTCCAGCGGGAAGCGCAGGGCGAGGCCGGGGAAAAGTTCGCGCGCGATGCGGCCGGCGCCGACGATGCCGACCACCTTCGCGTCGCGCCGCGCCAGACGGGCCGCCGCCACCACCGCCTGGGTGGCGGCGCGCAGGCCGTGCAGCCACTCCTCGTCGACGAGACCGACCACCTCGCCGGTGACGTAGTCAAGCACGAGATGGACATGGCGGCGGTCGACCGGGCCGCTGCCGGGATAGGTGGCGATGCGGAAGCCGGCGGCGCCGAGCGTCGGCGACACCGCGCCCTTGACCCGGTGCGTCGCGGCGCCGTCGGCAGGCCCGGCGAGGCCGAGCGACGGCGGCACCGACGACAGCGCGCGATAGCGCCCGTACTCGCGCCACGCCGCCTCCACCGTCGCGAAGGCGTCCTCCGCCCCGACCACGTCGCGAACGTCACGTTGCGAAAGAATGCGCATGCCCGGCCCTCGTTCCACCCGTACCCCGCAAGCAAACAACGCCCGGGCCGGTTTGGCCAGAGCGTTGCGTTGCTTGGTGGGCGCACCAGGACTCGAACCTGGGACCCGCTGATTAAGAGTCAGCTGCT
>JBBDQX010000178.1:0-5081 GCA_040905765.1 Acetobacterales bacterium
TGCAGCGCGTCGCAGTCGACGACGATCTGCATCTCGCCCATCGCCCGCAGGTCGCGCATCAGGCGTATCGGATCCTCATAGGTCACCGTCAGCTCGTCCACGTCCGCGACCGGAAGCGCGAAGCCTGCGCGCTGCAGCAGACCAGCCGCATCGCGGACATCGGCGAACGGAGAGACGCGCGGCCCGGCGCCCCCTTCGATTTCGGCCTCCGCCCGGAGCCACGCCTGGCGCAGTTCGGTCAGCGTTTCGCCGCCCAGCATGGAGCCCAGGAACAGGCCGTCCGGGACCAGTGAGCGGCGGATCTGGATCAGCGCACCCGGCAGGTCGTTGACCCAGTGCAGGCTGAGCCCGCTGACGATCAGGTCGAAAGCGGCGTCCGCGAAGGGCAGCAGTTCCTCGTCCGCCGCGAGTGCGGCTGCGCCGACGGTGTCGGCCGAACGCGCCGCGAAGCCTGGGGACAGGTCGCAGCAGGCAATCCATTCCACACCCTTCAAGCCGCGGATCGCCGACGCGACCTCGCCGCCATGGCAGCCGAGGTCGAGGGCGCGAGGGAACCGCCGGTTGACGTCTTCGAGGCGGTCGGCAATCGACGTCGCGGGGGCGCGTACCAGTAAATCTGCCTCCGCTAACGGGGGCGCGGCACGGTCGCGCCGCGCCCGCACCATCCGCCGGTCGAACACGCTCATCGAATCGGTTTGCGTCATTGCTGCAATATGGGCCCCGTCCAGTTGTGAGGGCAACGGCGAGACACTAGAGTTCGTGCCGTGCAGGCGACCAAACGCCAGTCGGGGAAATGCCAGTCAGGAGGAATCGTCCATGAGCGCCATGCCGCGCCGACCAGCCGCCACGAGGAGGACCGCATGACCAGGAGCGTGACGCCCGAGGCGGTCAAGGAAATGATCCGCGGCGACGGCGAGCTTGCCATCCTCGACGTGCGCGAGGAGGGGGAATTCACCGAAGGGCACCTGCTGCTGGCCTGCAACGTGCCGATCAGCCGGTTCGAGCTGCTGGTGCGGGATCTCGTGCCGCGCCACGACGTGCCGGTGGTTCTGTGCGACGACGGTGAGGGACTGGTCGAACGTGCTGCCGCGCTGCTGGAGGACGCCGGTTATACCGATGTCGCGGTGCTGGCCGGTGGCGTGTCCGGATGGCGTGCCGCTGGATTCGTCGTGTTCACGGGCGTCAACGTGCCGAGCAAGGCGTTCGGTGAGTTCGTCGAGCACGAATACCACACACCGAACATCTCCGCCGAGGACCTCAAGGCGAAGATGGACGCTGGCGAGAAGATCGTCGTCCTCGACAGCCGGCCGATGGATGAATTCAGCAACATGAGTATTCCGACCGGCATCGATGTGCCGGGAGCGGAGCTCGCCTATCGCGTACACGATCTGGCGCCCGATCCGGACACCACCGTGGTGGTCAACTGCGCGGGACGGACACGCAGCATCATTGGCGCGCAGTCGCTCATCAACGCCGGCATCCCGAACAAGGTCTTCGCCCTGCGCAACGGCACCATGGGTTGGCATCTCGCAGGCTTCAAGCTGGAACGCGGCCAGACCCGGAAGTATCCCGACGGCAACCCCCAGGCGGTCGACAAGGCGCTCGACGTGGCGCGCCGGGTGGGCGACCGGTACCGGATAGAGCGGATCGACCGGGCCGGAGTCGATACATTCAGGAAAGACGCCGGCCGGTCCCTGTTCCTGCTCGACGTCCGCTCGCCCCAAGAGTTCCATCAGGGGCATCTGCCGGGCAGTGTGTCCGCGCCGGGTGGCCAGCTGGTACAGGCGACCGACAAGTACATCGGTGTGCTGCGTCCGCGTGTCGTGCTGATCGACGATACCGGCGTTCGCGCCACGATGACGGCGCACTGGCTGAAGCAGATGGGATTCGAGGACGTATTCATTCTTTCCGGCAGCCTCGATGGCGCACTCGAGACCGGCCAGCGGCATGCCGCGCTGCCGGAGCTCGACCGGGTCGATGTCGAAGCATTGGCGCCACGCGATCTGAAGGAACTGCTGGACGCGAAGCAGGCCGCGATACTGGATGTCGGCCTGAGCAAGGCATTCCGGGCGGGTCATATCGAGGGTTCGCTATGGGGCGTGCGCTCGCGGCTGGAACGCCTGCGCGACCGTCTGCCTGATTCCGGGTTGCTGGTGATCGTCGACGAGAGCGACCAGGGGCTGGCGCGGCTCGCCGTGCCGGAGGTGCGCGGGCTCACCTCCGGTGAGGTGAAGGTACTAGGAGGCGGCAAGCAGGCCTGGAAGGCGGCGGGCTATTCCCTGAAAGCGGACCGGACAACGCCTACGGACGAGGAGTGCATCGACTTCGCGCTGCGTGCCTACGACCGCAATTCGCAGCAGGAGGAGAAGATGAACGAGTACCTCACCTGGGAGGTAAATCTGGTGAACCAGATCGAGGAGGACAGGGACGTCCGATTCCGCGCCCGAGTCGATTGAGCCCGCCCGTCCGGGGCGGTTGCGGAGAGAGGCGCTTCGCCTCGGCGGCGCCGTACTCGATCTCGTGCTGCCGCCGCGCTGCCTCGGCTGCGGTGCGATCGTCGGCGGCGGGGTAGGGCTTTGCGCCGAGTGCTGGCGCGATTTGAACTTCCTGGCACCGCCCCAGTGTGCCGTCTGCGGCTTTCCCTTCGAGCACGAGGACGCTGCCGCGGTTGGTGCCGCTGCGGCGCAGCTGTGCGGCAGTTGCGCTCGCCGGCCGCCTGCGTACGACCGTGCGCGGGGGGTGCTGGTCTACGATGATGCCAGCCGCCACCTTGTCCTGGCGTTCAAGCACGGTGATCGCACCGACGCGGCGCGCAGCTTCGCGACGTGGATGTCGCGTGCCGGCGCCGAACTCGTCGGGGAAGCGGACCTCGTGGCACCGGTTCCGCTTCATCGTTGGCGTCTGCTGCGCCGCCGCTACAATCAGGCTGCGCTGCTGGCGCGACGGATCGCGGCCGACGCAGGTCTGCCGTTCGTGCCCGACCTGTTGGAGCGTCGTCGCAATACGCCCTCTCAGGGGCGGCTGTCCCTGTCCGCCCGTCGCCGCAACGTTGCGGGAGCCTTCGCGGTGCGGCCTGGCCGGCGCGAGGCGCTCAAGGAGCGCCGGGTGCTGCTGGTGGACGATGTCTTCACCACCGGCGCGACGGTTGAGGCGGTGGCCCGGGTGTTGCGCCGCAACGGGGCGGCGGCCGTTGATGTTCTGACCCTCTGCCGGGTCGTCCGCCCCATGTTGTGAAGGAAGAAGGATATCGAGAGATGGCCGACATCGAGATCTACACCACGTCATTCTGTCCATTCTGCCATCGTGCCAAGGCGCTGCTGGACAGGAAGGGCGTCGCCTATCGGGAGCACGACGTTTCCGCGCAGCCGGAGTTGCGTGCGCGGATGCGTGAGCGCGCCGGGGGCCGACACACGGTGCCGCAGATATTCATCGACGGGAAAGGCATCGGGGGGTGCGACGACCTGTATGCGCTGGAGTCTCAGGGTCGGCTGGACCCGCTCCTGGCGGCCGGCGGCGCTTGAACGGAATGACCGCCGCGACATATATGTCAGCTTGATGAAGAGCTTCCTCTCTCGACCGGATGCCGGGCGGTGATCAGCTATACGCTCCGATGCAGCAACGACCACGAATTCGAGGCTTGGTTCAAGGACAGCAAGACCTATGACCGGCAGCGTAAGGCTCGAAAGGTGAGCTGTCCGCTGTGCGAGGATACGCGCGTCGTCAAGGCGCCGATGGCCCCGCGGTTGTCGGGCGCCACTCGGGGCAGGGATGTCGCCATACGCTCCGAGCAGTCCGCAGCCTCGAGCTCGGACCCCGAACTGAGCGCGAAGATGAGGGAAGCCGGGCGCCTGCTCGCCGAGATGCGCGAGCAGGTCGAAAAAAACTGCGACTATGTGGGTGACCGTTTCGCGGAAGAGGCTCGGCGTATCCATTATGGCGAGACGGAGACCCGCAACATATACGGTGAGGCTTCCGACGAGGACGCGGTCCGCCTCAAGGACGAGGGCGTAGAGTTCCAGCGGATCCCCTGGCTGCGCCGTCGCGACGCCTGAATACTCGCTCCGGCAGTGCGCGTTCCGGCCCGAAACCTTCCGGCATTTCCACCAGGCGCAATTCTTTACATCCGGCACCGGAACGACATTCCGGCGCCGGCTATTTCTTTTGTGGTTCAGACCCACAAAGCCGCCGTCGGGCGTTTCCCCGCTGCCCGTCGCGGGACAAGAAGCGGAGGGTGCGATGCCCGTGAGGAAGCGCTCACTGGACCTGACGGAAACGCTCCGTGCAGGGGGAATAGCGACAGGAACGGCGCTGCTGGCGTTGATCGGCTGGCTTTCGGCGGACCTGTTCCAGGTCAAGGGCGACGCCCCGGCATGCGCCGACCGGGAGGTCGGCGAGCAGATCACGCGACTGGTCGGCGGGCCGATGGAATCGCGGGAAGCGGTACCATTGCGACTGATCGGCACCGTCGAACTCGGCGTAGAGCAGAGGCAGGCGGTTACCTACGCCCGCATGTGCGGTGCACAGATGGAAACGCCCGACCGCAAGGTGGTGATGAAGGGCTATACCGTCCGCCGCAACGCCGAGGGCGCGGGCTATTCGCTGCACCTCGACGACCTGGCCGAGGCGCCCGGCGGCACGCGGAACTGAACGGCTCGAGGCGGCCGGCTAGAGCAATCTCCGGTCTGACGGAATCATCAGATCGGAGATTGCTCAATCTTCAATAATTTAGAGCATCTGGTCTGCGTCCGCCCGGACGCAGGATGCTCTAGCGCCGGGTGCCGAACAGCCAGAAGTTGACGTCCAGGCTTCGGCTAGGAAGCCATTCGTCCCGCAGCATGTCATAGGCCATTCCGCTGCGATCGAGCACCCTGATCCCGGCGGCCTCCATGTGCTCCGTGAGTTCGCCCGGAGTCAGGAAACGCTGCCACCGATGCGTGCCGCGTGGCAGCCAGCGCAAGATATATTCGGCCGCGACCTTGGCGAACAGGAAGGATTTCGCGGTACGGTTGATGGTCGACAGCGCGAATGCCCCGCCAGGCCGGGTCAGCTTGGCGCAGCTTTGAATGAAGCTCGGGGGGTCG
>JBBDQX010000179.1:0-5080 GCA_040905765.1 Acetobacterales bacterium
ATATCGAGTAGATAGAAGAACGGCTTGGTAAGGAAGTAGAACCAGCCGAAGTCGATGGCGAGGTCGAAGTTGGCTATGCCGAGCTTGTCGGCATAGCCGTCGAGCAGACGGACTTGCTTGGCGCCCGAGAACAGGTACGTCTTGTTCTGGACGCTACCGCCCGGCGACAGGGTCTGCGCTTCGCCGGCGAAGTCGGCCTGGTACTTGTCCTGGTTGCCGGTGCGCCAGTGTAGGAAACGGGCATTGACGCGCGCATTCGACTCGGGCACCAGCGCTGCCAGCCAGTATTTGTCAGTGATGCCGATCCAGCCACCGGTCGACGTGCGCGTGATCGTCTTTTCCTCGGCGACGTCGTCGTAATCTTCCTCGACCAGCGTGCCGTCGAAGACGCCGAGCGGCCCTTCGTGAAGGATGTAGAAGCCGGTCGTCTCCGGCGTGCCGGTGCGGTTGATCAACGAATACGGCGTCAGCGTGACTGCTTGCTCGCCGGTGTTACGCACGTTCTGGGTGATGGTGAACATGTAGTTCTCGTCCACCGCGATGGTGCGCTCGAAGATCAGCCCGGCACCGTTCTCCCAGGTTAGCGTCACCGGCTTTTCGTGCGTCAGCACCTTTTCGGACGTCGACCAGACGGTGTCCTGCCCGGGCACCGGCACGTTCGGGTCGGCGGGAATCCAGCCTTCGGTTGCGTAATAGGCGCGGACGTTGCCTTGCGGCGCGAAGATGCGGATGCGGTCGCTCGAAGGGTCGGTCGTGACGTGGTAGTCGCGCAGCGTGACGTCGTCGATGGCCGCGCCGCGCAGCGCGATCGAGCCTTCCAGGCGCGGCGTGTCGATGGTGATGCGCGGACCTTCGATGACGGTGCGCGCGCCGCCCGCGGGCGCGACGGCGGTCGCGGGCGCGCCACCCGGCGGCATCGCCGGCGCAGCGCCGGTACTCGGCGACGGCGTTGCCGAAGCGGACGGCGTCTGTTGCTGCTGGTCCGTCGGCGCCTGCTGTCCTGGTGCGGCCTGCTCGCCCTGGGTCTGCTGCGTCTCCTGCGGCGGCGGGGGCGGCGGCTCGAAGAAGTACTGGAACGTGACCATGATCACGACCGACAGCGCGATGGCGAGGATCAGGTTCTTCTGGTCGTTCATGGGTACTCCCGGCGTCAGCGCGTGCGACGGGCCCGCCCGACGTCGAGCGCCCGTTCAGCATGTGAAGGGTGAGAAGGGTGATGGCAACGGGGTTCGGGCACCGGATCGAAGCCCCACGGGCCCCACGGATTGCAGCGCCCGAGGCGCTTGGTCGCGAGCCAGGCGCCGACGATCAGGCCGTGGTGGCGCACTGCTTGCAAGGCGTATTCCGAACAGCTCGGCTCGAACCGGCAGGTGGCGGGGAACAGCGGCTTGAGCACGATCCGGTAGGTCCAGATCAGGGTGTAGCCGACGAGCCGCCCCAGCAGACCAAGGGCGTCGGCGGCACCGTGCCAGAGGCTTTGAAGAATGGGGCTCATGTCACCTTGCCGCGCGCCGGTGCAGCGTTCCTGCCGGCTTTTTCGCGGAGACCGAGCCGCCCGAGGGCGGAGACGAGATCGCGGCGGAGCGCATCATAGGGCCTATCCTTGGTGGCCGCGCGGCCCACCAGAACGTAGTCGAAGCCGGGGCGGGCGCCGGTGGGCATGATCTCCTGGGCCACTGCTCTGAGCCGGCGGCGGACCCGATTGCGGACCACTGCGTTGCCGACCCGTCGGGTCACCGTGAAGCCGACCCGAAAGGCGTCGTGGTCGCTGTTCTCGAAGGGCGCGGCTTGTAGGACGAGCCCTGCGGAAGCCGCCTTGCGGCCTTGCCGCGTGACCCTCACGAACTCCGCGCGACGCTTCAGGCGTGAAAGCGCCGGGGCCATCTGCCGGGAGGCCGGTTAGGCCGAAAGGCGCTTGCGACCCTTCTTGCGGCGATTGGCGATGACCTTGCGGCCGCCAACCGTCGCCATGCGCGAACGAAAGCCGTGCCGGCGCTTGCGGACGAGCTTGGAAGGCTGATAGGTGCGTTTCACGTCGCGCTCCGTTGGGAAGGCTTGGTTGATCGAGGCCCGCTGTATAAGGGGTGGGGCGGGCGAAGTCAATCTTTTGGGGCCTCCGGAAAGGCCCGAAATCGGGCCATCGAGGCCCGGATTCCGGCGCTTTCTGGCCCCGGAGCCCTTCCGCTGGGGCCGGCTCGCGGTCCTTCACCCTTCGGTGAACCGGGTTGATTGGACGAAGGCCGTCCGCACGGCCAGATTACGTCTGGCCGTGCAGGCTGCGGGCCCTTTCCCGGGGCTGCGAGGCGCAAACGAAGAGAGGGGGGCCGCCCAGGCGGCTTAAGCGTAGGATGGCGGACGAATCGATGAGCACCGACAGGCGACACCGAAAAGCGAAGACCGAGAGGGATCCGAGCCCGGTGGCCGGGCAGGCCGAGGCCCGCAAGCGATCCATTCTGCGCCGCTTTCTACCGCTGCTCGCGATTGCGCTGGCGTTTGTCCTGTTTTTTGTCTTCGATCTCGACCGCTACCTTGATTTCGCCACGCTGCGCGATCATCGCGAGGTGCTGCGGCAGTTCGTCGCCGACAACATGGCACTCTCGGCGCTCGGCTTTATCGTGCTCTACGCGGTTGCTACCGCCGCCTCGCTGCCCGGCGGGGTTGTGCTGACGCTGTCGGGCGGCTTCCTGTTCGGCACCGTGCTTGCCAGCATTTACGTCGTGATCGGCGCAACCATCGGCGCCACCGGCATCTTCATCGCCGCGCGCAGTGCCATTGGCGATTCGCTGCGGGTGCGGGCGGGGCCGTGGGTGTGGCGCATGGAAAAGGGCTTCCGTGAGAACGCGATGAGCTACCTCCTGTTCCTGAGGCTCGTCCCGGTGTTTCCGTTCTGGCTGGTTAATCTCGTGCCGGCGTTCCTCGGCGTGCCGCTCAGGACCTACGTAATCGGCACCTTCTTCGGCATCATTCCGGGCAGTATTGTCTACGCCTCCGTCGGCAACGGCCTCGGCGCCGTGTTCGACGCCGGCCGCGTGCCCGACCTCGGCATCATTTTCGAGCTTGAGATACTGTTACCGATTCTCGGGCTTTCGGTGCTCGCGCTGGTGCCAGTCGCCTACAAAAAGTTCCGCAACAGGGACGCCTAAGCATGGATAAAAGCATGGATGAGACGAGGCCCGACCTGTGCGTGATCGGCGCGGGCTCTGGCGGGCTCTCGGTGGCCGCCGGAGCCGCGCAGATGGGAGCCAGCGTAGTGCTCGTCGAGAAGCACCGCATGGGCGGCGACTGCCTGAATTATGGCTGCGTGCCGTCAAAATCGCTGATCGCCGCCGCCCATGCAGCGCAGGTTCAGCGCGACGCCGGCGGCTTCGGCGTCCAGCCGGTTCGACCCGATATCGACTTCCAGGCGGTGCACGACCATGTCCACGACGTCATCGCCGGCATCGCGCCGCACGATTCGGTCGAGCGCTTCGAGGGCCTGGGCGTCACGGTGATTCGGGCGGCCGGCCGCTTTGTGGCGCCCGATATGCTGGAAGCGGGGGGCAGGCGAATCAGGGCGCGGCGTTTCGTCGTCGCCACTGGCTCGCACCCGCTGGTGCCGCCGATCCCCGGCCTCGACGGTGTCGATTACCTGACCAACGAAACCGTGTTCGCCCTCACGGCGCGGCCCGATCACCTGATCGTCGTCGGCGGCGGGCCGATCGGCACCGAGCTGGCCCAGGCCCACCAGCGGCTGGGCAGCCGCGTCACTCTGATCGACGGCGCCAGCCTTCTCGGCAAGGATGATCCCGAACTGGTGGACGTCGTGCGTGCCCGCCTGCTTACGGATGGCGTGGACATCATGGAAGGCGCCAAGGTTACCAGCGCCGCGAAGTCGGATAACGGCGTGCGCGTCACCGTCGAGCAGGACGGGGTGTCACGTGATGTCACCGGTTCGCACGTCCTCGTCGCAGTCGGGCGTGCGCCCAACGCCGAGGGTCTCGGCCTCGAGGCGGCAAACGTCGCCTTTACCCGGAAGGGCATCGAAGTGGATGCGCGCCTGCGCACCACCAACAAGAAAATCTATGCCGTGGGCGATGTCGCTGGCGCGCTGCAGTTCACTCATGTCGCTAATTACCACGCCGGCATCGTCATCCGGAACGCGCTCTTCCGGCTGCCCGCGAAGGCGGACCACGGCGCCGTTCCCTGGGTAACTTATGCCGATCCGGAGCTTGCACATGTCGGGCTCAATGAGGTGCGGGCCAGGGAGGCGGGGATGCCTCATACTGTTTTGCGTACGCCGTTTGCAGAAATAGACCGTGCCCGTGCCGAGCGGGCCACCGACGGCCTGATCAAGGTGATCGTGGGGCCGCGTGGCCGCGTGCTGGGTGCGTCTATCGTCGGCACCCGGGCCGGCGAACTGATCCTGCCCTGGGTGCTGGCCGTCGAAGGCAAGCTTCGCATCAAGGATCTGGCTTCGGTCGTCGCGCCGTACCCGACGCTTTCCGAAATTACCAAGCGCGTGGCCGGCAGCCATTACACGCCGGGCCTGTTTTCCGAGAAGACACGCCGCCTGGTGCGTTTCTTGGCGCGCTTCGGCTGAGCAACCGCATGTTTTCTGGCGCGCCGGACCATGGTCACTGCATGGGCCTTGAGATAAAGTGAGCGCATGAGTCCGCCGCTCGCACAGATGCCGCCACCCGCGCGCTCCCTTTCAGCACGGTTGCTGGTTCTTACCATCGTCTTCGTGATGGTGGCCGAAGTCCTGATCTTCGCGCCGTCGATCGCGCGCTATCGCCTGGCGTGGTTCGAGGAACGGATCGCCTCTGCGCATCTCGCGACATTGTCGCTTGAGGCCGCGCCCAACCACCGGATCAGCGCCGAGCTCGAAAGGGAGCTCCTGCGTCACGTCGGCGGTTACGGCGTCACGCTCTACAAGCCGGGCTGGGAATCGCTGATGCTGTCCTCCGACATGCCGCCGAAAGTGGACAAGCGCATTGACCTTTCCGAAGCGAGCTTTTTCGATCTGATCGGGGACGCCTTCATGGCGCTGACCCGCACGCAGAACCGTGTCATCGAGGTGATGGGGCCGTGGGCGCGCGGC
>JBBDQX010000180.1:0-5018 GCA_040905765.1 Acetobacterales bacterium
CGCCGGTCAAGCCCGGTCCGCAGATCGATCGCCAGATGTCCGCCCCGGTCGGCGGCCCGACCACGCTCACGACGGTGAAGGTCTGATCATGTCGGCTTGGCATCGGAACGACAAGAAGGCCGTTCGTCCCCGCGAAAGCGGGGATCCAGAGCGGCACGCTCAAGCGCCGGAGTGTGCGGCCCTGGGTTCCCGCTTGCGCGGGAACGAACGGGGAGAGATTTGATGCTCGACGATAAGGACCGCATCTTTCGGAATCTCTATGGCCAGGACGACTGGGGCCTCGAAGGCGCGCGGGCGCGCGGCGCCTGGGACGGCACCAAGGCGATGCTGGATAAGGGCCGCGAGGCCATCGTCAACGAGGTGAAGGCGTCCGGCTTGCGCGGCCGCGGCGGCGCGGGCTTCCCGACCGGCGTGAAATGGTCGTTCATGCCCAAGCAGGTCGGCGACCGGCCGCACTATCTAGTTGTGAATGCCGACGAGTCCGAACCCGGCACCTGCAAGGACCGCGAGATCATGCGGCACGACCCGCATCTGCTGGTCGAGGGCTGCCTGATCGCCGGCCGGGCGATGGATTGCCGCTCGGGCTACATCTATGTGCGCGGCGAATTCATCCGCGAGCGCGAGCGGCTGCAGGCCGCGATCGATCAGGCCTATGACGCCAAGCTGCTCGGCAAGGACAACGTCCACGGCTACGATTTCGATCTTTACGTTCACCACGGCGCCGGCGCCTACATCTGCGGCGAGGAGATGGCGCTGTTGGAAAGCCTGGAGGGCAAGAAGGGCCAGCCGCGGCTCAAGCCGCCGTTTCCGGCCAACATGGGCCTCTACGGCTGCCCGACCACGGTCAACAACGTCGAGAGCATCGCGGTGGTGCCCGACATCATGCGGCGCGGGGCCGCCTGGTTCGCCGGCATCGGCCGGCCGAACAACACCGGCACCAAGCTCTTTTGCATTTCCGGCCATGTCGAGCGGCCCTGCACCGTGGAAGACGCCATGGGCGTGCCGCTGCGCGAGCTGATCGAGACCCACGCCGGCGGCGTGCGCGGCGGCTGGGACAATCTCCTGGCCGTCATTCCCGGCGGCTCGTCGATGCCGCTCATTCCGGCTTCGCAATGCGACAAGCTGAAGATGGATTTCGACGGCTGCGCGGCGCTGAAATCGTCGCTTGGCACCGCCGCGGTGATCGTGATGGACAAGTCCACCGACATCGTCCGCGCCATGGCGCGCATCTCCTACTTCTACAAGCACGAGAGCTGCGGCCAGTGCACGCCCTGCCGCGAGGGCATGGGCTGGATGTGGCGCGTGCTCACCCGCATGGCCGACGGCCGCGCGCAGAAGCGCGAGATCGACATGCTGTTCGAAGTGACCAAGCAGATCGAGGGCCACACCATCTGCGCCTTCGGCGACGGCGCGGCCTGGCCGGTGCAGGGGCTGCTGCGCCACTTCCGGCCGGAGATCGAGCGGCGCATCGATGAATATTCCCGCAACGCGGATCGTCACGAAGCGGTCCGGGTGGCGGCGGAATAGGAGGAGGGCATGGCAGGCGAACCTGACAACGTCGTGCTCGTTCTGCTGCGTAAGATCGACGAGCGCACCGAGCGGATGGCGGAAGATCTTCAGGACCTTAAAGTCCGGGTGACTTCAGTCGAAGAGGGGTTGGCTGGCGTGAACCGGCGCCTCGATCGGATCGAGGGTCGTGTGGAGCGTATCGAACGTCGCCTCGAACTGACCGACGTGTCACACTAGGAAGGCGTGATGGCGAAGATCATCGTCGACGGCACCGAAGTGGATGTTCCACCGGAGTACACGCTGCTCCAGGCCTGCGAGGCGGCGGGCGCCGAGATTCCGCGCTTCTGCTTCCACGAGCGGCTGTCGATCGCCGGCAACTGCCGCATGTGCCTGGTGGAGCTGAAAGGCTCGCCCAAGCCGGTCGCAAGCTGCGCCTGGGGCGTGCGCGACTGCCGGCCCGGCCCCAACGGCGAGCCGCCGGTCGTCAACACCAAGTCGCCGATGGTGCGCAAGGCGCGCGAAGGCGTGATGGAATTCCTGCTGATCAACCACCCGCTCGACTGTCCGATCTGCGACCAGGGCGGCGAATGCGACCTGCAAGACCAGGCAATGGCCTATGGATTGGACCGCGGCCGCTTCCGCGAGAGCAAGCGGGCGGTGAGCGAGAAGTATCTCGGACCGCTGATCAAGACCATCATGACGCGGTGCATCCACTGCACGCGCTGCGTGCGCTTCGCCACCGAGGTCGCCGGGGTCGAGGACCTCGGCGCGACCGGCCGCGGCGAGCACATGGAGATCGGCACCTATGTCGAGACGGCGCTGCGCTCGGAGTTGTCGGGCAACATGATCGACATCTGTCCGGTCGGGGCGCTGACCTCCAAGCCCTACGCCTTTGCGGCGCGGCCGTGGGAGCTGCAGAAAACCCAGACGATCGACGTGATGGACGCGGTCGGCAGCAACGTTCGCGTCGACGCCCGCGGCCGCGAGGTCATGCGCGTGTTGCCGCGGCTCAACGAGCGGATCAACGAGGAGTGGATCTCCGACAAGACCCGGTTCGCCTGCGACGGGCTGCGGCGCCAGCGGCTTGACCGGCCGTATCTGCGCCGCGACGGCCGGCTGCGGCCGGCAAGTTGGGCGGAGGCCTTCGCCGCCGTGGCCGAGCGGCTGCGCGGTGTCCCCGGCCAACGCATCGCCGCCATTGCCGGCGATCTGGTCGATGTCGAGGCCATGCTTGCGCTCAAGGACTTGATGGCCGCGCTCGGCTCGCCCAACCTCGATTGCCGTCAGGACGGCGCCCGGATCGACCCGCGGGCGCGCGCCGGCTACCTGTTCAACACCACGATCGCCGGCATCGAGCGCGCCGGTGCCTGCCTGTTGATCGGCACCAACCCGCGATGGGAGGCGCCGCTGGTCAACGCCCGCCTGCGCAAACGCTTTCTCATGGGGCGGTTCCCGGTCGCGACGATCGGGCCGAGCGTGGACCTGACCTACCGCGCCGAGCGCCTGGGCGCCGGGCCGGAGACCTTGCGCGAGGTCGCCGACGGCCGTCATCCCTTCGCCGCGGTGCTGAAGCAGGCCGAGCGGCCGATGCTCGTGCTCGGCATGGGCGCGCTGGCCCGGCCGGACGGCGCGGCGGTGCTCGGCCTGGCGCGTCGCGTCGCCGAAAGCTGCGGCATGGTCGGCGACAACTGGAACGGATTCAACCTGCTGCACACCGCCGCGGCCCGCGTCGGCGGGCTCGATGTCGGCTTCGTGCCGGGCCCGGGCGGCCGCGACACCGACGGCATCCTCGACGGCGCCGGAGGCGGCGAGATCGAGGTCGTGTATCTGCTCGGCGCCGACGAGATCGACATGGCCCGCCTCGGCGGCGCCTTCGTCGTCTATCAGGGGCATCACGGCGACGCCGGCGCCGAGCGCGCGGACGTGGTCCTGGCCGGCGCCGCCTATACCGAGAAGAACGCCACCTACGTCAACACCGAGGGCCGGGTGCAGCAGGCGCGCCTGGCGGTGTTCCCGCCCGGCGACGCGCGCGAGGACTGGACGGTCCTGCGCGCGCTGTCGGAGACGCTCGGCCGGCCGCTGCCCTACGACGATCTGGCGCAGCTCCGTCGGCGCCTCGTCGAGGCGAACGGGCGATTCGGCCGCCTCGACTCGATCCAGCCGGCGCCCTGGGAGCCGTTCGGCGCCGATGGCCCGGAGGCGGCGACGCCGTTTCGCTTCCCGATCGAAAACTTCTACATGACCGACCCGATCAGCCGCGCCTCGGAGACCATGGCGAATTGCACCGAGGCGTATCTGCGCGGTCGGCCGACGAAGACCGGCACGCATGACTGAATTATGGGATGGCTACGTCTGGCCGGCGACGATCATCGTCGCTCAGATCGTCGCCATCGTGGCGCCGCTGCTGGGGGCGATCGCCTATCTCACCCTGGCCGAGCGCAAGGTGATGGCGGCGATGCAGCTCCGCCGCGGCCCCAACGTGGTCGGGCCGTTCGGCCTGCTTCAGCCGATCGCCGACGGGCTCAAGCTGATGTTCAAGGAGACCATCATCCCCAGCGGGGCCAGCCGCGTCGTGTTCATCGCGGCGCCGATGCTCACCTTCGTGCTCAGCCTGGTCGCCTGGGCGGTCATCCCGTTCGGCGAGGGCGTCGTGCTGGCCGACATCAATGTCGGCGTGCTCTACTTGTTCGCGATATCCTCGCTCGGCGTCTATGGCGTCGTCATGGCCGGTTGGGCGAGCAATTCGAAATATCCGTTCCTCGGCGCGCTGCGCTCGGCGGCGCAGATGGTGTCCTACGAGGTCGCCATCGGCTTCGTCATGATCACTGTGCTGCTGTGCGTCGGTTCGCTGAATCTGACGGACGTCGTGCTGGCGCAGAAGAACGTCTGGTTCGCCGTGCCGCTGTTGCCGATGTTCGTGATCTTTTTCATTTCGGGCCTGGCCGAGACCAATCGGACGCCGTTCGACCTGCCGGAGGCGGAAGCGGAGCTGGTCGCCGGATATTTCTCGGAATACTCGGCAATGACCTTCGCCCTCTTCTTCCTCGGCGAATACGGCAACATCATCCTGATGAGCGCCTCGACGACCATCCTGTTCCTCGGCGGCTGGCTGCCGCCGTTCGACGTGGCGCCGTTCAATTGGGTGCCGGGGCCGGTGTGGTTCGCGCTCAAGGTCGCCTTCGTGCTGTTCTGCGTCATCTGGGTGCGGGCGTCGTTCCCGCGCTATCGCTATGACCAGCTCATGCGCCTCGGCTGGAAAGTGTTCCTGCCGTTTTCGATGCTTTGGGTGGTCGTCACGGCGGGTGCGCTCCTCGCCTTCGGGTGGTTGCCGTGACCGGCGGGGCTTGCGCCGGCGGCCGCGCCGGCTATGGTAGCGGCGGCCGGGTGGCCGGTGGGCGCGCGACGGGAGTCGGTTGAGCATGGGCTTCCTGTATCGCGGCATGAACAGCCTGTTGCTCCGCGAGCTGTTGTCGGGGCTGCGGCTCAGCTTCGGCTACATGTTCCGGCCG
>JBBDQX010000181.1:0-28766 GCA_040905765.1 Acetobacterales bacterium
GTCACCGGGCTGGAACGCGACCCGTCCCTCGTGGCGCTTGCGCGCGAGGGCGCACGCCAGAGCGGCCTCGACGGCCGCGTGGCCTTCGTCGCGGGCGACGCGATGGATGCAGCGACCCTTTTGCCCGGCGAAACGGATCATGTGCTCGTCAACCCGCCGTATCTGGATATGACGGACGGCACGGCGTCGCCGCACCGCGGGCGGCGGGCCGCCGGTCATGCCGAGGGCATTGCCGTGGAGGACTGGGTCGACGCGGCCTTGTCGCTGCTCGGACGGCGAGGCAGCGTCACGCTCATCCACCGGGCCGACAGGCTGGACCGCCTGATCGCGGCCCTGACGGGCAGGGCCGGCGAGATAGCGGTCTTTCCTCTGTGGCCTCGTGCTGGCGTGCCGGCACGGCGGGTGCTCGTGCAGGCTCGGAAGGGGATGCGGGGCGGCTCCAGATTGCTGGCGGGCCTTGTGCTGCATGGCGGAGACGGCAAATACACCGGGGCGGCGGAGGCAGTGCTTCGGGACGCCGCGCCGCTCGACCTGAGGAACTGACAGGATGCATATCCCCTTTCTCCCGCGCGCCAGCCGGCCGCTGGTTACGATGGTTCGGCTGTCGGGGACGATCGGACGGCTCGGACCGATCCGCAACGGCTTGACGCTGGAGCAAATGGCGCCGGTGCTGGAACGGGCCATTCCCCGGAAGGGCGCGGTTGCCGTCGCTCTCGTGATCAATTCCCCCGGGGGCTCACCGGTGCAGTCGGCACTGATCGCCGGACGCGTCCGGGCGCTGGCCGACGAACGGAATTTGCCGGTGCTGGCGTTCGTCGAGGATGTGGCGGCGTCGGGCGGCTACTGGCTCGCCTGTGCTGCCGACGAGATCCATGCCCATCCGTCGTCCATCGTCGGCTCGATCGGAGTCCGTAGCGACGGGTTCGGATTTGTCGACTTGCTCAAGCGGCTGGGCGTCGAGCGTCGGCTCCATGCATCCGGTGATCGCAAGGTGATGCTCGACCCGTTCCTGCCGGAGGATCCGGAGGACGTGGCGCGGCTGGAAGCGATCCAGCGCGACGTGCATGACCAGTTCAAGACGATGGTGCGCGAACGGCGGGGCAGCCGCCTCAAGGCCGATGAGGAGGTGCTGTTCAACGGCGACATCTGGACCGGGCGCGAGGCCCTCACGCTCGGTATCGTCGACGGGCTCGGCGATGCCCGGTCCGTCCTGCGTGCCCGGTACGGCGAGAGGGTGCGTGTTCGCCAGGTCGGTGCCCGCCGCAGCCTCTTCCGGCAACGCTGGTTTCGCGGCGGGACCGCGGATGCGGGCGTGGCGGATTGGGGCGTACGTACTGCGGCCGCCCTCTGGGAGGAGACGTTGTGGGCGCGTCGGGGGCTCTAGCAGCGGGGAATCCGGCGTCGAGGTATCTTGACCCGCCCGCGGCGCGGCGCGAACAATGCTGCATGGGACTGGGGCTCAAGGAACTGCTCGTCACCACGGTCGTGATCGTCGCGATCTTCGTGGTGTTTCGTGTCATCCGGACCGCGACGTCTTGGGGCGGCGCGATGAACCGGCGGGCGCTGGACCGCCGGCGCAGCTTCGGCCGCAAGCGCGACGACAAGGTGATCGACATGGTGCGCGACGGCGACACCTTCGTCCCGGCCAAGCGCGAACGGCGCAAGGGCCGGGAACGCCGCCGTTGACCGCGCCCGCTGCGGCCGGGCGCGCGCGGCTTGACCGGCGGGGGGCCGGTGATATGGTGCGCCGCCCCGCTTTCCGAGACCGCACGCCACAGACATGGCCGCGACCGCAACGCCCAGCTTCCAGGACCTGATCCTCACGCTTCAGCGCTTCTGGGCGGACCGCGGCTGCGTATTGCTGCAGCCCTACGACATGGAGGTCGGTGCCGGCACGTTCCATCCGGCGACCACCCTTCGCGCGCTGGGGCCGGAGCCGTGGAACGCCGCCTATGTGCAGCCCTCGCGTCGGCCGACCGACGGGCGCTATGGCGAGAATCCGAACCGCCTGCAGCATTACTACCAGTTCCAGGCGATCCTGAAGCCGTCGCCGCCGGACGTACAGGAGCTCTATCTCGATTCGCTGACCGCCCTCGGCATCGACCGTACCTGCCACGATATCCGTTTCGTCGAGGACGACTGGGAGAGTCCGACGCTGGGCGCCTGGGGCCTCGGCTGGGAGGTCTGGTGCGACGGCATGGAGGTCAGCCAGTTCACCTATTTCCAGCAGGTCGGCGGAATCGACTGCGATCCCGTCGCGGCGGAGCTGACCTACGGGCTGGAGCGGCTGGCGATGTACGTGCAGGGCGTGGAGAACGTCTACGACCTCGATTTCAATGGCAGGGGGGTGAAGTACGGCGACGTCTTCCGGCGCAGCGAGGTCGAGTTCTCGGCATACAACTTCGAGCATGCGGACACCTCCCGCCTGCTGGAGCGCTTCCTCCACGCCGAGGAGGAGTGCCGGTCGATCCTTGCACAGGGCCTCGCCCTGCCGGCCTACGACCAGTGCATCAAGGCGAGCCACATCTTCAACCTGCTGGACGCTCGCGGTGTCATCAGCGTGACCGAGCGCGCATCCTATATCGCGCGGGTGCGGGCATTGGCGTGCGGCTGCTGCGAGACATGGCTCGCGGGCCCCGCGAGCGGCTAGGCGGAGCCACCGGTGCCCCAGCTGCTGCTTGAGCTTTTTTCCGAGGAGATTCCGGCGCGGATGCAATCGCGCGCCGCCGCCGATCTCGCGCGCGGTGTGCAGAAGCTGCTGCAGGAAGCCGGGCTCGATGCCGGCAAGGCGCGGACCTGGGTCACGCCGCGCCGCCTGGGCCTTGCCATCGAAGGCGTGGCGGCCGGAACCCCCGAGCTGCATGAGGAACGGCGGGGGCCAAGGGCCGATGCGCCGGAAAAGGCGGTCGAGGGGTTCCTGCGTGGCGCCGGTGCGGGACGCGAGGCCCTGGAGATCCGCGATACCGGGAAAGGCAGCTACTATTTCCTCACGGTCGACCGGAAGGGCGAGCCGACCTCCGCGGTGCTCGCGCGCGGATTGCCCGCGCTGGTAGCGGGGTTCGACTGGCCGAAGTCGATGCGGTGGGGCACTGGCAAGCTGCGTTGGGTGCGGCCGCTGCACGCGATCCTGTGCCTCTTCGACGGGGCGCCGGTGGCATTCGAGGTCGAGGGTGTCCGTGCCGGCGCGATGACCAGGGGCCACCGCTTCATGGCGCCGGAGCCCTTCGCGGTGACCGGCGTCGACGACTACGCCGTCCGCCTGCTGGCGGCAAAGGTGATAATAGACCCGGCCGAGCGCGCCGGCCGCATCCGCGAAAAGGCAGCATCGCTCGCGAAGGACGCCGGACTGCGGCTCGTCGAGGACGAGCCGCTGGTGGCGGAGAACGCCGGGCTCGTCGAGTGGCCGGTCGTGCTGATGGGCGCCATCGACCCGGCATTCATGGCATTGCCGCGCGAGGTGCTGTCCACGGCCATGCGCGCGCATCAGAAGTATTTCTCGGTCGAGGACGCCGCCGGCCTGCTGGCGCCCCGGTTCGTCCTCGTCGCCAATATGGAGACGCCGGACGCGGGCGCCCGTATCGTGGCGGGTAACGAGCGGGTTCTGCGCGCCCGTCTGTCCGACGCGGCCTTCTTCTGGGACCAGGACCGGAAGCTGACCCTGGAAAGCCGTGTCGAGGCGCTGGCCGACCTGATCTTCCATGCCCGGCTTGGGTCGGTGCTCGACAAGGTCGGCCGTGTCGAGGCGCTGGCGGGATCGGATGCCGTCGCCGGCGCCGTGGCGGCGATGCCGGGGGCGCCCCCCCCGCCGGAAATCCGCAGGCTCGCAGGCCGCGCCGCCCGACTCTGCAAGGCTGACCTCATGTCGGACATGGTGGGCGAGTTTCCTGAACTGCAGGGCACGATGGGCGGCTACTACGCCCGCAACGACGGAGAGGATGCCGCAGTGGCGGCGGCCGTGCGGGCCCACTACGCCCCCGTCGGGCCGGGCGATGCCTGCCCGAAGGCGCCGGTTGCGGTCGCCGTCGCTCTGGCCGACAAGGTCGACAGCCTCGCCGCATTCTGGGCCATCGGCGAAAAGCCGACCGGATCGCGCGATCCGTACGCATTGCGGCGCGCCGCTCTCGGTGTCATCCGCCTGGTGCTGGAGAACGACCTGCGCCTGCCGCTTCTTCCGCTGTTCGAGGACGCCGCGGCAGGCGTCCCGGCGCAGGACGCGGAGCCGAAGGCGATCGCTGCCGACCTGCTCGCATTCTTCGCCGACAGGCTGAAGGTGCATCTGCGCGACCAGGGACTGCGCCACGACGTCGTCGCCGCCGTTTTCGCGCTCGGCGGACAGGACGACCTGTGGCTGCTGGTCCGGCGCGCCGAGGCAGTCCAGCGCTGGCTCGGCGAGGAAGCCGGGCAGTCCCTGCTCGCCGCCTATCGGCGGGCCCGTAGCATCGTCGAGATCGAATCGAAGAAGGACGACGATTCCTGCGAGGGAGCGGTAGAGGCGGCGCTCCTCGCCGACAGCGAGGAGATCGCGCTGCATGAACGGCTTGTCGCCGTAGAGAACGAGGCTGGGGAAGCATTAGCGCGCGAGGCGTTCGGTGACGCTGTGACCGCCTTTGCGGGCTTGCGGGCGCCCGTCGATGCATTCTTTGATAATGTGCTGGTCAACAGCGACGATGCGGCACAACGCGCGAACCGCCTGCGTCTGCTGTCGCGGATCGTCGCCTCAATGGACCGCCTGGCGGACCTCTCGCAAATCGAGGGGTAGCCGCCGGGCAACGCTTCGGGGAGCGGAGCCAGCCGACATGTCGTCCGGGCCGGTCAAGGTTCTCATGATCGACGATTGCGCCGACGAAGTCGGCCTCGTGCGGGCTGCGCTCGCGGATGCCTGTCCGGGCCTGTTCGGGTTGACCGGCGCCGCCAGCCTGGCTGAAGGGCTGGAGAAGCTGGGCACCGACCGGTTCGACGCGGCGCTGCTGGACCTCGGTCTGCCCGACAGCGCGGATGTCGATGTCGTTCGACGCGTGAAGGAGGCGTATCCTGCACTTCCCGTGATCGTGCTGACCGGCAGCGATAGCGAATTGCTGTCCATGGAAGCGGTCCGGTCCGGTGCGCAGGACTACCTCATCAAGGGGAGGTGCGACGGCCATCTGATCGGCCGTGCGATTCGCTACGCCATCGAGCGTTCCGCGGCCGCGGCCGATCTTCGCGAGGCGCAGCAGCGGACCCGCATGTTCCTCGAGGACGCCCCCGTCGCCGTGGCGATGCTGGATCGCGACATGCGTTACCTGATGGCCAGCCGGCGCTGGCTGCAGGACTTCGGGCTTGACGACCGCTCCGTCGATGGCCGGCTGCACACGGAAATATTTCCGGATTCGGCCGAGCTCTGGGAGCCGTTGCACCGCGGCTGCCTGGCCGGGGACGTACAGACGCTGGAGGAGGAGCCGGTCGTCCGGGCCGACCGCCGCCTCGAATGGATGCGCCTGGAGATGCGCCCCTGGTACGAGCGCGATGGCGCAGTCGGCGGCAGTATCGTGTTCGCCGAGGTGATCACCGACCGGAAGCTGGCTCAGGCCTCGTTGATGGAAAGCGAGGCGCATCTGCGCGCCGTCGTCGACAACGTCATCGACGGCATCGTCGTGTTCGACGAGACCGGTAAGATCCTCGAGTTCAATCGCGCTGCGGTGCGCATGTTCGGCTTCGCGGCCGGTGCGATCACCGGCCAGGGCATTCGCACCGTTATCCCGGACTTCTTCCACGCGCCGGACGACGGAAACCCCATCGCCAGCCTGACCAGCGACGAGGATCGCATCATCGGCTCGACGCGGGAACTGACGGGACGTCGGTCCGACGGCACTATCTTTGCGGTGGAAGCAGGCGTCAGCGAGGTCTATTCGGGCGGACGCCGGCGGATGATTGCCACCTGCCGCGACATCACGGACCGCAGGCGCGTGGAGGCGATGAAGGCGGAGTTCATCTCCACCGTCAGCCATGAGCTGCGGACGCCGTTGACCTCGATCCAGGGCGCGCTGGGCCTGCTGGTCGGCGGGGTGGCCGGTGAACTGACCGGCGAGGCCCGCGACCTCGCGACGATAGCGTCGAAGAATTGCGAACGGCTCGTACGGCTGATCAACGATATCCTCGATATCGAGAAGATCGAGGCAGGCAAGATGGAGCTTCGCTTCGAGCCATACCTGATCCAGGAACTGATCGACCAGGCGGTGGCGGAAAATGCCGCCTACGCGGAGCGGTTGGGAGTGCGGATCGAGGCGGTCGGCGACATACCCGCGGCTGATGTCCTGGTCGACAGGGACAGGTTCGCCCAGGTCATGGCCAATCTGCTGTCAAACGCCTGCAAATATTCGCCGAAGGGCGAGGCGGTACGAATCGAGGTCGAACGACGGGGAACCGCCATAGAGGTTGCCGTCTGCGACCGCGGCAGCGGCGTGCCTGAGGCGTTCCGCAACCGCATCTTCCAGAAGTTTGCGCAAGCCGACGCCAGCGACAGCCGGGAGAAGGGCGGCACGGGCCTCGGACTGGCGATCTGCAAGGCAATCGTCGAGAAGCTGGGCGGCAAGATCGATCTGGAGGTCGCCGACGGCACGCGCTTCTTCTTCACCATTCCGGAGTATCCGGGCGCCGAGGACTTCTGGCACGGCACCAGCGGCGCGAGTCAGGTGCTGGTCTGCCGTGCGACGAAGACCGGTGGCCGATGGATTGATGGCGCGCTGGCGGCGCACGCCTACCAGCCGCATTTCGCCGCCTCCGCCGAACAGGCCTCGGATCTGCTCAACAAGCATGTCTACGAAGCTGCCGTCATCGACGCCCGCGGAGGTGCGGAGGAGGCGCGGGAGATCCTCGACAGTATCCGCGGGGCCCATGCCGGAGCGCGGTTGCCTGTGGTGCTCCTGGTTGAGCAGTCGGACGAGCAGTCGGTGCCGGACGGTGACGACAGCCTCGAGATCGTTCCCTGCGATCGTGAGGACGGTGAGCCGCGGCGGCTGATGGCCGCGCTGCATCGCGTGATCGCCGGTCATCCCCGAAAGCGGCCGCGGGTGCTGCATGTCGTCTCGGAGGGTGGGGACGCGTCGGCCGTCGAGGCCGTGATAGGCGACTACGCGCAGATTTCCACGGTGAACAGTGCCGAGGAAGCGTTGGAGCGGCTGCGGCGCGACAGCTTCGACCTGATGATCGTGGAAGCGATGCTGGCCGGCGGCGGAGGCCCTTCCCTTGCCGAGACCGTTGCCAGCCGGAGCGATATCGCCGTCCCGGTCATACTGATGAGCGACGCGGAGGTGTCGCCCGAACTGGAAGGCCTCGTGGACGCAGCGTTCGTGCGCTCCCGCACGTCGAGCGAGGCATTGCTGGAAACGGTGCAGTCCCTGATCGAGAATGCCGGAGTCTACACTACCGTCACGACCCCGGTGGAGGTTCCGTGAAGCCGCTTAAGCGGATCCTCTATGTCGAGGATGCGCCGGACATCCAGGCGATCGCCCGGCTGGCGCTGGAGAAGCTTGGCGGCTTCACCGTGCAGCTTTGCGAGACTGGACACGAGGCGGTTCGCAAGGTCCCGGGGTTCGAGCCCGACCTCATCCTGGTCGACGTGATGATGCCGCAAATGGACGGACCGACGACGGTAGCCGCGATCCGTGCGCTGCCTGGCTTCGCCGAGGTGCCGGTTGTATTCGTTACCGCGAAGGTGATGCCTGGCGAAGTGGCCCGTTACCGCGACCTCGGTGCACTGGGCGTGATCGCGAAGCCGTTCGATCCAATGACGCTGCCGGACCGGCTCCGCGAGATTTGGGAAGCTCAGTAATTGGCCCAGTCGGGCTTGCAGGGTGTCAGAATTGCATCGCCGGCGGTCAGCACCGCCCCCGATTCCTTGGCCTGGTCGACGGCATCGAGGCGAATCAGGGCAAGTCCGCTGGCCGCTCCGTCGCCGCTGACTACGGACCGCATCGTCCCGACCGGCTTGTCGCCGAGATGCACGTCCGTTCCCGGTTGCGGTGCCGGGCCTTCCACCGACACCGGCATGAGCCGCCGCTTGATCAGGCCGCGGTAGTGCGTGCGTGCGGTGAGTTCCTGGCCCATGTAGCAGCCTTTTCGCCAATCCACGCCATTCAGGGCGTCGATGCCGTTTTCGAGCAGGATCGCGCCGTCCACCGGCATGTCGCGGCTGCCGTCCGGCACGCCCGCGCGCACTCTCATCATGTCGTATGCCTCGTGCGTGCCGGGCGTGAGACCCAGGTCGTCCAGGGTGGAAGCGGCCTCCTCGGTCGGCAGGATGGCCCGCACACCGAGTCGCGGCAGGCGCGGATCGACGAAGGCAACACCGCCGCCGAGGCGCCGGGTGACGCCCGGCTCTTCAGGCAGGCCGAACCGCGCCGCTATCCCCTCGCCGAATGCCAGAGCGACGGCCAGCACGGATTCGGGTGCGCCAATGGTCACCTTCGCGCGCAGCCGGTACATCGAGAGGCGCTTCTGCAGGTCGGCGAGCCGGGCCGACTCGCAATCGATCAGCAGGCTGCCGTCGGATTCGGCGATGAACAGGTCGTGCAGGAACTTGCCCTGCGGGGTCAGCAGCGTCGCATAGAGGCTGCGCTCCGCGGTCACGCGCGCGACGTCGTTCGACAGAAGGCCCTGCAGGAACCCGACCCTGTCCTCGCCCCCGACGCAAAGCAGCCCGCGCGCGGTCGTTATGATGTAGCGGGGCGTCGTCACGCATCCTCCCTGCGCATGATGGACGGTTAGCGGGAAAACTGGGATGCCCGTGAACGATTGGCAAGATGCTTTCCATGGCGCTGCCTTGTGCACCCGGTTATAAGGCGCCGGATGCGCATCTCGCTCTACGAAGACAGCATCCCCTACGATAGCGAGGTTGCCCGCAGCAGGCCGCTCGGCGGCGTCGCGAAGGCGGTCGTCGGTCTTGCGGAGGAGCTCGCGAGGGCCGGGCACGACGTCTCCGTGTTCAACCGGCTGCGCCATGCCCGAGTGAGCGAGGGCGTCGCGTGGCGCCCGCTGGACGGCGACGAGGAAGCGGCCGGGGCCGATCTGGCGATCGCTGTGGGGCGCAGCGCCCTGCTGGACCGGACGGAAGCGGCCAGTCGACGGGCGCTGTGGGTCACCGGTTCAGCCGGACACTTGTCCCGTCGAATGGTGCGCGAGAGACTCGAGCGCTGGCGTCCGGTGCTGGCATTCCTCGGTGACGTGCAGATGAGGCAATGGAGCCGCGAGCCCGATCTGCCGGCCTGCTGCATTCGGCCGGGTGTGGCGGCACCCTATCTTTACGACGTACCGATCGTGCCGATGGCGCCGGCACAGGCGATCGCGACGGCACATCCGACGGGCGGACTTCTCGGGCTGGTCGGTCTCTGGCGGGAACGGATCCGGCCGAACCTTGAGCATGCGCGGCTGACGATCTATTCCGCGCAACTTGCGGCGGGGGCAGAGGGGGGGAGGGTGACCGACGAGGTGGCCCCCGTGCTGGCGGCGGCGATGGAGGCTCGGGATAGCGACGTCGTGATCGCAGCGCCGAAACCCGATGAAGACATGGCCTTTGCCTATCGCGACTGTCGCGTCCACCTGCACCCGGCTGCCGGGCGCTCGGCCTTTCCGTTCACGCTGCTGGAGTCGCAGGCCTGCGGCCTTCCGGCGGTGGCGCGGCGCGGCTCGGCGGCGGACGATGCCGTCGTCGACGGCGTGACCGGCTATCTCGCGCCCGACGACGAGGCTTTCGCCAATCTCGCCGTGCTCCTGCTCGATGACGACAAGGCTTTTGAGGCGCTGAGCGTGAGGGCGCGCGAACATGGCCGAGTGCGCCGGTGGTCCGAGGCGGTCCGGGCGGTAGAGGCGCTGGCGCCATGAAGGTGCTCCAGGCGATGGCTGGCGCGCGGCACGGGGGCGCCGAGGCGTTCTTCGTCCGTCTCGTGTCGGCTCTGGCGCGCGATGGCCTGACCCAACTCGTCGCGATCCGTCGCAACCGCGAACGTGCCGCCGGGTTGCGGGCGGCGGGCGTCGCGCCCGTGCAGCTTCCGTTCGGCGGCTTCTTCGACTGGCGTACCAGGCCGGGGCTGCGGGCCGCCATCGGGGGCTTTCAGCCGGACGTGGTCCTGACCTGGATGAATCGGGCGACCCATCTCTGTCCGGGCGGGGCCTTCGTCCATGCCGCTCGCCTCGGCGGCTACTACAACCTGAAGTACTACGCCCGCTGCGATCATCTGATCGCCAATACCCGCGGGATCGCCGACTACCTCGTGCGCCAGGGATGGCCTGCGGAGCAGGTGCATCATCTGCCGAACTTCGTCGATCCGCCGCGCGGCGAACCGCTGGCAAGGGGGTCCCTGGATACTCCGGAGGACGTGCCGCTGCTGGTCGCCCTCGGCAGGCTGCACCCCAACAAGGCCTTCGACGTACTGCTTTCGGCCCTTGCCGGAATGCCGCGCGCCCATCTGTGGCTCGCCGGCGAGGGACCCGAGCGGCGCTCGCTGGAGGCACTCGCCCGCGAGCTGGACGTGGCGGACCGTGTGCGGTTCCTCGGCTGGCGCGACGATGCGCCAGCCTTGATCCAGGCGGCGGACCTGTTCGTCTGTCCCTCGCGCCATGAGCCGCTGGGCAACGTGGTGATCGAGGCTTGGGCGGCTGGTACCCCCGTTGTGGCGGCGGCCGCAGCCGGCCCGCGTGAACTGATCCAGGATCGCAAATCCGGCTTGCTGGTTCCGATCGACGACGCCGATGCGTTGCGTCGGGCTGCCGAGGAGGTCCTTCGCGAGGACAGTCTCGCCCGCTCGATGGTCGCGGCCGGCCGGGAGGCCTATGACGCGGCTTTCACCGAACCGGCCGTGGTGCGGGCCTATCGCGGCTTCTTCGAGCAGATCGTTCGCTGATGTGCGGTATCGCCGGCATCCTTACGGCGGATGGTTCCACTCCGGATCCCGGCGCGGTCGAGGCGCTGGTACGCGCGCTCGGCCACCGGGGGCCTGACGGGCTGGGCCGTCACTCGGCGCCCGGTCTCGAAATGGTGCAGACCCGTCTCGCCATCATCGATCTGCACACCGGTGACCAGCCGTTCATCGACGGCACAGGCAACGCGCTGATCGCCAACGGCGAGATCTACAACTATCGGGAATTGCGCGACGAGCTCCCGGACATGGCATTCGGCAGCCGTTCCGATTGCGAGCCGCCGCTGCACATCTACCGGCGGGATGGCCTCGACTACACGCAGCGGCTGCGCGGCATGTATGCCATCGCGATCCACGACCGCGCCGAAGGCCGGCTGGTCATCTCACGAGATCCGTTCGGCATCAAGCCGCTCTACTACGTCGCGTCGTCCACTTGCTTCGCCTTCGCTTCGGAGCCGCAGGCTTTGATCTCCGCCGGACTGGCGTCCGCCGAGGTCGATCCCGCCGCTCGCGAGGAACTCCTGCAACTCCAGTTCGTCAGCGGCGAGCGCACGCTGTTCCGCGACATTCGCCGGGTCCTTCCGGGTGAGACCATCGTCGTGTCCGGCGGCCGGATCGTCGCCCGCCGGCGGGACCCGGCACTGCCGCCCGGCGGGCCGGTGGCGGAAAAGGAAGCCGAGGCGATGGAGCGTCTGGACGACGCGCTGCTGCAGACGGTCGAACTGCACCAGCGGGCCGATGTCGACTACGGCATGTTCCTCTCCGGCGGCGTCGATTCGGCGACACTTCTGGCCCTGATGGCGCGGCTCAACGACCGGCCCGTGCATGCGTTCACCGCAGGCTTCGACCATCCGGGTGCGACGGACGAACGCGCGCACGCTGCGGCTGTCGCCCGAGCGGCCGGCGCCCGGCACGAGGAAGTGCTGTTCGGAGAATCCGATTTCTGGGCCTTGCTGCCGCGCGTCGCCGCGGCGCTGGACGACCCCGCCGCCGACTATGCCACCCTCCCGACCTTCAAGCTGGCGGAGCGGGCCGCGGGCAGCCTGAAGGTGATTCTCAGCGGGGAGGGGGGCGACGAACTCTTCGCCGGCTATGGCCGCTACCGCAGCGCCATGCGGCCGGGCTGGCTCGGTGGCCGGGCGATGCGTCGACGCGGTATCCTCGACGACCTCGGCCTCCTGCGCGAGAAACCCCGTGCCTGGCGGGACGGCGTTGTGTCGGCGGAAGTGGCGGCGGCGTTGCCCGGCCGGTCGCGCCTGCAGATCGCCCAGGCGACCGACGTGGCCGATTGGCTTCCGCACGATCTGCTGATCAAGCTCGACAGGTGCCTGATGGCGCACGGTATCGAGGGGCGTGCGCCCTTCGTCGACATCGGGCTGGCGCAGGCCGTATTCCGGCTGCCGGACCGTCTCAAGGTCCGGGGCAACCTCGGCAAGTGGTTGTTGCGCCGGTGGCTTGAGAAGTGCCTGCCAGAGGCGCAGCCGTTCGAGCGCAAGCGCGGCTTTACCGTGCCTGTCACGGCCTGGATCGGTGAAAGAGGCGATCGAATCGGTCCGATGGTCGCCGCGCAGCCGGGCATCGCCGAGGTCTGCTGGCCGGAAAAGGTCGAGGCGCTGTTCCGCAATACCGGCAAGCGCGTTGGATTCGCGCAGTGGGTTCTGCTGTTCTACGCGCTCTGGCATCAGCATCATGTGGCGGCGAAGCGGGCGGATGGCGATGTGTTCGCGATGCTGTCCACCGGTTCCTGAGGCTCGCGGTAGAGGGAGACAGACGATGGCGGAACGGTTCGACCTGCTGGTGCGCAACGGCAGCTGCGTGACGCCCGGCGGCACTCTGCCGGCCGACGTGGGGGTGACAGGAGGCAGGATCGCCGCGGTCGGAGATCTTTCGTCTGCCGCGGCGGCCGAGGAGGTCGACGCGGCCGGACTGCACGTTCTCCCGGGACTGATCGATAGCCAGGTGCATTTCCGCGACCCGGGCTTTCCGGATTGCGAGACCATCGAGGCCGGTTGTCGCGGTGCCGCGCTGGGCGGCGTGGCGACGGTGTTCGACATGCCTAACACCGACCCCGCCATCGACTCGGTGGAGCGCTTCCGCTGGAAGACCGAGTACGTCCAGGGAAAGCTCTGGTGCAACATCGGCTTCTATGTCGGCGCGACCAAGGACAACATCGATGATCTGGCCGAGCTGGAGCGTCAGCCCGGCTGCTGCGGCATCAAGGTGTTCGCCGGCAGTTCCACCGGCAATCTGCTGGTCGAGGACGACGAGTCCCTGGAGGCAGTCATGCGCAGCGGCTTCCGGCGGATCGCCTATCACTCGGAGGACGAATACCGGTTGCGTGAGCGCCGGGCGATGCTGAAGCCGGGCGATCCCTATGAGCGTCACGCCGAGTGGCGCGACGTGGAATGCGCGCTGCGCTGCACGCAGCGTATCGTCGCCCTGGCGAGGAAGACCGGCCGGCGGGCGCACATCCTGCACGTCTCGACCGCTGAGGAGATGGCCTTCCTCAAGGACCACAAGGAACTGGTCAGCGTCGAGGTGCTGCCCAACCACATCACCCACGTTGCGCCGGAGTGCTATGACAATCTGGGCGGCATCGCAGTGATGAATCCGCCGGTGCGGGGGCCGGAGCATTACCAGGCGATCTGGATGGCGGTGCGCAGCGGGCTGGTCGACGTGGTGGCGTCGGACCATGCGCCCCATACCCGCGAGGCCAAGAAGCGGCCTTATCCGGACACGCCGGCGGGAATGACCGGCGTACAGACCACCGTCCCGGTGATGCTCGATCACGTGAACGCCGGCCGGTTGACCATCGAGCGGCTGGTCGACCTGATGGCGGCCGGCCCGGCGCGCATCTTCGGCCTGTCTTCCAAGGGAAGGCTCGCGGTCGGCTATGACGGCGACCTGACGCTGGTCGACCTCCGCCACAAGCAGACCATCACGGACAACTGGATCGCATCCGTCTGCGGCTGGACCGCCTTCGACGGTGTAGAGGTGACGGGGTGGCCTCGCATGACCGTCGTCGGGGGCCATATCGTCATGCGGGAGGACGAGATACTGGGGGAGCCGCGCGGCAGTCTCGCCCGGTTCGGAGACTGTTTGCCGCCGGAGGAGGGGCGATGAGCGACGACGCGACTTTTCCTGCCGTCGTGCTGCGCGAGAGCGCCGACGGTATCACGGCCGCCATGGAGGATATCTCCGACGCGGATCTGCCTGACGGCGACGTCACGATCGACGTCGCCTACTCCGACCTGAACTACAAGGACGGGATGATCCTGAAGGGGCAGGGCCGGCTGGTACGCAGCTACCCGCACGTTCCCGGCATCGATTTCTCGGGCACGGTCGTCCGGTCGGACAATCCCGGCTTCAAGACCGGCGACAAGGTGGTTCTGACGGGGTGGCGGGTCGGCGAGACGCACTGGGGCGGCTATGCCGGACGTGCGCGCGTGCGCGGGGAGTGGCTGGTAAAGCTGCCCGACGGCATCGACCTGCGTCAGGCGATGGGTATCGGCACGGCCGGATTCACCGCCATGCTGGCGGTGATGGCGTTGGAGGACCATGGCCTCGATCCGTCGACGGACCTGCCGGTGCTGGTGACTGGCGCGTCCGGAGGGCTCGGCAGCGTAGCCGTCTCCGTCCTGGCGACGCTGGGCTACAAGGTCGCCGCGGTCACGGGACGCCCGGAGAACGCCGACTACCTCAAGGCGCTCGGCGCGTCCGAGATCATCGACCGGAGCACCATGGCCGAGCCTCCGCAGCGGCCGCTGGACAGGGAGCGCTGGGCCGGCGCCATCGACGCGGTCGCCGGCAACCTGCTGGCGCATGCCCTGACCGGCATGCGCTACGGCGGATCGGTGGCGTCCTGCGGCCTGGCCGGGGCCACCGACGTGCATGCCTCGATCCTGCCGTTCCTTCTGCGCGGCGTGAACCTGCTGGGCATCGATTCGGTGATGTGTCCGGGCGAGCGCCGTGCCGCGGCATGGAAGCGGCTGGCACGGGATATGCCGAAAGACAAGCTGGACGAGGCGATCGAGACCATCGGGCTGGAGGAGGTCCTTGATCTCGCCGGCAAGATCCTGAAGGGCCGGACCCGAGGCCGCACCGTCATTGAGGTCGGCGGCGGCTGATCCGGGCCGCTACCGCGGCTGGGATTCACGCCACCGGTTGATGCGCCGCTCCGCCACGGCGAGCTGCAGCGGCGTCATCCGGGCCTCCAGGTTCCCCAGCGCCTTGCCGACGTTGTATTCCTCGGCACCATCAAGCAGTACGTCCCCTGCGTTCGATGCGAGTGCGTACCATTTGAACGACTCGATGTAGTCCTGCTCGACGCCCCAGCCCTGTTCGTGGATCGCGCCCATGTGGAACTGGGCGAGGCGGTGGCCCTTGTGCGCGGCTGCCTGCATGTATTCGAACGCGTTGGCGATGTTGTCGGGGGTGCCGAGGCCATGGAGGTAGAGTCGCCCGAGCCGGTAGTAGGCGTCGGTGACATTGCCCCACTGGATCGCCTTCTTGTACCACTCGGCGGCCGCGAGCAGGTTCTGCTGTACGCCGAGGCCGCGCTCGTGCATCAGCCCGATATAGAAGTGGGCGTCCGCATGGCCCGTGTCGGCGGCCTTCTCGAACCAGTAGAGCGCCTTCTGGTAGTGCTGGGCGACGCCCTCTCCGCTGAAATACAGGCGCCCCACCGCGTACTGTGCGCGCGCGTCCCCGTTGCGGGCCAGCGGCAGCCAGACTTCCGAAGCGGTGTCGGCATCGCCGTCGTTCAGCGCCTTGAGGCCATCCTCGTAGGTCTGCGCGAACGCCGCACCTGAGGCTAGCGCGGCGAGCAGGATCGCGATGGAGAGCAGTCTGGTCACGTGCGGCACACCCCTTTCCCGTGGCCCCTGTGTAGCATATCGGGGGGTGGGGTGAGAGACGCGCTCAGGAGGAGACGAGCACCAGCCGCCGCTCGAAGACCTGCAGGGCTTCGGTCAGCGAGCGGGCCCACTTAAGCTGCCGGGGGCCGTTCATAACCAGATAGGCCCCGCGGCGGTTGCTGCCCGCGGGCAACTTGAGGATCGAGAAGGTCGGGGCCTCGTGTGAGCTGCGGAAGATGGAGAAGACAGCCTTTCCGCGGCCTTGATCGATGGCGTAGTCGCGCCATTCGCCGCTCGCGACCCGCGTGCTGTACACGTTGAGTATCTGATTGAGCTCTTGCCTGTCGAACCGCACGAACGGCAGCTTTCGTCCGTTCGTGCGCAGTTGTATCGGGTCGGACATCGGCTCCCGCTTGTCGCCTTCTCGCCTCCCTCGGGCCGAGGCCGCGTCCGTTCGCGAACGGGGCGCCGAGCCGACCCATAGTCTTGCGTAATTCGTCGCGAGCGTCCACCCGGCAGAGTCCCGGCGGATGAGGGAATGCGATCAGCCGCCGACGCGCTGGCTCGGAGTCGGATACTTGTACGTGCGGTCGTAGCAGTCCACGTTGCCCAGCGTGCGGTAGCAGTACGGGTCCTTGACGCTGAGGTCAGCGGGCTCCGTGCGGGGTTGGCAGTACGGGCGCTTCTCCAGCGCCTCGAAGGTCGAGCAGTCCTTTCCGGTCACGGCGGATGCAAGGTGGTCGCCTAGCGTCTTGTCGGTGGTCGACAGGCTCATCGTCTCGCCACCTACGATTGCCAGGAAAGGATAGGGCGCCACCGTGCCGCAGGCGGCTAGAGATGCCAGTACCGCGCAGGTCGCCGCTACGCGGATGGATCGCGAAATTCGCCCGATCATCTTGCCCCCCTCCGACGCCCCTAGCGCCGCCCGGCCCGCTCAGGGCCGGTTTACGACAGAGTGTGATTACAGGGCCAGGGTAAAGATAGGCTTAACGCCATATCCCGCCCGTCCGAGGTCGTTGTAAGGCGCGCGAATCCTGCTGTTTGCGCCGTTTGCCTTCAACGGGGCCAGCCGCTATGGTAGCGCCCTTTCGCGCGCCGGAACGGCGGGCGCGACCGGCGATTCCGGTCCCGTCACAAGCGACCTGTCGCCCCCGATGAGGCTGCCGTGTCCGATATCTTCCGTGAAGTCGATCAGGAACTGAAGCAGGAGCGCTACGCGCTGCTGTGGAAGAAGTACGGCCACTATGTCCTCGGGCTGGCCGTGGTGCTGGTGCTCGGCGTCGCCGGCTACCAAGGCTGGGATTGGTACCGGAGTTCGGTCCGGATGTCCGAGAGCGCGCGTTTCGTGGAGGCCATGGAACTCGTCGTCGAGGGCCGGCAGCAGGATGCGCTGGGCCGATTCGAGGCATTGGCGGCGGATTCCTCGACCGGCTACGAGGTGTTGGCCCGGTTTCGCGCCGCCTCTCTTCGGCGTCAGGCCGGCGATGGGGCCGGTGCCCTGAGTGTCTACGAGGAGATAGTCGCAGACGAGAGCGTCGACGACATCTACCGGCAGCTCGCGAATCTGCTGATCGCGCTCGATACGCTCGACGAAGCGGAGCCCGCTGCCCTGCAGGAGCGGCTTGAGCCCCTTGCCCGGCCGGGCGCCCCCTGGCGGCATACGGCCCGGGAGGCCCTGGCGGCTCTGGCGCTGCGGCGCGGCAACGCGGAGGACGCCGCGGGGCTTTATCGCGAGTTGTCCGACGACGGCGAGGCGCCGCAGGGGATTCGTGCGCGCGCGGCGGAAATGCTGGCCATCATCGGGCAAAAGGGTTAGGGCCATGAAGCGTCTGCGCGCCACCGCGGTGGCCGTCGCCTTCGCCGCCGGCCTGACCGGCTGCTCTCTTGTCGACCGGCTGCTTGAGGTGCCGGAGGATCCCCTCCCTGGAGAGCGCATCTCGGTGCTCGAGGCCGACCGCACCCTTCAGCCGGATTCCGGCATGCAGTCGCGGGAGGTCCTGCTGCCGCGGCCCACACCCAATCCGGAATGGCCACAGCCGGGTGGCTATCAGAACCACGCCATGCATCACATCGCCGTGGGGGAGAACCTGCAGCGGGCATGGACCGCGAACGTCGGGAGCGGCACCGACGGCGATCGGCGGATTCTCTCACCGCCCGTGGTCGCGGCAGGCAGGGTCTATACCATCGACGCCGATGCCGTCGTACAGGCGACGGACCAGTCTTCCGGCCGGGAGCTGTGGCGCTTCGACGCGCAGCCGCCCGACGAGAGCTCCGGACTGCCCGGTGGCGGCATCTCGTACTGGGACGGGCGCCTGTATGTGGCGACCGGGCTCGCCGAGGTAATGGCGCTGGACGACGCGAACGGCCAGGTGCTCTGGCGACGGCCGCTCAGTGCGCCGGCCCGCAGCGGTCCCACCGTGCTCGACGGGCGGGTCTTCGTCACCTCCGTGGACAACCAGCTTCTCGCGCTGTCGTCGCAGGACGGCAGCACGCTGTGGAGTCATCGCGGCGCCGAGGAGATGGCGATGCTGCTCGGCACCGCCAGCCCGGCGGTGGAGGAGGGCCTCGTGGTCACCGTCTATTCGTCCGGCGAGATATTCGCGCTGCGCGTCGAGACGGGCCGCACGGCCTGGCAGGACTCGCTGGTAGCAACCCGCCAGCCCGATGCCGTTTCGGCGCTCGCCGACATCCGCGCGATGCCGGTGATCGACCGGGGGCGGGTCCATATCATCAGCAATGCCGGGCTGCACGCCAGCTACGACCTGCGTTCCGGCGCCCGCCTGTGGGACCGGGAGATAGGCGGCGTCGAAACCCCCTGGGTTGCCGGCGGTTACATTTTCCTGATTACCACGTCGAACGAGCTTGTGGCGTTGACGCGGGATGACGGCTCCATCGCGTGGGTGCGGCAGCTGGCGCGCTTCATCGACAACGATCCCCGGAACGATCCGGTGTCCTGGACCGGCCCAGTTCTCGTCGGCGACCGGCTGATCGCGGCCGGTTCGCATGGCGTTGCCATTGCCATCTCGCCCTATGACGGGACCGTGCTCGGTAGCGTGGGCATCCCGGATGGCGTGACGGTGCCGCCCGTGGTTGCCGGTGAGACCGTCTTCTTCCTGACGGAAGGGGCCCAACTCGTCGCTTATCGCTAGGCCACGCCAGGCCACGCCACGCCACGCCACGCCACGCCACGCCACGCCTGCTTGCGACCCCGAACATGACCAGCGGACATCGTCTCCCAGTCGTTACCATCGTCGGTCGTCCCAACGTCGGCAAGTCGACGCTGTTCAACCGGCTGGTCGGGCGTCGCCTCGCCATTGTCCATGACCGGCCCGGTGTGACCCGGGATCGGCGGGAAGGCGAGGCGCAACTGCACGGGCTGCAATTCACGGCGGTGGACACCGCCGGACTGGAGGAAGCGCGCGGCGATACGCTGGAGGCGCGCATGCAGCGCCAGACGGCGCGGGCGGTGCAGGAAGCGGATGCGGTTTTGTTCGTGGTTGACGGGCGCGCCGGGCTGCTGCCACAGGACAGCGAGTTCGCGTCGATGCTCCGCAAGGCGAATCGGCCCGTCGTCGTCGTGGTCAACAAGGCGGAGAGCAGCGCCGGCGACGCCACGGCCTTCGAGGCCCACGGCTTCGGCTTCGGGCAGCCGGTGACGGTGTCGGCGGAGCATGGTCTGGGGCTGGGCGATCTTGGCGCCGCCTTGCTGCAGGCGGTGCCCGCGCTGGCGGATATCCGTTCCGAGGACACGCCGTCCGAAGAGGATTTCCATGAGGATGGCGGGGACGAGGAACGCCCCTCGGGCCCCTTGCAACTCGCCATCGTGGGTCGTCCCAATGTCGGCAAGTCGACGCTGGCGAACCGTCTCCTCGGCGATGAACGGCTGCTGACCGGCCCGGAGCCGGGCGTCACCCGCGATGCGATCCCTGTCGACTGGTCGTGGGGCGGTCGTCCGATCCGGCTTGTGGATACGGCGGGCCTGCGCCGCAAGGCGCGGATCAGTGAGAGTCTGGAAAAGCTATCGGCTACGGAGACGCTGCGCGCCGTGCGTCTGGCGGCCGTGGTGGTGCTGGTGATCGACGCCTCGATGCCGCTCGAGAGGCAGGAACTCAACCTCGCCCGTCAGATTGTCGAGGAGGGGCGCGTGCTGGTGCTCGCGCTCAACAAGTGGGATGCGGTGGGGGAAAAGCGGGAAGCGATCCGGCAGGTCGAGGATATCCTTGAACGTTCGCTGCCGCAGGTTCGCGGTGTGCCTGTAGTGCGGCTGTCGGCCCTGCAGGGCGGCGGCGTCGAGAAGCTGATGCCCGCGGTGCTGGCCGCCTACGACATCTGGCAGACGCGCATATCCACGTCCAGACTGAATCGCTGGCTGGAGGCGATGACCGAGGCGCATCCGCCGCCGATCGTGCGGGGGCGCCGCCTGCGTCTCCGCTACGTCACCCAGATCAAGGCGCGGCCGCCGACCTTCGTGCTGTTCGCCAGCCGGGCCGAGGAACTGCCGGCCCACTACCGCCGCTATCTGGTCAACGGCCTGCGTGAGGCGTTCGGGCTGGATGGCGTGCCGATCCGCCTGTCGGTCCGGCGCGGTGAGAACCCTTACGACCCGGGGCGTTGAAGAGCCCTGCGTCCGGCTGGACGCGGACAGGATGCCTCGTCTCCTTCAGAACCGTACGGAGAGGGTCAAGGCGCCGAACATGTCCGTACTCTCCTGCCCCTCGAACTCTCTGCTTCTGATCGTCTGGCTCAGTGCCAGGCGATAGCTGCCGGCATTAAGTACGAAACCGGCCTGGATGTCGCCGACCAGCAGCTCCTTGTCGACGCTCGCGCTGTCGCGGAAGGTGTTGCCGTCAAGGAAGATGTTGCGAGCCATGGCCCTGGCCTCGAAACCGACGAAAAAGTAGCCGCCGGGCATCGCGTCGGCGTCGAAGAAGTCGGATCCGGGGAGGCTGGGGCGAATGGCACGGGGCGGGCCCTCGTCCGTGGCGAGGTTGTGCCCGATCCTGAACGTCGCGCCGATGGCACCGTAGGTGAAGATATTGCCGGCATTGAGGCCGGCATGCGGCACCACGTCGCTGGACCAGCCATAGAGATCCCCGAGGGGCTTGTCGCGCCAGCGCCGGACATAGGCGAGCACGATTCCCGGCTCGTCGCTGAGCTGGTGCTCCCAGCCGCGCGGCTCGGGAGAACCGACGATGTCGTGGACCCTGGTCTGGATCTGTTCCGCGTAGGAACTGGGTCCGACGATGCCGACGTTGAGTTCGATGATGTCGGTCGTCTTGGGCCGCACGGTCTCGACCGCCGCACCGACATACGTCCATCCCGCGTAGGGCCGGTCATTGGGCTGAGGCGCCGGTATCGTAATGTCGCTCGGCGTATACATGCTCTGGCCGAGCACATAGCTGACGCGGCTGGTCGCGATCGTCGCATAGCCCGGCGTCCGGTCGGACAGGTGCAGTACCTTCCGGGTCAGCCACCCTTCGTCGTCCAGCGGGACCTGGGCGGAAATGCGGGTTCCGTGGGTGTAGTGCTGGTCCACGCCGCTGCCGAACATGTCGTTCTCGATCTGGACGCTCCAGACCCAGTCATCGTCGTCCGCTAACGCCGGCGGCGCGGCCAGCGCGGTCGCGATGGCGATCGCAACGAGGAGCAATCTAGCAGGCACGAAGGGTCTCCCCGTGGCGCACGCATCCGGGTGAGGCGAGCTCGACGAACAGGCCGGCGACGCTTTCGGGGGGCGGAAGGGCTTCAGGATCCTCGCCCGGGAATCCCTGGGCACGCATCCGCGTACGGACAATACCGGGATCGATCAGGTTGATCCGGACCGGCGTGCGTCGCAACTCCTCGGCCCAGATACCCGCCAGCATCTCAAGGGCCGCCTTCGAGACCGCATAGGGACCCCAGAACGACCGTGGCTCGGTTGCCACGCCCGCGGTCACGAAGATCGCCCGCCCGGCATCCGATTGCCGCAGCAGTGGCTCCATGACGCGGATCAGTCGCCAGTTCGCGGTCAGGTTGGTGTTCACGACCTTGTCCCAGATCGCCGGCGTGTAGTGTGCCAGAGGCCTGAACTCCCCCAGCACGCCCGCGTTGCCGACCAGGACGTCGAGGCGCCCGAACCGCTCGTGCACCGCGGCGCCGAGTTGGTCGATCATGGATCCGTCCGTCAGATCCATCGGCACCAGGGTGGCGCCGTCCTTGCGGTCGGGTACGGCGCGGCGGATCGCGTCGTCGGTTTCCTCCAGACCGCCGCTGGTGCGGCCGACGAGAACCAGCTGCGCGCCTGCCGCCGCCAGCGCGACTGCCGCTGCCGCGCCGATCCCGCGGGACGCGCCCGTGACGATGGCGACGCGCCCGGCCAGTGGCCCCGCGGAACTCAACGTTCTGCCAGCAGCGAGAGCTGCGGCGAAGCGGGGCCGCCCTCGCGGTCGGTAAGGGGGATGGGATAGTCGCCGGTGAAGCAGGCGTCGCAGAATTGGGGCGTACCGCTGTTGCGCTCCTGCCCGCTGACCGCCCGGTACAGGCCGTCCATCGTGATGAAGGCGAGGCTGTCGACGCCGATGATACGCGCCATCTCCTCGACGTTATGGCGCGCCGCCATGAGGTCGTCGCGCTCGGGGGTGTCGATGCCGTAGAAGCACGAATGCGTGGTCGGCGGGCTCGATATGCGCATGTGGACCTCGCGGGCCCCGGCAGTACGCATCATCTCGACGATCTTCACCGAGGTGGTGCCGCGCACGATGGAGTCGTCGACCAGCACGACCCGCTTGCCTTCGATCAGGTGCCGGTTGGCGTTATGCTTCAGTTTTACGCCGAGGTGGCGGATCTTGTCCGTCGGCTCGATGAAGGTCCGGCCGACGTAGTGGTTGCGGATGATGCCGAGCTCGTAGGGAATGCCGGACTCGTCGGCGAAGCCCATCGCTGCCGGCACGCCGGAATCCGGCACCGGCACGACCAGATCGGCGCTGACGCCGCTTTCCCGCGCCAGTTCGGCGCCGATCCGCTTGCGGACCTCATAGACGTTGCGGCCCTCCACGAGGCTGTCGGGGCGCGCGAAGTAGATGAACTCGAAGATGCAGAAGCGCGACTTGTGGGGCGTGAAGGGCTTGAAGCTCTCGACCCCGTTCTTCTTCACGACAATGACCTCGCCGGGCTCGACGTCGCGCACGAAGTCGGCCCCGATGATGTCGAGCGCGCAGGTTTCGGAGGTGACGATGTACCCGCTCTCGACGCGGCCGAGAACGAGCGGCCTGACGCCAAGGGGATCGCGCAGCGCGATAAGGGCATTCTCTGTCATGGCCACCACGGAATACGCCCCCTCGACCTGCCGCATCGCGTCGACGATCCGGTCGGTCACATGGCTGTAGGGGCTGGTGGCGATGAGGTGGATCAGCACCTCGGTGTCGGTCGTGGACTGGAAGATGCAGCCGCGCTTGACGAGTTGCTGGCGGATCGTGAGGGCGTTGGTGAGATTGCCGTTGTGCGCGATCGCGAGCCCGCCGAAGTCGAAGTCCGCGAACAGCGGCTGCACATTCCGCAGCAGCGGCGCTCCGGTTGTCGAATAGCGATTGTGCGCGATCGCCGAATTGCCGGGCAGGCTCTCCATGACGCTTTCGGTGCTGAAATTGTCGGCGACGTGGCCGATGCCGCGGTGGCTGTGGAACTGGTGGCCGTCGCAGGTCACGATGCCGGCCGCTTCCTGTCCGCGGTGCTGCAGGGCATGCAGCCCGAGCGCTGCCCGCGCCGCCGCGTCCTCCGTCCCGAAAATGCCGAAGACGCCGCATTCTTCATGGAACCGGTCGTCGCCGATGAGATGTTTCATCGTCACTGATTCCCCTGGATCAGACGATCCATTTCCCGTCGCTCGCTGCGATCGTAGCCTTCGCGGTCAGCCCCTTCGGGTGCCTGCGCTGGCGGACTGGTCAATCGTTCGAAGGTCTCGCCGCTGCTCGGCGGTGCATTTTCCTGACGGGCCGGTGCCGCCGTCCGGCGTACGACCAGTTGCTCGGGAATGATGTGTTGAATCTGGTCCGCGCCCTGACGCACCAGAGGTAATGTCTTCGCGGTCAGAATCCAGTCCGGATAGTTCTGGGCGGGCACCACCCAGGTGGCGAACATCCACGCCAACGCCACCAGAACCGCCCCGCGCAGCAGCCCGAAAACGAAGCCGAGCGAGCGATCCACGGCATTCAGCGCGCTGCCCTTCACCAGCCGGGCGAGGGTGCGGGTGATGGCGGTCAGGACCAGCAGGCTGACGATGAACAACAGCGCGCCGGTGGCGAGGTCCGCGACCAGCTTCATCTCGATCAGCGAGCGCAGGAACGGGCGCGCCACCGGGAACGCGTGCATCGCGATCAGCACCGCGCCTACCCAAGCGGCGATCGCCAGCACTTCGTGTACCAGGCCGCGGAAGAACGCCAGCACGCCCGAGACCAGCACGATGGCGATGACGGCGAGGTCGAACAGGTTGATCGGCAGGCTATCCATGTCCTGCCACCATCGCCGGCCCCGGTGCGCCCGTTTCGATGACCCGGGCGAGATCGCCGAGATGCCCGATTTCGGTGACGGTCAGGCCGTCCGGCGCGCCGGTCTCGCCCTTGCGCCTGCCGTCGCCGCGCGCTGCGCGGCGCTTGGGCACGACCGCACGGCGGAAGCCGAGCTTCGCCGCCTCCTTCAGCCGGAGGTCGGTGCGGCCGACCGGTCGGATTTCACCGCTCAGCCCTATCTCGCCGAAGAACACCGCGTCGGGCGGCGTCGGCTGATTGTTGAGGGACGACAGCACTGCCGCCGCAACGGTCAGGTCGGCGGCCGGCTCGGCAATGCGCAGGCCCCCTGCCACGTTCAGGTAAACGTCGTTGCCGGCGAGCGAGTAACCGCAGCGGGCCTCGAGCACCGCCAGCACCATCGACAGCCGCTGGCTGTCCCAGCCGACGACCGCGCGGCGCGGGCTGCCGCCCATGGCCGGGGCGAGCAGGCACTGGATTTCCAGCAGAACGGGCCGGGAGCCCTCGATGCCGGCAAACACCGCTGCCCCGGCGACGTTGCCGCGCCGTTCCGCGAGGAACAGCGCGGAGGGATTCGGCACTTCGACCAGGCCGGCGTCGGTCATCTCGAACACGCCGATCTCGTCGGTCGCGCCGAACCGGTTCTTGGTCGCCCTGAGCACTCGGAACTGGTGGCTGCGGTCGCCCTCGAAGTACAGCACCGTGTCGACCATGTGCTCCAGGACGCGCGGGCCGGCGATGGCGCCTTCCTTGGTGACGTGACCGACGAGCAACAGGGCGAAACCGCGGCTCTTGGCGGCACCGATCAGTGCCTGGGCCGAGGCCCTTACTTGCGCGACGGTGCCCGGGGCGGAGTCGAGCTCCTTCACGAACATGGTCTGGATCGAGTCCACCACCACCGCATCGGGAAGGTCGGCGCCGTCCAGCGTGGCCAGCAGGTCCGCCACGTCGGTCGCCGCGGCGAGGCCGACGGGGGCGTCGGCCACGCCCAGCCGGTGGGCACGAAGGCGGATCTGGTCGACCGCCTCTTCGCCGGAAAAATAGGCGACCCCGTGGCGCTTCGACAGTGCGGCGACCACCTGCAGCAGCAGGGTGGATTTGCCGATCCCCGGGTCGCCGCCGACGAGGACGGCCGAGCCAGGAACAAGCCCGCCGCCGCAGACGCGGTCGAACTCGCCTATGCCGGTCGTGCGGCGCGGCGTCATTTGCGACGGGCCGCGCAGGCCGACCAACTCCAGTTTGCGGCCGCCCCTCGCCTTGGCACGGCCCGGGCCGGCGGCGACGGGGGCCTCCTCGACGATGGCGTTCCAGGCGCCGCAGGCCTCGCATCGGCCGCTCCACTTGGCGTGGACGGCCCCGCATTCCTGGCAGACATAACGGTTGCCGGCGCGGGCCATCTCAGCGACGCACCTCCATCTGTATGGGTCCCTCGGCACGGCCGTGGATGAACTGGTCGACGTATGCGTTGTCGCTGGCGTCGATCTCCGAGGCCGCTCCGGCCCAGATGATCCGGCCGCGATGGATCATGGCTATCCGGTCGGCGATCTTACGGGCGCTCGCCATGTCATGGGTGATCGACAGCGCCGTGGCGCCAAGTTTGTTGACGGTGTCGCGGATCAGTTCGTTGATCACGTCGGCCATGATCGGGTCGAGCCCGGTGGTCGGCTCGTCGAAGAAGATGATCTCCGGGTCGGTGGCGATGGCCCGGGCCAGCGCGACGCGCTTCTGCATGCCTCCGGACAGCTCCGCCGGCCAGAGGTCCGCGACCTGGCTGCCGAGCCCCACCTGCGCCAGCTTGTCGATGGCCCTGTCGCGTGCGGCGGAGCGGCTGATGCTCTCCTGCTGCATCAGTGCGAAGGTCACGTTCTGCCAGACCCGCAAGCTGTCGAACAGCGCGCCTCCCTGGAACAGCATGCCGATCCGGCGGTTTACCGCCTCTCGCTCGCGACCCGGCATCTTCAGCACGTCGCGGCCGTCGATTTCGATGACGCCGGAGTCGGGCGTCAGCAGGCCGAGGACGCACTTCAGCATCACCGATTTCCCGGTGCCTGAACCGCCGATGATGACGAGGGATTCGGCTTCTCCGACCTCGATGTCGATGCCGTCCAGAACGACCTTGTCGCCGAAGCTCTTGCGGAGGTCCTTCAGGCGGATCTTGGGCTGTGACGCGCTCATATGCCAAAGAACAGCTCGGTGATGATGTAATTGAAGCAGAGGATCAGGATTGAGGCCGAAACCACGGCATTGGTGGTCGCTGCGCCAACGCCCTGTGCGCCGCCGCGCGAGTGGTAGCCGTGATAGCAGCCCATCAGGGCGGTGAGGAACCCGAAGGCTGCCGCCTTGGTCAGGCCCGAGATGACGTCGATCGGCTCAAGCACGTCGAAGGTCTGGCTGAGATAGCCTGCCGGATTGAATCCGAGCTTGTAGACGCCGACCACGTAGCCCCCGAAGATCCCGATGATGTCGGCGACGGCGACCAGGCACGGCAGCATCAGCGTGCCGGCGAGTAGCCGCGGCGCGACCAGGTACTTGAACGGGTTGGTCGACAGCGTGGTCAGCGCGTCGATCTGCTCCGTCACCCGCATCGTGCCGATCTCGGCAGCCATCGAGGCGCCTATCCGGCCCGCGACCATCAGCCCGGCGAGGACCGGGCCGAGTTCTCGCGTTACCGACAGGGCCACAACCATCGCCACGGCGCCCTCGGCGTTGAAACGTTCAAAGCCGGACGAGGTCTGCAGCGCCAGCACCATGCCGGCGAACAGGCCGGTCAGTCCGACAACCGGCAGGGAGTAAAAGCCGATGTCGAGGAACTGCCGCAGCATCTGGGCGGGATAGAAGGGCGGCCGCAGGCAGTGCGACACGCCGTTCGACATGAACAGCACGATGCGGCCGGCGGTCGCCAGGAAATCGAGGAAGATGCGGCCGACCGGCCTGAACACCGCCGTCATGGTCAGGTATAGACCCGATGGTAGCGCGCGCCGAGCGACGTCAGGATCTCGTAGCCGATCGTTCCGGCGGCGTCGGCCACCGCGTCGGGCGGATTGTGCTTGCCGATGAGGTCGATGAGGGTGCCCGGGGCGGCCGCGTCCGGCGGCAGGGCGCTGATATCCAGCGTGATCAGGTCCATCGATACGCGGCCGACCAGCGGAATAGGTGTATCTCCAAAGTAGGCGGTCGCCCGATTGCTCAAATGTCGGAGAAACCCATCGGCATAGCCGACGCCGACGGTGGCGATGCGGGTCGGTCCTTGCGCGCGCCAGGCGGCACCATAGCCAACGGTCCGGGGGGTGTCAATTTGCCGGATCTGTATGATTTTCCCTTTCAGATTAACAGCTTGCGTCATCGGATTGGGGGCGTCCGGGGTCGGGTTGAGGCCGTAGATCGCCATCCCGGGACGCGCCAGATCGCCGTGGTAGGCGGCGCCGAGGTATATGCCGGGCGAATTGGTGAGAGAGGCCGGCGCCTGCGGCAGGCGTCGCCGCGCGGCATTGAATTCCTCGAGTTGCTGCGCGTTGAGCGGGTGCGCCGGCTCGTCGGCGCAGGCGAGATGGCTCATCACGTACTCAAGGCGAATGCCGTCCAGGCGGCTATGGTCTTCCGCCAGGGCGTGGAGTTCCTTCCGGTCGAGACCGAGCCGCGACATGCCGGTATCGACATGCAGCAGGGCGCCAAGTGTCTCGCTCCGGTTGCGTGCCAGTGCCGCCCACGCATCGACCTGCTGCAGCGAGTTGAGCACCGGTGTCAGCCGGTGTGCGAGCACCTCGTCCTCGCTGCCCGGCGCAGGCCCGTTCAGCACGGCGATCCACGCCTCGTCCGGCAGTGCCTCGCGCAGCGCCATGCCCTCGGCGGCCTGGGCGACGAAGAAGTGCCGGCAGCCCTCGCGCCACAGCACGGGTGCGATCTTTGCCGCGCCGAGGCCGTAGGCGTCCGCCTTGACCACCCCGGCGCAGGCGGCCCCGCGCCGCAGCATTCCGCGCAGCGTCCGATAGTTAGCCGCCACCGCCTCCAGGTCGACGTAAAGGAGGGCGGCGGCGCTGGTTTCGGGGTTCCCCATAGCGGGCGGAGATTAGCACATGCCGGGCCGGACGCCCCGTTCAGTAGTCGCTTTCGCGGTGGATCTTGTCGAGATCGCCGAACTTGGTGTGCTCGCCGTTGAAGAACAGTTCGACCACGCCCGTCGGGCCATGGCGCTGCTTGGCGATGTGCACTTCCGCCTCGTTGCGCACCTGCTGCAGCTGTTGCTTGTGCTGTTCGATGCGCTCCATGAACTTCTCGTCGCCCTCGCTCTCGCGCCGTTTCGGCTCGCTGCGGGTCAGGTAGTACTCCTCGCGGTAGATGAACATCACCACGTCGGCGTCCTGCTCGATGGTGCCCGATTCCCGAAGGTCGGACAGCTGCGGGATCTTCGGTTCCCGCTGCTCGACGGCGCGGGAGAGCTGCGAAAGCGCGAGGACGGGAACGTTCAGCTCCTTGGCGATCGTCTTCAATCCGCGCGTGATGGTGGAGATCTCCTGCACACG
>JBBDQX010000182.1:0-21575 GCA_040905765.1 Acetobacterales bacterium
GAGGGGGCCACCGCCGCGGGACGCGGCCCGCCGGCAAGTTCCCGCAGATCGCAGGCGAAGTCCCCGCGATCGAACCGGTCGCGGGTGATCTCGATGCAACGACCGCTGTCATGCAGCCACTGCACCATGCCGGGCTCCTCCGGCCAGTCGCCCCGGCGGACACAGAGCACGGGCGTGCCGGCGCATGCCGCCTCGGTGACGAGGCCGTAGCCGGGCTTGGTGACCAGCGCGGCACTGGAGCGCACGATGTCGGCGAACCGGAAGTCGTCCAGTGCCCCGGAGCGGGACATGTCGGCGCGGACCACCGGCCAGTCCGGCGGCAACAGCCAGTGGGCATTCTCGATCGCGGGCAACGCCTTCACCGACGCGGGGCTGGGGTAGCGACCGCCCAGCGACAGCAGGAGCAGGCGCGTATCCGATGCCAGACCCAGCCGGGCGACGATTTCGGCATGCCGGTCCATTCCCCTCTCGGCGATCGGCCCTATCGCGACCGTGTTCGCGAGCTCTTCCATCGGCAGCGCTGGCGTGCAGCGGATGAACAACTCGGCGGCGGCATAGGCCTGCCGCATCCGCTCCATGATCGCCGCCGCCCCCGCCCGGTCGCCGAAGTAGGCCCGAAAGACGCTCAGCCAGTTCAGCGAGGACAGGGCGACGGACGGCACGCCGGCGTGCGCCGCCACGGCCAGGGGAAGATAGCCGACGTTGCTGAGGACCAGATCCGGAGCCAGGCCGATGATACGCGACGACGCCGCGGCGAGCCGCCTGTCCCATTCCTCGTGGAATCGCCGGTACGCCGAATAGCTGGCTTCCCGGTCGACATCGAGCGGAGACGCCATCGCAAGTCCGACGTCGAGATCCTCCCCGACTACCGCGCCGACCGACGGAAAGCGCTGACGCAGCCATGCCTCGGGCAAGGTCGAGACCAGGCTGACATCCAGCGTCGGAATACGCGCCGCCAGCGCGGCGACGACCGGCGCGGTCATCGCCGCGTGGCCGTAGCCGTGCGAAGACAGCGCGACGACGAGGTGGGGGCTGCTCATGGCCGTCGCGGGATTCCGGCAGGTTCGGACAGGAAAACGGAGAATGCCCGCCGCGCGGACGCCTGCGCAACCTCCGGACGGGTGTCATCACTTCCGCTTCTGCGTCATGCTGGGACGACTTCGCCACCGCACAGGACAGATCGATGGCATCCGCACCCCGCCTCGCCGTCTTCACCAAGAACCTGACCAACCCGGCCTATGCCGGTGCCCGCACCGGTGCCGAGCGGACGGCCGCGCGCTTCGGCGCAAAGGTCGACCACTATGTCCCGGAGGCTCCGGACGACCTCGAGCAGCAGCGCGCGCTGATCCGCGACGCCCTGCGCGCCCGACCCGACGCCGTCGTCCTGTCACCGGTCGATCCGACCGCCCTGAACGGCGAGATCGGCGGGCTGGTGGAGGCAGGCATCCCGATCGTCTTCCTGGTCAGCCGGGCCGAGGGCATACCGTGTGTCAGCTATGTCAGCGGCGACGACTACCGCCTCGCCTACGACATCGCCGGCTATCTGTTCGACCACATCGGCAGACGCGGCAAGGTGCTGCTGGTGGATGGTCACCCGGTATCGACGACCACCGGTCCGCGCGCCCGCGGCTTCCGCGACGCGGCGCGGCAGCACCACGGCATCACGGTGGCCGGCGCCTGCCACGGCGACTACCAGCGCGCACCGGCGGAAAAGGCGGTCTCCCCACTGCTACAAGCGCATCCGGATGTCGCAGGCGTGGCAACTGCAAACGACGTAATGGCGCTCGGCGTGGTCGATGCGATGGCTGCGCTCGGCCGTCACGCGCCGGTCGTCGGCGTCAACGCCATCCCGGAGGCGATAAAGGCGCTGCAGCAGGGTACGTTGCTCGCCACGTCGGCGTTCAACGCGATGGCCATGGCCTGCCTCGCCACCGAGGCGGCGATCCGTCACCTCCGCGGCGAGACCATCCCCGCCGAGATCATGCTGCCGACCGAGGTCGTCCATGCCGGCAACTGCGCGGCCTGGGACCTGCCCTACGAGGAACGTCCCCTGCCGGAGTGGCCGGGCAACCGCTGAGAGTCAGGTCGCCGCGGGCGGCATCGCGGCGTCGTCGAGTTCCGTGGCGCGCCTGTGTGCCGGCCGGTCGCCGACCCGGGTATAATAGTCCACAAAGGCCGGCCGCTTCTCGATGGTGCCAAACTCCATGCCCCATCCGAGATGCGAGCCGACGTAAAGGTCGGCGGCGGAAAACCGTTCGCCTGCCAGGTAGAGCGACCCGGAGACCGCCTTCTCCAGCGTGTCCAGCACCGCGCCATAGCTGCCGTAGCCGACCATCGCCCGCTTGTCGGCCGGCGGGTCGACGCCGAGAAAACGGTTCGACACCGCCGCTTCCAGCGGGCCCGCGGCGAAGAACAGCCAGCGGTAATACGCGCCGCGCCCGGCCGGCGGCGGCGCCATCCCCGCATCGGGGAAGGCGTCCGCCAGATAGGCGCATATCGCGGCGGTCTCGGTGACAGTCGTACCGCGGTGGACGATCGCCGGCACCTTGCCCATCGGATTGATGGCAAGATATGCGGACGCCTTCATCGTCGTGCCGTAGTCCAGCAGCTCAGTGCGATAGCCCGCGCCGACCTCTTCCAGCATCCAGCGGACGATGCGCCCGCGCGACATCGGGTTCGTGTAGAAGACCAGATCCTCGGCCATCGCCCTTCTCCATGCTGCGGACGCCATCCCCGGGAACGGCGATATCGCGTCCGTGACGGCCCGCCCCGGCCGAACACGACCTGCGCCCGGCTAATCGCCTGTACGAAGGCCGCCGCCACGCAGATTACGGCGCGCGGTGAAGAGGATGGCGAGGACCGTCAGCACCACGAAGAAAGCGGCGATGGGTCGGGTGACGAAGACCGTCAGGTCGCCTTCGGAACTGACCAGCGCCTGGCGCAGCGCCTCCTCGAAGGGCCGCGTCAGGATGAAGGCCACCAGCAGCGGCGCCACCGGGATATTGAACAGCCGCAACACGTAGCCGAGCAGGCCGGCCCCCAGCATCACGTAGACGTCGAAGACGTTGTTGCGGATCGCATAGCTGCCGGCGACGCAGACCATCAGGATGATCGGGTAAAGCACCCGCTTGGGCACCTTCAGCACCGTCACCATCGGCCGCATGGCAACCACCGCGACGATGCCCATCAGGATGTTGGCAGCGATAAGGCCGAGATACACCGTGTAGACGATGTCCGGATTCTGCAGGAAGATCAGCGGGCCCGGCGTGACTCCCTGAATCAGGAAGGCACCGAGGATAATGGCGGTCACGCCGTCGCCGGGAATCGACAACGCAAGCAGCGGGATCAGGGTAGCGCCGGTGACGGCGTTGTTGGCGGATTCCGACGCCGCGACTCCCTCGATGGCGCCTTTCCCGAAGCGCGACGGGTCCTTCGCCACGCGCTTGGTCTCGGCATAGCCGAGGAAGGTCGCGATCGACGACCCGAGTCCGGGCAGAATCCCGACGAACACGCCGAGGAATCCGGACCGGAAGATCGGAATGGCGCAGCGGCGCAGGTCGTCGCGGGTGACCCTGCTGCCCTCGGGGTCCGCCCCCTTCAGCGGCATCAGCGCGCCGCCGGTGCGGAAGCCGGACTCCGCCTGGCCGAACATCTCGGCCAGCGCGAACAGGCCGATCAGCAGCGGTATGTAGGCGAACCCGTCGAACAGTTCGAACTGGCCGAAGGTGAAGCGCGGCACGGCCAGCATCGGGTCCGACCCGACCGTAGCCAGCGCCATGCCGAGCGCGGCGGCGAACAACCCCTTGGGGATCGAGTCGCCGGAAAGCGAGCCCACCACTGTCAGCGAAAAGACCAGCAGCATCGCCAGTTCGGGCGGTCCGAACCGCAGCGCGAATTCGGCGATCTGCGGCGCCAGCACGATCAGGACGGCGGTACTGAACAGGCCGCCGTAGATCGATGCGATGATCGCCATGCGCAGGGCCTTGTAGGCCTTGCCCTGCTTCGCCAGTTCGTAGCCGTCGGCGGCTGTCGCCGCGCATGCCGGTGTGCCGGGCGCATTGAGCAGGATGGCCGAAATGCTGCCACCGTAGGTGCCGGCACAATAGATGCCCAGCAGCATGAGCAGCGACGGGGTCGGCCCCATCGAAAGCGTGAACGGGATCGACAGCGCGATGGCCATCGTGACGGTGAGGCCCGGAATCGCCCCGACCACCATGCCGCCGACCACGCCGGCGAACAGCACCAGCAGGTTGAGCGGGCTGAGAATGTCCTGCGCAACGGTGAGTACGAGGTCCATCAGCCGAGCACCCAGGGCAATTCGAACATGCCACCAGGCAGGACGAGGGCGAAGACGCGCAGGAACAGCAGCTTGATTGCCAGCGGCGCGACCACGACCACCGGGAGGATGACGTACCACCGGCGCACGCCAAAGGTGGCCAACGCAACCGCGAGCATGGCCGCGCTGGCGAGCACGAAGCCTAACACCTGCATCAGCACGACATAGCCGAAGGCGATGGCCATCAGGGCCGGCACACGCCAGCGGGCATCGCTGCGGATATCGATCATGTCAGGGAGGCCGGCTTGCGGCCGGACCGCCATCAGCGCGCCGAAGACGACGCACAGCCACCCCGCCACATAGGGATAGAAGCGCGGCCCCATCGTGAAGTAGCGCGTGGTGCCGCTCTGGCGCCACTCGTCACTGATTGTCGGTACGCCGAACGACACGAAGGCGAGCGCCAGAATCGCCACGGCGATACCGAAGACGCAGTCGATCCGTTGCAAGACGCGATCCTCCCGACTCGGCCCGGAACGGACGGGACGTCGCCGACGCCCCGCCCGCCGACACCTCGACCGTACTTACTTAACTGCCGTACCGATCTGGTTGTACATGTCGGTGATCGCGCCCATGAAGTCCTCGCCGTTGCGGTACTGCAATTCGAGGTTCGCCTTGTCCGCCAGCTTCTTGAAGGCTTCGGACTCAAGAGCCTTCTTGAAGTTGTCGTGCAGGTAGGCAACCACCTCGTCCGGCATTCCGGCGGGGCCGGCGAAACCCTTCAGGTTCTCGACGAACACGTCGTAACCTTCTTCCTGTACGGTAGGTACGTCGGGAAGCGCCGGCGACCTTCCGTCCGACGCCAGGGCGAGGTAGCGGATGCGACCCGCCTCGTAGACCGATGCGGACTCCTCGGGAGCCAGCGGCGTAACGTCGATATGCCCGCCGAGCAAGGCGGCAAGCGACGGTGCCCCCCCCTGATACGGCGTATGCTTCATATCCAGTCCGGCCTCATGCGCGAGCACCAGCATGATGGAATGGTAGGTGCTGCCGGCCCCGGACGAGCCGAAGGTGTATTTGCCGGGCGCGGCCTTCACGGCCTCGACCATGTCGCCGACCGTTTTCCAGGGAGAGCTGTCGTTCACCGTGATCGCCACCCGCTGGCGGGTGATCTGCATGACGCCGGTGAAGTCCTTGCGAATGTCGTAGCCCAGTTTCTGGTGGTTGCCCATCGAGACGCTTTCGCTGCCGCCGGCGACGAACAGGGTATAGCCGTCAGGCTTCGAGTTCTTGACCGTCTCGGCAGCGATGCTCCCCGCGGCACCCGGCTTGTTCACCACGACCAGGGGCACCGGGAAAAACGGCTGCGCCGCAGAAGCGATGTTCCGGGCGATGATGTCGGTACCGCCACCCGGCGAAAAGCCGACGAGGATCTGGATCGGCTGCTTTGGCTCCCAGGCCGCCGAAGCGGTTCCGGCAAAACCGGTAACGACGGCCGCCGCCGCGACACCGGCGACGACCATTGTGCGGATTCCTGTCATGATGCGCTTCTCCCTATCCAATGCGTGCGGTTTATCCGCTGCATTGACGGTAGAGAGATGGGCAACAGATGGCAATCATCGGGCGGCCTTTTCGGTCGATGCCGGTACGGAACCTGCCAAACCGCGCCCTGATCACTCTAGTTCTGCACCATTTCACGCTGCATGAAAGACAGGAACGCCTGCCAGGAAAGCTCCTCGGCCCGCTCCTGATAACGGTCGGATCCGAAAACGGTGAAGGCGTGAGGAGCGCCCGAATATATTTCGATTTCGTACTGGACTCCGGCCTGCTCCAGTTGCTGCTGGAGCGCTGAGACTTCCTCGATCGGCACCGAGGTATGCGCGCCGCCATGGGCGATGAGCAGCGGCGGAGTGCCGCCGGGATAGCTCTGCCCGTCCGGCGTGGTCAGGCCACCGTGGAAGATGGCATAGCCCACGACATCCTCCGCCGTGCCCGAGCGCGCCAGTTCGAGCGCCGCCGATCCGCCGAAGCAGTAGCCGATCACCATCATCCTGCCCTGCGCATTCTTGCGCGCTGCCTCGAGACCTGCGGCAAGAAGCTCACGCATCCTCTCGCGATCATTGTACAGCGCGGCGGTGGCTTCCTTCCTCGCTTCCGTCGTCGCCGGGCGGTTGCCCTTGCCGAACAGGTCGACGGCGAAGGCGTCAAACCCATGATCGGCAATCATCTCGGCCCTTTGCTCCTCGTATGCGGTCAGGCCATCCCAGTCATGGACGATGACGACGAGGCCGTTGGACTGCTAAACCGGTTCGGCGAGGTAGCCCTCATAAATTTCGTCGCCGACGCTGTATTCGATGGACTTGCCGGCCAGCGCGGCGCCGGGAATGCCTGCCACCAGCATGGCGAGGAGAATGCTCCGCATCGTGAATGCTCCTTCCTCTCACGTTCCCTAACGCACCTGACATGGCGCCCTCCTAAAGAGTTTGAAGGGCACGCATAAGCCCCGGCCGCGACCGCGGCCGGGGCTCGGAGGGGCCGCTTGTGGTTGTTCCCGCGCCTAGGGATTCGGCCGCTCCGGCTGGGCCGGTTCGGTCTGCTCCTGCTGCATCTGCCCTTCAGGAGGCGCCTCCTGCGCCGGTAACTCCGGCTCGCGGATACCGCCTTCGGGCGGCGCCTCTCCCTGCTGCTCCATCTGCGGAGTCCCTTCCTGGAAGGGCTCGGGCGTCTGCCCCTCCTGCATCTGCGGTTCGACCGGCGCTGTATCCGGCGCTGTCTGCTGCTCCTGCTGCATCGGCTCCTGCTGGCTCTGCTGCTCTTCGACCTCCTCGCCACAGGCAGCCAGCCCGATAACGGCCAGGAACGCAGCGGCGGTCGCCGCGTTCGTCACAGAGCGCTTTGCCCTGAGGTCACTGTGCGTGGACACGGATCAATCCTCCCGTCGAACTGGAATTCACTTCCGCCGCAACGGCACGGCACTGTCATGCACGCATGCCCCGAGGCTGCGGATTGCTGTGGGAGAGACGCTTTTTCACCCCCAAAAGTTCCGCCGAATCCTCCCCGCGCCGGGCGTCTGCCCGCCGCGGTCGAGTTTTGCTGCTACTGCGAAATAATCCTCGCCCATGCGGAATTAAGACGGCGGCCCGATGGTCCAGTTCAACGGAGGGAGTCGGAACCTTGCCGGCGCCCGAAGGTATACGAGACGGAGCCTGAGCATGTCCGAACGTCACGAATTCCACCCCAGCATCCTTCGCGCATACGACATTCGCGGGATCGTCGGCGACACCCTGACAGAACAGGACGCCTATTTCGTCGGGCGGTCGCTGGCTAGCGTGGTCGCGGAGCGCGGCGGCCAGACCGTGGCTGTGGGCTGGGACGGCCGTCTTCACTCTCCAGGCCTCGCCGACGCCGTGTGCACCGGTGCCGCCGATGCGGGAATGGACGTAAAGCGCGTGGGTCGGGGACCCACTCCGATGCTGTACTTCGCAGCGCATCATTTGCACGCAGACGGCGGGATCATGGTAACCGGCTCCCACAACCCGCCGAGCCACAACGGCTTCAAGCTGATGCTCGGAGACCGGACCCTGTCAGGCGAACAGATCCGGGATCTGGGCACGCGCGCCGCCAGCGGCGGCCTGGCCTCGGGCACCGGCAGCGTGCAGGACGTCGAGATCCTGCCGACCTACGTCGACCGGCTGCTGGAGGGGCTTCGGCTGTCCGGCAGCCAGAAATGCGCCTGGGATCCCGGCCACGGCGCCGCGGCCGAGGTGATGAACGCGCTGCTCGACAGGATGCCCGGCGAGCACGTGACGATTAACGCGCATATCGACGGCACCTTCCCCGGCCACCACCCCGATCCCAGCGAGGAAGAGAACCTCGAGCAGCTTCGGGAGCTGGTGCTTGAGAACGGCTGCGACATCGGCCTCGCCTTCGACGGCGACGGCGACAGGCTCGGCCTGGTGGACGGCAAGGGGCGGATCGTCTGGCCGGACCAGGCGCTGGTGCTGCTGGCACGACACCTGCTGGCCAAGCGGCCCGGCGCCACCGTCATCGCCGACGTGAAGGCCAGCCAGGTCCTGTTCGACGAGGTGGAGCGGGCCGGCGGCAAGGCGGAGATGTGGCGCACCGGCCATTCGCTGATCAAGGGCCGCATGCGCGAGACCGGCGCACCGCTCGCAGGCGAAATGAGCGGCCACATCTTCTTCGCCGACGACTGGTACGGCTTCGACGACGGACTCTATGCCGCGCTTCGCGTGCTGGCCGCGCTCGACTGGGCGGAAATTTCGCTCGCCGACGTGCTCGACGGACTGCCCCGTACCCTGACGACACCCGAACTGCGCTTCGAGTGCGACGAGGAGCGCAAGTTCGACTGCGTCGAGGCGGTGCGCCGCGAGGTCGGGAAGAGCGCCGCCGAGGTGATCGATATCGACGGCGTCCGCGTCATCGACGACGGCGGCTGGTGGCTGCTTCGCGCCTCCAACACGCAGGCCGTCCTGGTCGCTCGCTGCGAGGGCAAGAGCGCCGACGACCTCCAGCGACAGAAGCTGGCGCTGTCGCACGCCCTGGATGCCGCCGGCGTCGACAGCAGTTCCCTGAACCTGCGGGAGGTCGCCTGAAGCGGGCGCCCCCGACCGATGCCTCGACGGCACAACAAGGAGAAACGACGCATGACACACATTCGCAAGGCGGTATTCCCGGTAGCGGGTCTCGGCACCCGATTCCTGCCCGCCACCAAGGCCGTCCCCAAGGAGATGTTACCGCTGATCGACAAGCCGCTGATCAGCTATGCCGTTGAGGAGGCCACCGCCAGCGGCATCGAGGAGCTGATCATCGTGTCGGCGCACGGCAAGGAGGCGATCGCCGACCATTTCGACGCCAGCCCCGCGCTGGTCGACAAGCTGCGCAGCGACAACAAGAACGACCTGGCCGACGCGGTCGAGGCCGCGCGCTTCCCGGCTGACTGCATCACCTTCCTTCGCCAGCAGGAGCCGCGCGGTCTCGGCCACGCCATCTGGTGTGCGCGCAAGCTGGTGGGCGATGAGCCGTTCGCGGTGATGCTGCCCGATGACGTCGTGATGGCCGACAAGCCCTGCCTCGCGCAGATGATCGAGGCCTATCACACCGTCGGCGGCAACATGGCGGCGGTGATGGAGGTACCGTGGGAGCACACCAGGCGGTACGGAATCCTCGATATCCAGCAAGGTGACGCCGGCAGCCGCATTTGCCGCGCCACCGGGCTGACCGAAAAGCCCGAACCAGAAGATGCCTCGTCCAACCTCGCCGTGATCGGCCGCTATATCCTCGACCCGGCGGTGTTCGACGAACTTGACAAGCAGAAGCTCGGTTCCGGCGGAGAGATCCAGATCACCGACGCGATGGCAGACTGCATCGACCGGGTCCCGTTCAACGGCTTCCGCTTCGAAGGCACGCGTTTCGACTGCGGCGCCAAGGACGGCTTCCTGGAGGCCATCGTCGCCTTCGCGCTAAGGCACGAAGACCTCCGCCCGACCATGCAGAGGATCATCGCGGAGCACGCCAAGGAGGCGCGCAGGGCAGCCTGACGGCCTGCGGAGCCCTACTCCCGGCACCATGGCCGAACCAGGAGCGGGCGGTAAGGGTGCAACCGCACCGAAGAGAGAATCCGAAGCGAGCCTGCTTCTCGGCAACGGCGGTCGCGTTGCGCGCAGCAACTGTCGCAGCGGCTCTGGCGGTTGCCGCGCCGGCATCCGGACAGCAGCCGCCCCTGCCCGCCGACTCGCCGTTCCCTTCTCCGGTGCCGGCAACGGCGCCATCCGCCCGCGAACAGCCCGGCCTCTCCCCGGCACAGCGGGAGGCGCTCGTGGCCGCCGTGGGGCGGAACGATGCCGTGACGATCGAGTCGCTCGTTATCGCGGCGATCGCGCGAGCATCCGACCGTGCAACCCGCATCGTCGACGAGGCTGTCGCCGTGGCGCCCCAGCACGCCCAGCGGATCGTGGAGGCGGTCCGCGGCGTGTTTCCCCGACTGGGCGAACGCGCCCAGAGCACCGCGAGCGCCTCACTGGAGCGCCTGGCACGCGCACCGGGGGATATCGCGCCGGGAGATACCCGCGCCCCGTCCCCCACCACCGCACGGAATGTGCCGGCGTTGGAGGCCGAACGGCAGGCACAGGCGTCGGAGCAGGCGACCGAGGAGGCGGAGCGGATCGCACGGCAGGAGGCGACGACCAGCCGGTGGTCGGGTGAACTGTCGCTCGGCGGCAGCTACCGGACGGGCGCCGAGCGCGCCTCCGGCCTGCATGCGGGCGGGAAGCTGCGGCTCCAGCGCGGAACGTGGCGGAACGAGTTCGACCTCGCCTTCGACTACAACCAGAGCAACGACACGACGAACGCCCGCCGCTTTCAGACCGACGCGAAGACAAGGCGGTCCATAGGAGAGCGGATGTACGGCTTCGGCCTCCTCGAGTACGAGGACGACCGCTTCAGCGGCTTCGATTACCAGATCAGCGAAGCGGTCGGCATCGGCTATACGGTGATCGACAGCGAACGGTTCACCTGGGACCTGGAGGTCGGACCCAGCTGGCGGCAGAGCCGCATCTCCGACAGCGGCAGCTTCCTCAGCGAGACGTTCCTGCGCAGCGGCAGCGAGATCATCTGGGCGATCTCCGATACCGCCGAGTTGAGCAACGAGACCTCCGCGCTGTACAGCGGAGACAGCATCGAGGTGGAAAGCGCGACAAGCGGAGGATTGGGCGACAGCAACGATCTCTCGAATGTCACAGCGCTGGACATGACCATCATCGGCAACCTGGTGGCCCGACTGTCGTGCGAGATCACCTACAGACCCGAAGCGCCGCCGGGTGGAACCACCACCCGGACGCTCTCCAAAATCACTCTTGTTCACAGCTTCTAACCCGCCGGATTCCGCGGATTTCGTGCGCGCAAATGACACAGCTGTCACAGCAAGGCCACAAGGGCACCGGCGGGCCGCTCCCTATACTTCCGCTTGTGGGGGATGCATCGGCACAGCCCGTCAGACGGGCATGTCGACCGCAAGGAGGGGGGAGCGAAGCAGTCGTTTATCGGCTCGGCTTAGAACCTTGCGGGAAATAACGCCGACGCCCAGGGAGCACAACGATGGATGCCTCAATAGCCGATGCCCTACCCACCTACATCAAGAGCTTGCGCCGCTACGCCATGGCGCTCACCCGTGATCCCATGGAGGCGGACGATCTGGTGCAGGAGTGCCTGAAGCGGGCACTGACCTACATCAAGAAGAATCACGAAATCCGGGATTTCCGCGCCTACCTTTTCACCATCCTGCACAACGTGCACATGGACGAGCTTGCACGTAACCAGCGATCGGGCATTCATGTTCCGATCGAGGAAGACAGCATCATGCTGTACTACCCGGCGCCGCAGAACACCTACATGGCGTGCCGCGAGATTCCGCGGGCGCTGAGCCGGTTGCCGCAGGAACAGCGCCAGGTCATCCTGCTTGTCGGCCTGGAGGGCCTTTCCTACCGGGCCGCCGCGGAAGTGCTGGGCATCCCGATCGGGACGGTGATGTCGCGACTTAGCCGCGGCCGCGAGGCGTTGCGGAGCATGATGGCGCCCCATCCGGACGAAAGCGGAGACCACCAGTTTGCTACGGTTGACGATGACGCCCATATGCATTCACAACGAAGGGTAGCAAGCGTGGGCTAGCCGAAAGAGCTGGCTCCTGAGGGGAAACGTCCATGCAAAGCGAACGCTCGAAGAGCACGGAGCAGCTGCTCCACGGGTATGTCGATGAAATGCTTCCGCCGCGCGAGCGGCTGGAGGTCGAGGAATACCTGACGAGTCATCCGGAAGCTCTCGAGCGCGTGCGCGCCTACCATACACAGAACAGCGAACTTCACGCCGAGTACGATCGCTATCTCGGCAACGAGCTGCCGGCGGAGATCATGGCGCTCGGCAACCGGCTGCGCGGGCGGGTCTCCCGCAACGGCCGGAAGTCGGGTTACCGGCGCGCCGCCGCTTGTTCGGCACTGGTAGCGGCCGGCCTGCTGGGCGGCGTCTACGTCGCCAGCGGTCTCGACGTGCCGGCGACGGGAAACCAGCTCGTCGCCATGCTCGACCGGGGCACGGAGCTGATCAGCCGCTACGCCCTGCCCCACCCCGGAGAGGAGCCGCTGCGGCAGGCCAACGTCGACGCGTCGGCGCCGGCCGGCGGCTTGAGCGTGCCGGATCTCGCCAAATACGGATTTCGCCTGGTAGAGTCGCGCGTCACGGCCGGACGCGGCGGCACCGAGACGGTCCAGCTCACCTACGATTCGGATGAGCGGGGACAGCTCCTGCTCTACTTCACGCCGAAGCCCAGCCGTTCGGGCGGTGAACAGAAGGTCAGCCTGAATCAGGAGGGCCCCGTTTCCATCCTGACGTGGAGCGACGCGGAACGGTCCTACAGCATGATCAGCGAAACGCTCGACCGCAACGCCATGCTGACATTGGGCAAGGCGGTGATCGGCAGCCTGACCGCCCGGCCAACCGGCAGCGACAAGCCGAGGCAGGACACCCCGGAGAAAGCGGAACCGGCACAGCCGGGCAGCGACGGCGGCGAGAAGGCCGCAGTCGCCAGAGCGAGCGGTGCCGCGTGAACGCACAAAACGCCATGCCGGCGCCGGAAAAAGGGTCGGGCCCGAAGGCCCGACCAGTAAACAGGGAGACAGAGGTAGGGATGTCGAGAGGTCGTTTCGTGGGGGGTCGAGTAGGCGAGCGTTGAGGGTTTCGTCGCCTTTTTCTTCACTGACCTCTCTGTGCCGTTGACGGGGGGCGGAAGGGGTTATTCCGCTCCTTTACCGAATTTTGCGTTTCCATCAGCTTCCGTCGGGGCTCACCCGCGCAGCGAATCAGGTAGCCTGGCGGAGCTTCAGCACGCCGTGCCGACGATAGAATGCCTTAACACCGGCGGGGCATAGCGTGCGAGCGGCCCGTCGAAAAGCCGCGCCAGCAGCAGCTTGTCGTCGAGTACCACGCCATGCGCGCCGTTGATCAGCCTTGTGCCGACGAACCGCTCGACATCGCTCAGGTAGAGATCCGGGTCGTTCCTTGCCAGGTCGTAGAGGACCCAGGCCTCGCTCAGCAGGCCTCGCCGCCACAGGCGCAGCCTGACCCGACGCGGCACCCGCACGGTGGACTTGATCTCCCGCTCCAGCGCCGAAAGGGCGTATTCGAGCAGGCGCAGCCGCCAGGCCACCGCGTGCACGGGCTTCTCGAACAGCCGGAACAACCGCAGTGGGGCACTGGAGGCAGGCTGGTGATCGCGCTCGCGAGTCAGCAAGGGTGTCGCCGGGTTATCGGCCCCGGTTTTCTTCTTCATACGCTACAGTTCAACGTTGGTCCGTCGGTGGCTGCACCGGTGACAGCGGATGAATTCGTAGCAAAGCGCCTCCGGCTCCAAATGTTCCGATCGAGACGGAATTGAGCCGGGAGCAGTTCGCGTAGGCGCGCGGCGCGCGTCCTCCGGGGCCCCTACGAGCTCAAGCGACGCAGGCGGCACGGGCGAACTTGCGTCGCCGGGGCCCCTTCAGCACTCCGTGACGCAGGTAGAACGCCGCAACGCGAGGGTTCGACAACATCGGCCGATGAACCTGGAGGTAGCGCAAGCCGCTAAAGTTGTTGCCTTCCAGAATACTGAATCCGTCCTCGGTGACCACGACGTCCCAGCCGACGTACCGCAGGAAGCGATGGCGGCCCATCACTGCCCGGAGTTCGGACTGTATCTGCTGCCAGTGCGGGATTTCAAAGCCTTCGATCTGCGCCCCGGTGTCGCCGTGATGCGTATGCCAGGTGAGGCGGTCGCCATTGACCTGCACACCTTTGCCGAGACGGCCGGTCTCGATGTCGATCTCGGCGCAGTAACCACCCCCGTCGACGCGATCCGTCGGTCCGGAGGTCGAGGATCCGAGCCGCAGGGTGGCCGCGGCAATGAACGGCGCATCCTGCTCGTCCTGCATGATCAGGATGCGCATCGTGTTCGTGGTTCGGGGATAGATAGCGGAAATGGCGGGGTGCTGCTTCACGAAGCCGCACACCAGATGACCCGCGTGCCACCCTGCGAACTGCGCCAGCCCCTCTGGTCCGAGGACGTTGCCGTTGTCGCTGACGACACCGTCCTTGTCGATCGTCAGCGAGGAGAAGCCGGCGCCACCGCCACCGCCGCACGGCTTTACGGCCAGCCGACGCTGCCGCTCGAGGATGTCCTTGATCTCGACGGGTTCGTCGAGACAGTTCACCGGAATGACCCTGGTTCCCGACAGGGTACCGAACACCGGCGGCACGTATTTCGAAAGCGGCCCATCGAACAGGCGGTAGAACAGGAACTTGTCGTCAAGCACCACGGCATGCGGGCCGTTGATCAGGCGGGTTCGCGTGTAGCGTTCGTAGTCCGTGATGTACAGGTCTGGATCGTTGTTCGCGAGGTCGTAGATCACCCACGCACCACGCAGGAACCCGCGAGACAAAAGCCAGGGACGGACGCGGGCCGGGACTTTCTCGCCCGACCTGAGCTCCCGCTCGATGAACGCCACGGCCAGTTCCAGAACCTTGAAACGCCACGCGAGGAAATGCACCGGTCTGGCGAGCAGCTTGTACACGCGCATCGGCCAGCTCGGCGGCGCATCATAGGGCCCGGAGGCAGGCGCGAACACGCGCGGCGCAGCGGTTTGAAAGGTCGGATTCGTCGTAGCTAAGTGGCTCATGAGCGATAAGTCTCCATGCCAACACGGCCGGACGGCCGCGAAGGCCGCTGCCGCGGTTTCACCGGATGCTTCAGCAGACGAAGCGGGGCGGAGAGGTTCGCCCGGCGCAACCGCCGGACGAGAAGCGCCAGAGACCGCTCGGCCGAGAACCGCCGCCCCACGGCGATTTCGATCAGCCGTTCGAGTTCTCGATCATCAACATTGCGCGCGGCCTTCAGCAGCACGTCGTAGTGGTGCATCTGATTCGGCGGAATCTCGAGGCGCCGCACGCGGGCGAACGCCTCGTCGCCGGGGAACGTCCCGGCGCGGTTGAGTGCCCCGTGCACCCGCAGCGCCATCATCGTGCGCAGGCATTTCTCGCAGCGGCCGCAGTTGACCTCATCGAGGTCGTGGTAGCAGACCCGCAGCGTATCGAGGGCGAGTTGGGACGTCGCCACGATGCCGACCTTTTGCACGCGATCATAGTCGCAACTGTCGTGGCCGATCCGCACCTGCCCGTTCGACCAAAAACGGTCGAGCAGCGGCGATGAACCCCAGGGCTTGAGCTGCTCGTGGGTGTGCGTCGCCGGCACAACGATCTCGCCAAACGTGCCGCCGAGCGGGAGGGCGGTGGCCGACAGCGCCGCGCCGTGGAGGCAGTTGCCCCAGAAGTCGCCCGCCCAGGGCCGCCCCCAGCCGGCACGGCCCTTGTCGGCGATCAGCCGCAGGTTGGTGGTGCAGGTGACGAGCGGCTTGCCCAGTTCCCGGCCCACATCCCGGGCCGATGCCTTCGCCGCCTGCCACAAGGCATCGTTGGCAAGGCCGATATCGAAGCCGCGGATCAGAAACAGATGGCTGACCCTGTCCATATGGGTGAGCAGCGAATACCAGGAGTCCACGCCCGCCGAAAAGCAGCAGGCGACGCCATCGCCGCCCATCTCGGGGCGCGGTTCGGAGCGGACCAGGGGCAGAACCGGCACCGGCTCCAGATAGTCGAACCAGCCGGCGAGGACTTGCTGGGCCTGGGCGAGGTTGCGCTCCAGCTCCGGCGATATGGCGCCAGCGATCTCGAGCGGCTCTCTGTCGTACATGCAGAACGGCAGCATCGCCGCGGCGAAGGGATCCGCGCTCACCTCGACAGGCGGTCTGTGGCCTTCATAGCGAAACCACAGCTGGCGCGGGCTGGCCTCGCTGTCCGGCAGCACGTTGGCGACGAGCGTGGTAGCCGACGCCGTCGCGTGCGCCTGAATATCGTAGATCCTCACGGCCGGCGCTTCCTTCCCCTTGAACTTCCCACCCCGCCGCCGTTACGCCGGGGTCCGGAAACATATCTTTCGAGCCGAATCCGCTGGAGTGACCGAACTGTGGTCACGACGCCAGGCCGATAGGCGACTTGTGCTGCAGGGAGACATCCCGAGGCGCGGCGTCATCTTGCCGGTTAGCCGTGGCGGGCGTCGCGCCGCCGCGCCGCAGCCTCCTCACCAGCAGCGCCAGGCTGCGCTCCGCCGAGAAGCGCCTGCCGAGGATCACCTCGCAAAGCCGTGCAACGTCGGCGTCGCCGGTGCGGCGCGCGGCATGCAACAGCATCTCGTAGTCGGAGGGATCCTTCGGCGGCTCGATCCTGCATGCCCGCGCCAGCACCTCCTCACCGGGGAAGGTCGAGGCGCGGTCGAGCGCACCATGCAGACGCAACGCCATCATCGTGCGCAGGCATTTCTCGCAGCGCCCGCAATTGGTCTGCTCGCAGTCGTGGTAGCAGACCCGCAGCGTGTCGAGCGCCAACTGGGAACCGGCGACCCGCCCCACCTTCTCCACCCAATCGACCTCGCAGGAGTCATGGACGATTCGGACGGCGCCATTCGACCAGTACCGGTCGAGTTCCGGCGACGACCCCCAGGGCTTGAGGTCGCCGCTATGGAAGGTGGACGGGATGACCAGCTCGCCGAAGTCGCCGCCGAGGGCCTGTGCCGCCGCCGCCAGCGCGGCGCCGTGCAGGCACTTACCCCAGAAATCGCCCTCGTGGGGGGCGCCCGATTCGGCCCTGTCCTTGTCGGCAACCAAGCGGAGATTGGTCTCGCAGGTGATCAGGGGCCTTTCGGTCCAGCGCGCCACGGCCTCGGCGGTCGCCAGCATAGAAGACCACAGTGCGCGGTTTCCGATGCCGCCGTCGAAGCCGCGCACCAGAAAGAGATGTGTAACCCGATGTGCGTGGGAAAGCAGCGAGTACCAGGAATCTACGCCACCGGAGAAGCAGCATGCCACGCCCACCGAACCCGATCCCGAGGCAGTCTCAGCGTCGCTCGTAGCCTCTACAGGAACCGGATGGAGGAAATCGTACCAGCCGGAAAGCACCAGCTGGGCGTGACCGAGGTTGCTTCGCAAGGTCGGCGAGATACTGCCGTCGACCCTGAGTTCCTCACCCTCCGCCATGCAGAACGGCAGCATCGCAGTCACGAACGGATCGGCGGAGCCGGAAATCGCGCCCTTGTATCCGGCGAACCGGAACCACAGGCGCCGCGGCCTCGCCTCCCCATCCGGCAGGACCGAGGCCGACAGCGTCGCCGCCTCCCGCCCCGCGTGCATCTCGATGCCGTAGATCCTCATGCCGAGCCGCCTCCCGGTGCCGTCCAGCAACGTCCGACGCCGAGATTGCAGCGCCAGACGCCCCGACCTTAGCCGGGCATTCGCGTCCAAGGGCGTGAGCGTTCTGTAGTCGTGACGTAGCGGGACCACCCGTTTGGCGCGCATCCAACACGGCTTTGCCCCACAACGCTCACATCTCACATGCTTAGCGCGCCGCTACAGTAGGCTTCGTCGCGAGGCACCCGTGCCGTGCTGTTCGCTGCGACAGAGACGCCATAACCACACCGACACGGAATTATGCCGGACAGCGATTTTGGTACGTTCGACGCAGTCAGCGTCCATCTGCTGGAAGACGCCGCCGTCCTGTACGACCGGTCGCGGCGCAGCCTGTTCGCAGCGAATATGAATGCGGCGACGATCTGGCTCGGACTCGAGCAGAAGGTGCGTCCCCGCGAAGTCGCCGAGGCGCTCGCCGAGGAATTCGGCATCGAGCGCGGCATCGCCCGCCAGCATGTCGCCAGTACGCTGCTGCAGTGGCGCCGCTGGTGTCGCGAGGCGGCGCTGCGCGATGCATCCGGGGGCGTCGGTCCGCGCGGACGTGGCCAGTGTCTGCCGTTCTCGCCGGCGGCACCCGCCGAGCGCCACACCTACCGTCTGCTCGACACTGTTTTCGCGATCCAGTACGGCCACAACGTGCCGCACTGGTCGGTGCGCCCGGTATTCGAGTACCTTGGCTGCGACACCGCCGCAGGTACCGAGCGCGTGATCGACATCGTGCGCTTCGGCGAGGGATTCGCGATCGCCGAGTCCGGCTATCTTCACCGGAAATGCGCGGCCGCATCCCAACTCGCTTCGGTGATGCGCGACCTCATGACCGAAAGCGCGATCAACGACAGCCGAGGGCTCGCCGCCCTGCAGGCCGCCGCAGTGGAACGGAACGGCACCTGCATCCTGATGCCGGGGAAACCCGGTGTCGGCAAGAGCTGCCTGGCTGCCGCCCTCGCGGCCGACGGCTTCACCCTGCTTGGCGACGAGAACGTCGTCCTGTCGGGCGGCGAACATAGTATCCGGCCACTACCCTTCGGGCTGTGTATCAAGGATTCGCCGCCGGCCATGCTGTGGGACAGGTTTCCGGGCCTGGCGGAACGGGCGGTCCACATGCGTCCGGACGGCACGCATGTCCATTACCTGACACCACCCGAGATCGCCATCGCCCCGGCAGCGCACCGCGCCCGCGTCGAGCGCATCGTCTTTCCGCGCTACTTTCCCGGCGGGGAGACGGAGCTCATCCCCATCGGCAACGGCAACGCGCTCCAACGCATGCTCAGCTGCTTCTCTCCGCTCGGCGACAGCATGAACCGGCGCGACATCGAAGCACTCGTCGCCTGGGTCGCAGCGACGCCATGCTACGCCCTGCATGTATCTTCCCTCTGCGAGGCCGTCAGGATCCTTCGCCGCTTCGGCACCTGACACCACCGCGTCGCATCCTCCTCCTCGGCGAGTAGCACACGGTCACAGGCGGATCACCGGTTGTGTCTGCGGCCATGCCCGGTGTCCGCCGTTGCTGCGGAACGCTCACATCGCCGGCGCGTGCGGTGGCGCTAATGTCGCTGCGCAGCGGCCGCCGCAGAGGCCGCCCCGACAACGAACAACAGATCCGCAACGAGGGCCGGCGCCATCCATGAAGCACAATCGACCCAGCGCGTTCGACGACGTCAGCGTCCACATGACGGCGGACGTCGCCCTGCTTTACGACCGCTCGCGGCGCGCCCTGTTCGCCGCCAACCCGAACGCGGCGACGATCTGCCACGGCCTTGAACAGAGACTCAGCCCGGCGGAGGTGGCCGAGGCCCTGAGTGAGGAATTCGGACTTCCCCCGCGCGAGGCGCGCCGCCATGTCGCCGCGACGTTGCGACAGTGGCGCCAATGGTGCCAGGAAGCGGACAGGCGCGATGCCCGCGCCGCGGACGTCCAGGCCTACGCGTTGTGCGTCCTCCCGATCGCGCCGGGCGCCGCCGCCGCCACGCGAATCTTCGGACTGCTCGACACCCGTTTCGTGGTGCGGTTCGCGGACGGCATCGTCCATGAGGACGTCTGCCGCGTACTCGCCCACCTCGAAACCGGCGCCTACGCCGCCGGCCATGAGCGGCTGTTCGACGTGATCCGTTTTGGCAACGGCTATGCCGTCGCCGAGGCGGGCAAGGTGCATCACGTCTGCGGACGCGCGGACGAGGTCGTGGCGATGGTAAAGGCGACCATGGCGGAATGCGCCTTCGACGATGCCGACGCCCTGGCGGCGATCCACGCCGCCGCGGTCGAACGGAACGGTCATTGCGTGCTCATGCCGGGCCGCTCCGGCGCCGGCAAGAGCTGCCTCTCCGCCGCGCTCTGCGGATCCGGCTTCTCCCTGATGGGCGACGATACAGTGCTGCTCGGGACCGGCGACCTGGCGCTGCGGCCCCTGCCGCTCGGGATTTCCATCAAGGACACGGCACCGCCCGCCATCTTCCACATGTTCGCCAGCCTGGCGCAACAGCCTCTGTTCTCCAGGCCCGATGGCAAGCGGATCCGCTACCTCACGCCGCCCGACATCGTCGCGGCCCCGGTGGATCACCACTGCCCGGTCACCCGCATCGTCTTTCCCCGCTACATGCCCGGCGGCGGCACGGAGCTGATCCCGATTCCTGCCAGCCAGTGCCTCGAGCGGCTGCTCGCGTGCTTTGCGCCCCTCGGCGGATCGATGGACCGGCGCGACGTGGACGCGCTCGTGTCCTGGGTCGCCTCGACGCCAAGCTACGTGCTGCATGTCTCGTCGCTCGCCGAGGCCGTCCGCATCCTGCATCGCCTGACCGACTGATGCCTTCGGCCGCCACGATACACCTGCTTGCCGCCTACCTTTCCGGGCGAGCCACCCAGAGACTGGGCGTGGCGGGGGACGAGCGGCGCTGGCTCGAGTTGATCGGCCTGGCCAACGCCCACATGCTCGGACCGACGCTGCAGCAGTGCCTGGTGGATGACGGGCGCGACAGCGAGTTGCCCCAGGACGCACGCGACTACCTGTCGATGCTCCTCGCGCTGAATCGGAAACGCAACGAGGCCCTGCGCGGACAGGCGGTAGAGCTTGCCGCGGCGCTGAACGCGGACAGCATCCGTCCGGTCTTTCTCAAGGGCGCGATCGCCGCGCTCGACCCGGTGGATCCGCTGCGCGACGCACGGATCATGTGCGACCTCGACATCCTCGTGCCGAGCGAGGCCGAGCCCGCAGCCGTCGAATGCCTGGAACGGATCGGCTACCGCGTCCACGATCGTTATCCCGAAGGCCACCACGCCTACGGCGAGTTCCACCACCCCGGCATGCCCGGGATGGTCGATCTGCACACGGAGCTGCTCGACCCGCGGTACATCCTTCCGGCGGGCGAAGTGACGCTGGAAAGCCGGGACCTCGATATTCCCGGCCTCTCCGCCGCGGTGCCTTCACCGACGCACCGGGTGTTCCACCATCTGCTGCACGCGCAGGTCCATCACCTGCCCCATTTCCATCGCGGGGACCTGAAGCTGAACCAGTTGTACGAGTTCACGCGGCTGTCGGAGCGGTTGGGGAGCGAGATCGACTGGCCCCGCATCGAATCGCGGCTGGCAAAGTACCGGCTGACGCTGCCCCTGCATTCGTACCTGCTCTCGGCCCGGCGACTGTTCGGGATGAGCTGGCCGCTCAGCGGCGGTTGCGACCCGCGTGCGGCGCGGCACGTACGGCGCTGCCTCATCCAGTTGCAGTACCCCGCCCTGCACCGCGTCATGGCGCCGCTCGGCAACCTGCGCGGCGCCTTCGCCTGGCACCGCATGAACGCGCTCTATGGGGCAGAGGGAGCCGCGCTTGGCGCACGTATCCGCCATGCGGCGCAGTATCTGCGAAAGACGCCGCTGCGCCGGGCACTTCGTCACATGCTGAGGGAAGTCTAGCGCCGCTTCGGGGCGGCATCCGGCGCCGCAGGATCGAGGGGCGCGGGCTGCACCACCAGCGG
>JBBDQX010000182.1:21585-27503 GCA_040905765.1 Acetobacterales bacterium
GTCCCCGGCCCGGCATCACATGCCGGGCCGGGATAGCATACCGCTCAGAGAAAGAGCGGCACCAACCTCAACGAGGACCGTGATTGTTACGGCCACCGCCCTTGTTGTTCGAGCCGCCGCCACCGTTGTGGTGGTTTCCTCCCTTTCCCCCCTTATTGTCCCGGCCGTGGCCGCGGTCCTGCTTCCCGCCCTTGCCGCCGCCACCGTTGTGGAAGCCCGAGCCGGCGCCGGTTGCGCCAGCATCGGACGCGGACAGCAGCAGGCTCAGAACCGGGGGAGTCACCACCGCGTACTTGCCGCACTTCGCCAGGAACTCGCGGCGGTTGTTCGGCTGATTGTCGGAGTCTGTCGTCATGGTCCTCATCCATCCTTCGCATCAGGAGACCGAAGACGCGGCAATACCCGCGCCGTCGGAGGGACCACCATCAACGCAGAATTGTAAGAACCCCAGTAGCGTTCAATCCGTGGCGAAATTGTGCTGCAAGGCCGGTTGCGACCGAAGGTGGTCACAACCCCGGGGCACATCTGCCCCGATCCCGCCCGTTTCCGATCACAGGAAGATCACTAGAGCGGCGGGACCGGCGCGTATTCAATCCCGATGTCTTTTCAGCGAGACCGGCCACGGCGGCGGGGACCGGCATTGGGCCGTTTCCGCAGACTCCAGGCCCAACCCGGAGACCCCAAAAGCATGGAACCAAGACGAGCACTCATCACGGGTGTCACCGGCCAGGACGGCTCCTATCTCGCGGAGTTCCTCCTCGCCAAGGGATACGTCGTGCACGGCCTCAAGCGGCGCTCGTCGTCGTTCAACACCTCACGGGTGGACCATATTTACGCCGACCCTCACGATGCCGGCGCGCGCTTCTTCTTGCACTATGGCGACCTGACGGACTCGACCAATCTTGTGCACCTGATCGCGCGCATCCAGCCGCACGAGATCTACAACCTCGCCGCGCAAAGCCATGTGCAGGTGAGCTTCGAGACACCGGAGTACACGGCCAGCGTCGACGCTCTCGGCACGCTGCGGATCCTCGAGGCGATTCGCATACTCGGCAAGGGTGACGAGACCCGGTTCTACCAGGCCTCCACCTCCGAACTTTATGGCAACGCCCCGGAAACGCCGCAGTCCGAAACCACCCCCTTCATGCCGCGCAGTCCGTATGCGACCGCCAAGCTCTACGCCTACTGGGCAACGGTGAACTACCGCGAGGGCTACGGCTTCCACGCCTCGAACGGCGTGCTGTTCAATCACGAGAGCCCGCGCCGCGGCGAGACCTTCGTGACGCGGAAGATTTCCCGTGCGGTGGCGGCGATCGACTCCGGCCTGCAAAAGCGCCTCTACCTCGGCAACCTCGACGCCCGGCGCGACTGGGGGCATGCGCGTGACTACGTCGCCGGCATGTGGGCGATCCTCCAGCAGGAGACGCCGGACGACTACGTGCTCGCGACGGAGGAGTCGCATTCTGTGCGGGAGTTCGTCGAGATCGCCTTCTCCGAGATCGGTCGCCGGATCGTGTGGGACGGCGCCGGCGTGGATGAGAAGGGGCGCTGCGCCAAGACCGGCGAAGTCCTGGTCGAGGTCGAGCCGCGCTATTTCCGGCCTAACGAGGTCGACCACCTGCTCGGCGACGCCAGCAAGGCGAAGCAGCGACTCGGCTGGCATTACAAGACGTCGTTCCCCGAGCTGGTAGCCGAAATGGTGGCCGCCGACCGGGCCGCTCTGGCCAGGAATGAGGGAGTATCGCATGTCGAGGAATGGCGGAAGCTTCGAGCTTCGTGACAAGCGGGTATGGGTCGCCGGCCATCGCGGCATGGTCGGGTCGGCGCTCGTGCGCCGTCTGCAGTGCGAGGGGTGCGAAGTCGTCACGGCAGGCCGCGACCAGCTCGACCTGCGCGACCAGGCGGCCACCCGGGGCTGGCTGGACGAGACACGACCGGATGCGATCTTCTTCGCCGCCGCGCGCGTCGGCGGCATCCTCGCGAACGACAGCTATCCGGCCGACTTCCTCCACGACAACCTCGTGATGGAGACGAACGTCATCCACGGCGCCTATCTCGCCGGCGTCAGCAAGCTGCTGTTCCTCGGGTCATCCTGCATCTACCCCCGCCTCGCGCCACAGCCCATGAACGAGGGTGCGCTGATGACCGGGCCGCTGGAGACGACCAACCAGTGGTATGCGGTCGCGAAGATCGCCGGCGTCTATCTTTGTCAGGCCTACCGGCGGCAGCATGGCTGCGACTTCATCTCCGCGATGCCGACCAACATCTACGGGCCGCATGACAACTTCGACCTCAGATCCAGCCACGTCGTCGCGGCCCTGCTACGCAAGGCGCACGAGGCGAAGGAGCGCCGCAAACCGTCGCTCGATGTCTGGGGATCGGGCAAGCCAAGGCGGGAGTTCCTGCATGTCGACGATTGCGCCGATGCCCTCGTCTTCCTGATGAAGCACTACTCGGACGACGAGCCGGTAAACGTCGGCATCGGGGAGGACGTGACGATCCGCGAACTGGCAGAAACCATTTGCGGTGTCGTCGGCTTCTCCGGCCGCATCGAATTCGACACCTCCATGCCGGACGGCACGCCGCGTAAGCTGCTCGACGTCTCGCTGCTCCATGCGCTTGGCTGGAGCCACCGGCGGTCGCTCTATGAAGGCCTGCGCGACGCATACGACTGGTATCAGCGAAACTGCGCGGAGAGAGTGGATGGCCAACCCGCCTGACCAGACGGGCGGCCGAGCCGACAAGGACCGCCATTTCAACACCGATCATCTGCAGGCCAACCTGGCCCGCCGCTCGATGCGGGGCGGCGCCATCACGCTGACTGCCCAGGCGGTCAAGGTCGCTGCGCAGACCGGGGCGATCGTCCTGCTGGCGCGGCTGCTCTCGCCCGACGACTTCGGGCTGTTCGCGATGATCGCGGCGTTCCTCACCGTGCTGGAGCTGTTCAAGGATCTCGGGCTGTCCGGCGCTACGGTCCAGCGCAAGGAGATTACCGACCTGCAGGTGAGCACCCTGTTCTGGATGAATACCGTGCTTGGCGCGGCGGCGACCGTGCTGCTGGCCGCCGCGGCGCCGCTGCTGGCGTGGTTTTACCGCGAGCCGATACTCATCGAGATCACCATCGTCGTCTCGCTTTCCATGCTGCTGACCGGCGCGGCCGCCCAGCACCTGGCCCTTTTGCGCCGGCAGATGCGCTTCTCGGCCCTCGCCGCCGTGCAGACAGGCGCAGAGGTGGTCGCGCTCGCTGCCGCCGTGGTGGCGGCCATGAACGGCTTTGGTATCTGGTCTCTGGTCGTGCAGCGGCTGGTGTGGGCCGGCGTAAGCCTGCTCGGCGCGTGGGCCGCCAGCGGCTGGGTGCCGGGACGGCCGGGAAGGTTCTCCGACGTCCGCTCCCTGGTGGTGTTCGGCGGCAACGCGACGGGCGCCATGCTGATCGGCGGAGTCGCCGCCAACCTGGATCGCATCCTGATCGGCTGGTACTGGGGAGCCGCCCCGCTGGGCCTGTTCGAGCGTTCGCAGAAGCTGATGATGATGCCGATCCGCAATCTCAACATGCCCCTCGCGTCCGTGGCGCTGCCGATGCTGAGCCGCCTCGTGGACCAGCCGGAACGCTACCGCCGGGCCTATTACATGGCGGCCGAGCGACTGGCGATGATGTTCGCTCCCGTCACCGGTCTCGTGGTAGCCGGTTCCGGCCCGCTAGTGGAACTGATCCTCGGGCCGCAATGGTCCGGCGCCGCGCCCCTCCTCGGATGGATGGGAATCACCGCCGTGTACATGCCGCTGACCTACACCATCAGCTGGCTTTACATGAGCCAGGATCGGACCGGCGAGATGGTCCGGGCTAACCTCATCAACACCTCTATGACGCTGGTCATCCTGCTCGTCGCTCTGCCCTATGGCACTGTCGCGATCGCCGCCGCCTTCTCCCTGTCGGGCCTGCTGCTGCGCACGCCGATGATGTTCTACCTGGTCGGCCGGCGCGGCCCGATCAGCCTGAGGGACATCGCGCAGATCCTTTCGGTACCGGCGGTCGCCGCCGTCGCCGCCACCGCGGCTGTCTGGGCTGCCGGCAAGTACGCCACGGCGGAGCTCGGGATCGCCTCGCCCTTCCCCTATGTCGTCCTCCTCACGGCAACGGCGACCGCCACCTCTGTCGCGATCTATCTGCTGTTCCCCGGAAGCAGGAGGGTGATCATCGAGACCCTGCGGATGCCGCGCATGATGCTGGCCGACAAGACACAGCAAGCATGAGGGTCATCGTCACCAATACCGCGCTGCTGAACGCCGGAGATGCTGCGATCATGCTCGGAAGCCGAAGGATTCTTCGCCGGGCGTTCGGCAAGGACGTGAGCATCTCCGTGCGCGACCAGCAGCCAGAAGGGGCAAGGCAGCGCTACCAGGAATTCGAGGCGCGGCCCCTGCTGTACGACCGCATCGTGGACTGGATGGGCCCGGCGCGGGCACGCCTGGGCGTGGTGGTGCTGCTGATCGCGACACTGTTGCAACGGATCGGCGCGACTCCGCTCGTCCGGTGCCTGTTGCCGCGCGCATTGCATGCCGACCTGATCGATTTCGCGGCCGCGGACCTCGTCGTGTCGGCGGGGGGAACCTACCTCGTGCCGCACTATCGTTTTTCGCCCAAGCTGCTGGAGTTGCTCGTCGCCCACTGGCTCGGCCGCCCCTACGTGCTGTTTCCGCAGAGTCTCGGCCCGTTCACGAGCAGGCGGCAGCGCTGGCTGGTGCGGTACGTGCTCGGCAACGCGCGGCTGATCATGGTGCGCGACACGAAGTCCCTCCACCATCTGAGGAAGATCGGCATTCCCGACGAGCGCGTGCTGGAATGCGCCGACGCCGCCTTCGCGCTGCAGCCACCAGGTCCACGCGGTACCGCGCTGCCGCGCGCGCCCCAGATCGCCATTTCGGTTCGGGACTGGCCGCATTTCGGCGCTGACGCCCGAACCGGCATGACCCGCTACATGGACTCGGTCGCGGCCCTCTGCACCCATCTCGTCGAGAAGCACGGCGCGGAGCTAACGTTCGTTTCGACCTGCCAGGGCATCGACGCCTACTGGACCGACGATTCACACACGGCTGAGGCCGTCGTCGGGCGCCTGTCGAAGGCGGTGCGCGAGCATGTCACGGTCGACCACGAATTCCGCCGGCCCGAGGCCCTGGTGGAGCGACTCGCAAGGTTCGACCTCGTCGTCGCCACGCGAATGCATGTTGCCATCCTCGCGCTGACGGCCAGCACCCCGGTGCTGCCGATCGCCTACGAGTTCAAGACCAGGGAATTGTTCGAGAAACTCGGCTTCGGCGGACTCGTGCAGGATATCGCCGACATCTGCCCTGACCGCCTCTGCGGAGCCGCCGACAGCATGCTGGAATCGCCGGGCAGATTCCGTCAGAAGGCGGCAGCCGGCACCGACGCGCTCAGGGCATCCGCCCTCGATGCCGCCGACTCTCTCCGGGAGGCGATGAGGGTGGCGGCCTGATGCAACCCATGCGCATCGCCATCTTCACACACGAGTTTCCTGCCCTGAGCGAAACCTTCGTGCTTAATCAGGTCACGGGCCTGCTCGACCAGGGACACGAGGTCGTGGTTTGCGCGAACGGACAGCGCGACGAGCCGATGACCCATGCCGACGTCGTCGACTACGGCCTGGCTGAGCGCACGATACTGCTGGATCTGCCGCGCAATCCCCTCATGCGGATCCTGAAGGGCACGGGGCTGGCCTGCCGGCGGCTATGGCGGGAAGGCCCACGCGCACTGCTGCGATGCCTGGATGCGCGCCGCCATGGACGCTTCGCCACCTCCCTGAGACTGCTCTACTGGGGCGAGAGGCTCGCGGGCCAAGGGTCCTTCGACGTCATTCTCGCCCACTTCGGGCCGCTGGGGCAGACCGCCGCGCGCTTGC
>JBBDQX010000183.1:0-1885 GCA_040905765.1 Acetobacterales bacterium
TCGGCGAGGTGCAGGAAGCGAGGATGCTGCTGAAGTACGCCGGGCTCGACGAACCCGACTTTGCCGCCAGCCTTCGAGAGAGGCTCGCCGCGGCGGGGGTGCCTGCGGACCGGCTCGATCTGCGGGGACGGGATGCGGATCCGGCGGCGCACCTGGCGGCCTATTCCGGCATCGATGTGGCCCTGGACACGTTTCCCTACAACGGCACCACGACCACATGCGAGGCGCTGTGGATGGGGGTGCCGGTGGTCACGCTCGCGGGAGACCGGCACGCGGGCCGGGTGGGCTTCAGCCTGCTGTCGACGGTGGGGCTGGAGCGGCTGGCGGCATCGGACATACCGGGTTACGTGGAGACGGCCGCCGGCCTGATGCGGGACCGCGAGAAGCTGGCCGGCGAACGGTCCGCCCTGCGCCGTCGTCTGGCGGACTCGCCGCTGTGCGACGGACGGCGCGTCGCGGCCGAGGCGGAACGGCTGTTCCGTGAGGCGTGGCGGCGTTGGTGTGCCGGGATCTAACCCTCAGGACAGATCCTTCGGCCGCACGAATCCGTTCAGCTCCGCCAGGCCGAAGTCGAGGTCGCGCCAGCGGCAGTCGAAGGTAAACGTGGCCAGTGCCGCCGTCGGGTACTTGGTGCGGACCCGCTCCATCGCCGCCCGGTCGCCGCCCGCCGGAAGCGCCTGCGCCAGATCCTCCATGCCGGGATTGTGCCCGATCACCAAGGCCGCCTCTGGCTCGTCTTCAATGCGGTTGATGCAGGCGAGAATGTCGCGTGGCGATGCGAGATAGAGACCGCTCTCGAAGCCTATCGCGGGCTGGTCGGGGAGGGCTGCGCCAAGCAGCGCCCAGGTCTCACGCGTGCGGACGGAGGAGGAGCACAGCACCAGCGCCGGCTGCGGTTGCAGGCCGGCGATGTGACGGCCCATCCGCCGGGCGGCCTCGCGGCCGCGGGCGTTGAGCGGCCGTTCGTGGTCCTCCAGCCCCGGGCCACCCCAGTCGGACTTCGCATGGCGCAACAGGTAAAGCGTCTTCACCGGTCCCTCCCTGTCGCGGCCACCATATCACCCCCGGCGGATGCGCTCGAATGCGTCGAGGGCGCGCTTTCGCGCGGCCCCGTGGTCGACGACCGGCCGGGGATAGCTGTCACCGAGCGTGACGCCCGCGTCTTCGAGCACCCGGTCCGGGGCCTCCCACGGCGCGTGGAGATGCTTGTCGGGTAATCGGGCCAGTTCCGGCACCCACTGCCGGACATAGGCCCCGTCCGGGTCGAACTTGCGACCTTGCAGCACGGGGTTGAAGATCCGGAAATAGGGCGCCGCGTCGGCGCCGCATCCCGCGACCCACTGCCAGCTCGCCGAATTGTTGGCGAGATCCGCATCCACCAGGGTGTCCCAGAACCACCGCTCTCCTTCCTGCCAGGGCAGCAGCAGGTCCTTGATCAGAAACGAGGCCGAGATCATGCGGACGCGGTTGTGCATCCAGCCGCAATGCCAGAGCTGGCGCATGCCCGCGTCGACGATCGGATAACCCGTGCGGCCCGCCTGCCAGGCCAGCAGGCCCTCAGGGTCGTTCGCCCACGGAAAATCGCGGAACTGTTCTCTCAACGCCGTCTCCGGCAGCCCGGGGTGGTGGTAGAGGAGGTGATACGAGAACTCGCGCCACAGCAGTTCCCGCAGGAAGGTGTCCCCGCCCGTGTCTGCGGCCGGCGCCGCGTGCGACATCGCCTGACGCGTCGCGTGCCATGCCGTGCGGGGGCTGATCTCGCCCCAGTGCAGGTGCGGAGAAAGGCCGGACGTCCCGTCGATGCCGGGCCGGTCGCGGTCGCGCTTGTAGGTGGCGACACGGTTCTCCAGGAAGTCCTCCAGTCGCGCCCGCGCCGCCGCCTCGC
>JBBDQX010000183.1:1895-26880 GCA_040905765.1 Acetobacterales bacterium
CCAGGTCTCCCGCAGCCCGCCGGCCCAGTCAGGCCGGCTCGGCAGCAGCGCCCAGTCTTCAAGGCGGTCGGAGGCGATGTCTTCCCCGCGCCTTGCCTCGCGCGGCGGCGTCGCCGGACGTTCCGGATCTCCCTTCTGCAGACATGCGCGGGCGAAGGGCGTGTAGACGGAATAGGCGTCGCCGTGCCGGGTGGCGACGGTCCAGGGTTCGTGAAGCAGCGATCCGTTGAAGGAACGTGCCTCTACGCCCTGCTCCTTCAGCACATGCTTGATCGCTTCGTCGCGCCCACGGGCCTGCGCCTCGTAACAGCGGTTCCAGAACACCGCGCCGGCACCTGTTTCCCGCGCGAGGGCCGGGATCACGCTGCCGGCCCGACCGCGCCGAAGCATGAGCGGCAGACCGATTGCCGCGAGACTGTCCGCGAGAGCGGTCAGCGAATGATGCAGCCACCAGCGGCTGGCGCCGCCGGCGGCCCATCGGCCCGGCGTATCGTCGTCGAGCACGAATACCGGAATGGTGGGCCGGCCGCCGTCAGTGGCGGCGTTGAGCGCCGGGTTGTCTGCAAGACGCAGGTCCTGACGGAACCACAGGATGGCGGGGGCGGCTTCGGTCACCTGCCTGTGTACGCTTCCTCGCCGGCCGCAGTTCACGGCGCTTTCGCTGGCACGCTCAGACGGGCGTCGTTAAGCTGGCGATGCGCCGGCGGTCGCCGGTCGCCAAATCAGCAAAGCGAGGGAACGTCATGGCGGTCATCCGCAATGCGACCAAGGACAAGCTCGCCCAGGGCAAACTCGTCCTCGGCCTGAGCATCCGCATCATCCGCACGCCGGAAGCGGCGAAGATCGCCAAGGCGACCGACCACGACTTCATCTTCATCGACATGGAGCATTCCGGCATGTCCTTCGAGAGCGTGGTCGACATGTCGGTCGCCGCCCTCGATTCGGGCATCACACCTATCGTCCGGGTGATCGGTCACGACCACTGGCAGTCGGCGCGGGTTCTGGATTGTGGCGCGATGGGCGTGGTGGTCCCGCATGTCGATACCGCCGAGCAGGCCAAGGCAGCCGTCAATGCCTGCAAGTATCCGCCGATCGGCCACCGGTCCATGTCGTCCGGGTTTCCGCACTTCGACTACGAGGCGGTGCCGCCGGCCGATGCCGCGAAGAAGCACAACGAGAACATGCTGTTGGCGGTGATGATCGAAACGCCAAAGGCGGTAGAGAACGTCGACGCGATCGCGGCGACCGAGGGCGTGGACGTGGTCCATGTCGGCACCAACGACCTGCTGGCCGAAATGGGCCTGCACGGACAGTTCGACCACCCGAAGGTGGCGGAAGTCTACGAGAAGGTGATCGCCGCGTGCAAGAAGCACGGCAAGACGGCGGGTCTCGGCGGCGTGCGCGACCCGGAACTTTGCAAGCGGTACCTCAAGATGGGTTTCCGCTTCATGACGACCAACGCCGACCTGGCGTTCATCCTCGCTGGCGCCAGTCAGCGGGCGAAGGAGATGCGGGCGCTGTCCAGCGACTGAGCGGCCGCCGACCACACACCACCGACAAACGAAGAGGGAAGCGTAATGGCGCTCATACCGAACCTGTGCAAGGAGAAGCTGAAGGCCGGGGAAATCGCCTGCGGCATCGGACTTCGACAGGCACGCACCGTCGACATCGCCAAGATTGCCAAGGTGTGCGGCTTCGACTGGCTGTTCATCGACATGGAGCACAACACCATGGGGATCGACACGGCGGTGCAGATCGCCGTGGCCGGCCTCGACGCCGGCGTGACGCCCATCGTGCGTGTCCCCGGCAAGCAGCACTTCCACGCCACGCGAGTCATGGACGGCGGCGCCCAGGGCGTGGTGGTGCCGCACATCGACACGCCGGAGGAAGCGGCGCAGGTGGCGTCGAACTGCCGCTATCCGGCGCTCGGCCACCGCTCGCTGGCCGGGGGCCCGCCGCAGCTCGAGTACGAGTCGATCCCGCCTGCCGAGATGACCAAGGTGCTGAACGAGAACACCCTGATCACGGTGATGCTCGAAAGCCCGACGGCGATCGAGAATGCCGACGCCATTGCGGCCGTCGAAGGCATCGACGTCCTGCTGATCGGCACCAACGACATGTGCGCCGAGATGGGCATCCCCGGCGAGTTCGGCCATGACCGCGTGGTCGACGCCTATGACAAGGTGGTGTCCGCCTGCCGCAACAACGGCAAGTTCCCCGGCATGGGCGGCATCTACAGCCACGACCTGATGGAACGCTACATCAAGATGGGCTGCCAGTTCCTGCTGTCGGGCAGCGACATCTCGTTCCTGATGGCTGCGGCGAAGCAGCGCACCTCGTTCCTGAAGGGGCTGAAGCGCTAATCGTCGAAGTCGTACAGCACCCGCGGGTTGTCGACGAGGATCTGCTTGCGGACCTCCTCGTCGGGCGCCCATTCGGCGAGGACGTCGAGCAGGTAGGCATCCTCCGGCTTGGCGTCGTCGTCGAATGGCGGGTGCGGCCAGTTGATCGCCCAGACCAGCCGGTCGGGCCGCGTCTCGACCAGCTTGCGGCCGCGGGGCACCGCATCGCGGTACAGCGGCGGGCCGTCGCTGGTGCCGTAATAGGGGCCTGACAGCTTCACCCAGCACTTGCCGCTGTCGAGGAAGCGCAGCAGCGCCTGGAACGCCGGGTGGTCGACGTCGTTGCCCTCGATCCGGCCCATGTGGTCCAGCACGACCGGGCAGGGCAGGCTCTCCAGCATCGGCAGCCAGTCGGGCAGGTTCTCGCCCTTGCCCTGCAACTGGACGTGCCAGCCGAAGTCGGCGACCAGCTTCGCGATGCGCGGCATGTCGTCCAGCGCCAGGCCCGGCTTGAGCAGGAAGAAGCGCATGCCGCGCATGCCGCCTTCGTGCAGGCGTCCGATCTCCTCCCGGCCGACGTCTCCGGCCCGGTGACGGCGACGCCGCGGGCGCGGTGCATCCCCATGTCCCGGATGGCGCCGAGCGAGACCTCGTTCCGGGTCTTGTAGTCCCCCGGCTGCACGATCACCGCGCGCCCTATGCCAAGTCGGGCCAGCATCGCCTCGTAATCCTCGAGCGGATAGTCCTTGTGCTCGACGCCCGGCGGATAGGGATAGGCGTCCGCCGGACCGTAGACGTGCGAGTGCGTATCGACCGATTTCGGCGGCGCCTTGAACTTCGGCGCGACCGTACTGGCGGAGGAGAGGATCGTCGGATCGACCATGTCGGCGTCCCTGTTCAGTCGAAGCCATAGAGCGTGGACGGATTGTCGACGAGAATGGCCCTGCGCGTCTTCTCGTCCGGAATCCAGTGGCCGAGCACGTCGAGGAACTGCGCGTTGTCGGGCTTGGCATCGGGCGGAAAGCGCGGATGCGGCCAGTTCACCGCCCAGAGCAGGCGGTCCGGCCGCACGTCGGCGAGCAGACGCACCCGGTCGGTCAGGTCGTCGTAGAGCGGCGGCCCGGTTTCCGACGTGTGGTAGGGGGCCGAAAGCTTGATCCAGAGTTTGCCGGTGTCGAACAGGGCCAGCAGCGCCCGAAAGGCCGGATTGTCGACGCCGTCCTGGACCGGCACGCGGCCGATATGGTCGATCACGCTGTCGCAGGGTAGGCGTTTCAGGACCGGGGCCCAGTCGGCAGCCTCCTCACCGTGTCCCTGGACCTGAACATGCCAGCCGAGACCGGCGACCGTCGCCGCCGTTTCCTCGATGCTGTCGAGGCCGAGGGCGCCGCCGGGGAACAGGACGAAGCGCATGCCGCGGGCGCCGGCCACGTGCAGGCGGCGCAGTTCGGCCCCGGGCGTGTCGGGCGGCGTCGCGACGACGCAGCGCGCCCGATGCAGCCCCAGCGCCGCGACGGCGCCGAGCGTCACCTGGTTGTCGGTGCCGTAGGCGGATGGCTGCACGATGACCCCGCGCTCGATGCCGAGGCGCTCCAGCATCGCCCTGTAGGCGTCGACCGGAGCCTCGGGATGCGGGTTGCGGGCGTCGCGTGCGGCCGGATCCGGCGGCCCGTAGACGTGGGAATGCGTGTCGACCGTACCCTGCGGTGCCTTCAACCTCAGCGCGGCGGGAGGCATCGCGAGCCCGCTGTTCAGTCGAAGCCGTAGAGCTTCGCGGGGTTGTCGGCGAGGATCGCGTTGCGTGTGGCCTCGTCCGGAACCCAGTGCGCCATCACGTCGAGGCAATCGGCGTCGTCGGGCTTCTGGTCCATCGGGAAATGCGGATGCGGCCAGTTGGCGGCCCAGACCATGCGGTCCGGCCGCGCGGCCACCAGCGCACCTACGCGGTCGGTCAGGTCGTCGTAAAGCGGCGGGTCCGACTTCGAGGTGTGGTAGGGCGCCGACAGCTTTACCCAGACCTTGCCGGTCTCGACCACGTCGAGCAGCGCGCGGAAGGCGGGATTGTCGACGCCGCCTTCGACCGGCACCCGGCCGATATGGTCGATCACACTGTCGCAGGGGAGGCGCTTCAGGATCGGCGCCCATTCCGCCATCTCCTCGCCGTGCCCCTGCACTTGCACATGCCAGCCGAGGTCGGCGACCTTGGCCGACACGTCGTCGATCACGTCGAGGCCGAGATCGCCGCCGGGAAACAGGAAGAAGCGCATGCCCCGGCCGCCGGCGTCGTGCAGCTTCATGAGTTCGGCCTTGCCGACATCGGGCGAGGTCATGATCACGCCGCGTGCGCGGTGGACGCCCATCGCGGCGATGGCATCGAGGGTCGCGCGGTTGTCCGTGCCGTATGCCGAGGGCTGAACGATGACGCCCCGCTCGACGCCGAGCCGGGCCAGCATCCTCTCGTAAGCCTCGACCGAGGCTTCCGCATGCGGATTGCGGCCTTCGCCGGGGGCCAGGGGGTATTGCGGACCGTAGACGTGCGAATGGGTCTCGCAGCTGTGCGGCGGAGCCTTGAGCCGCGCCTTGCGACCCTCCCCGGTCATGCGTGGTCCTGCCGGCATGACGCTCTCTCCCTCCCAATGGGTTGAAATTTCTGATAGATTCGCAGGCTCGAACGGCCTCAATGAGGCCATTCTAGTCCAATCGGGGCAGGCGAGGCGATACGGGGGCGATGAGCGGCTTTCTCTCCTGGTTCGTGTCGGTCATCGACCCGCGACAGCTCACCGCCATGCTCGCGGTGCTGCCCGACCTCGTCGGCTCGTTCAACCTCTACATCTGGCTGCTGGTCGTCTATCCGCTGGTCCGCTTCCAGCTCCCCGTCCTCACGATCTGGGCGCTGGATGTCCTTTATCCGGGCTTCTGGGCACCGCCGGTGCAGAAGCGCGAGTTCCGGCGCTGGCCGCTGGTCTCGGTGGTGATCCCCGGCCGCAACGAGTCGGACACCATCGAGCACACGATCCGCTCGGTGCTGAACTGCGGATACCCGAACGTCGAGATCATCTTCATCGACGATTTCTCGACCGACGACACCATCGTCAAGGCGCGCCGGTTCGAGCATACCGGGCGCGTGAGGACGTTCGCGGCCAGCGCGCACCACGGCAAGCCGAGCTCCCTGAACATCGGCATCGCCATGTCGCGGGGGCGCTATATCTTCGTGCTCGATGCCGACAGCGAGGTGCAGTACGGCGCCATCCAGGAGATGGTCGAACACTTCAACGACCCGACGGTGGGGGCGGTGGCGGCGAACATCCGCGTGCGCAACGCGCGGACGAACTATTTGACGCGGCTGCAGGAGTGCGAATACGCCCTGAACCTGTCGATGGCGCGCCTGTGGCGCGCGCGTCTCAACCTGCTGGGTATCGTGCCCGGTGCCGCCGGCATGTTCCGCGCCAGCATCCTGCGCTCGCAGGGCGGCTACGACACCGGCCTCGGCGAGGATACAGACATGACGCTGCGTCTGCGCAAGCAGAAGTGGCGTCTCAACTTCGCGCTCAACGCCGTGGTCTGGTCCAACGTGCCGGTCCGCTGGCGCGCCCTGTTCCGGCAGCGCCAGCGCTGGGAGCGGAACATGGTGAAGATCCGGCTGCGCAAGCAGCGCGACCTGGTCATGCCCTGGCGCTATGGCTGGACGAACACGATCTTCGCCATCGACATGTTCATGGTGCGGCTGGTGTTTCCGCTGATGTCGTTCGGCGGCATCATCTACATCAACCTGACGACACCGTTCTCGATGGCGCTGGTGCTGACCCACATCTACTGGATCACGGCGATCTTCACCTGCCTCAAGCTGTGCATCTCGTGGGACCTGTGCTTCACGCCTCGGGCGGCGAGTCTCTGGTACGGGCCGGCGGTGCCGATCTATCGCGCCGCCCTGCGCTTCGCGATCTTCATCGCCTTCGCTCTGGAACTGCTGCGCATCGGACAGCGGCACGGCTACGTGCCGGATCCGATCTGGCAGGAGACGCCGCACTGGTAGGGCTGCTCAGATCAGCGTGTAGTGGCGCAGGTTGAAGAACAGCATCGCCACGATGGCGATCAGCATGCTCAGGAACAGTACCTGGCAGAACCAGACGAATCGGTAGCGATAGGACCCGCGCCTCGGTTCCTTGCGGATGATCACCGAGAAACCGCCGACCAGCGCCATGGTCAGCAGCATGAACATCAGGAAGTTGTCGAGCGGGTGCAGGAACATGGCGCCGCCGGCAGCATAATCCGTCGGGACCGGCTACATAAGCGCGAGTTGCAGGGAGACGACGACTATGAGGCGCGGCTACGCCGATACGCCCCACGGCCAGATCCACTATGCCGAGGCCGGAGACGGACCGCCGCTGGTGCTGCTGCATCCGACCCCGCGGTCGGGCAGGGCGTTCGCGCCCCTGCAGGCGCTGCTGTCGGACCGCTTCCGCACCGTCGCGCTGGACACGCTCGGCTTCGGCAGTTCCGATCCGCTGCCCGCCGATCCGTCGATGCCCCTGCTGGCGGACAGCGTTGCCCGGGCGATGGACGCGCTTCACATAGCCCGCGCGCATGTGCTCGGCATGCATACTGGCAACAAGATTGCCGCTGCGCTGGCCGCCGGGAGACCGGAGCGGGTCGACCGGCTGGTGCTGCTGGGCATGACGCACAGCCTGGTGGTCGAGCGGGAACAGCGCGAGGCCGCGATTCACGGGTTGGTCCACCGCTATTTCGATACTTCCGAGCGTGAGGAAGGCACCGTGCGCCTGCTCGCGTCCTGGCACCGCCGCTGGCAGGAACTGGCCGCGCTGTGGTGGGACATGGACGTACTGGGGGAACCGGCACTGGACCGCGCAGCACTCGCACATCTGGCGGAGCGGGCGATGGAGGCGATCGCCTGCGGTGACAGTGTGGAAACGATCTACCGCGCGAACTTTGCCTTCGATCTGGCCGAATGCCTTGGACGCATCGTTGCACCGACGCTGGTCGTCGAGCTGGCGACAGAGGCCGAGGCGGCCCTGGGTCGGGCCGGAGAAGCGATGGCAGCGGCCATTCCGGACGGTTGCGCCGTCCGGCTCGACGGAGCGGACAGGACCGCGCTGGCCAGGGCGCCGGAACGGATAGCGGAACCGGTCGCGGCCTTTCTCGGCAAAGCCTGACTCGTCTGTCGCGCGTGGGCCCGACCTTCGTTGAGCCGGCGGTGCCGATCGGATAGAAGACTCCCGAATGCCGCCAACGAGCCGGGCGGGCGCAAGGCAGGCGCCTACCTAACGCTACCCGGCCTTCCATGCATTCCATTCAGGGACCCGCCCCTGCGGGCCCGACGTCGATGACGATCCGTTCACCCGCGGCGGCCGGAGTGGCGTACTTCGTCGGCAGGAGAGCGAGTCTCAGTGAGCAACTATTCCCTCGGCATCGATATCGGCGGCACCTTCACCGACATCGTGGTCTTCGACCATGACAGCAGCAGGCAGTTCAACCGCAAGGAACTGACCACCCATGACGATCCGTCGCGTGGCGTGATCACCGGCATCGTGCGGATCCAGGAGGAGGACGGCGTCGATCCGAAGGAGGTCGGCCGCGTCGTCCATGCCACGACGCTGTTCACCAACGCGCTGATCGAGCGCAAGGGCGCGACGACGGGCCTGATCACCACCGAGGGTTTCCGCGACACGCTGGAGATCGGCCGGGAGCGCAAGTACGAACTCTATGACGTCAATATCGCCAAGCCCGACCCGCTGGTGCCGCGCGACCGCCGGTTCGAGGTGCCGGAGCGTGTGAAGGTCGACGGGTCGGTACGGACGAGCCTGGACGAGGGCGCGGTGAAGAAGGCCGCCGACGCGCTGGTCGCCTCCGGGTGCAATTCGGTAGCGGTGGTCTTCCTGCACAGCTACGCGAATCCCGCCCACGAGTTGAAGGCGGTGGAGATCATCGAGGATGCGCATCCCGACCTCGCGGTCAGCGCGTCCTGCCTGGTGGCCCCGGAGATCCGCGAGTATGAGCGCGCCTCCACCACGGCCTGCAACGCTTATGTCAAGCCGCTGGCGCGAGGCTACCTGGAAAGCCTGTCGAAGCAGATCGGCGAGAAGAAGGTCGAGGCGCCGCTGCTGCTGATGCTGTCGAACGGCGGCCTGACAAACGTCGAGGAAGCCAAGCGCAGCCCGGTGCAGCTTCTCGAATCCGGCCCGGCTGCGGGCGCATTGGCTGCCGCGTTTTTCGGCAAGGAGGACGGCGGCGGCAACGTACTGGCCTTCGACATGGGCGGGACGACGGCCAAACTGTCGGTCGTCGACGAGGGCAAGCCGCTGGTCGCCTACAGCTTCGAGGCGGCGCGGCAGAAACGCTTCATCGAGGGCAGCGGCCTGCCGGTCCGCATCTCCACTATCGAGCTGATCGAGATCGGTGCCGGAGGCGGCTCGATCGCGCATATCGACGAGATCGGCCTGATGAAGGTCGGCCCGCACAGCGCCGGCTCGCAGCCGGGCCCGTCTTCCTACGGGCTCGGCGGCACTGACCTGACGGTGACGGACGCCGACTTCCTGCTCGGCTACCTCAACGCCGAATTCTTCGCCGGCGGCAACATGAAGATCGACCTGGCGGGGGCGCGCCGCGCGGCGGCGCCGCTGATGGAGAAGACCGGGCTCTCGGAAACCGGGATCGCGTGGGGCATCCACGACATCGTCAACGAGAACATGGCGAGCGCCGCCCGCGTGCATATCGCCGAGCGCGGCAAGGATCCCCGCCGTTACACGCTGCTGGCGACCGGCGGGGCCGGGCCGGTACACGCCTACTATGTCGCCAAGAAGCTCGGCCTGAAGAAGCTGGTCTGCCCGAAGGCGGCGGGTGTCGCCTCCGCGCTCGGCCTGCTGATCGCCCCTGCCCGCGTCGATCGCGTGGCGACGGTGGCGAAGGAGCTCGACAAGCTCGACTGGAAGGAATTCGAGGCGGCTTACCGGCGCCTCGAGGACAACGCCAGGAAGATCGTCGCCGAGACCGGGCTGCCGCCGAAGTCGGCGAAGGTGCAGCGGCTCGCCGACATCCGCTATGTCGGCCAGGCCTTCGAGGTGGTGGTAGAGTTGCCCGACGGGCCGTATGACGCCTCCTCGCGCGATGCGCTGGTGGCCGCCTTCGAGAAGAGCTACGTCGAGAAGTTCACCCGCACGCCTCCCTCGGTGCCAGTCGAGATCATCAACATCCGCGTCACCGTGACCGCGGAGGTGCCGGGTGGCACGAAGGGCCTCGGCGTCGCGGCGGAGCAGGCCGGGCAGCCGCTGAAGGGCTCCCGCAAGGTGTACTTCCCGGAGATCGGCGACTTCCACGAGACCAGCGTCTACGACCGCTATGCCATGAAGACCGGCGACCGGTTCGAGGGGCCCGCGGTCATCGAGGAGCGCGAATCGACGCTGATCGTCGGTCCGGGCGCGACCTTCGAAGTATCGAAGACCGGCAACCTGGTGGTGACCCTGCCATGAGCGAGACCTTCGACGCCGTCACACTCGAGGTGCTTTGGACACGGCTGATCTCGACCGTTGACGAGGCAGCCAAGGCGATCGTCCGCACCTCGTTCTCCACCCTGTCGAACGAGGCGAACGACTTCGCCTGCGTGCTGACCGACGAACGCGGCTGGCTGGTGGCGCAGAACACCGGCTCCATCCCCTCGTTCATCGCCACCCTGCCGGCGACAGTGAAGCACTTCATCGAGAAGATGGGCGTCGCCGAGATGAAGCCGGGCGACATGCTGTGCACCAACAATCCGTGGATGGGTACGGGGCACCTGAACGACGTCTGCGTGGTGAAGCCGATCTTCCGCGGCGGCAAGGTGGTGGCCTTCGCCGCCAGCACCTCGCATGTGCCGGACATTGGCGGCAAGATCCGCTCGGTCGAGCCGCGCGAACTGTTCGAGGAAGGCTTCCATATCCCGCTGATGAAGATCATCAACGAGGGCGAGGCCGACGAGACCTTCTTCGCCCTCCTGCGCGCACAGGTCCGTACACCGGAGCAGACGGTAGGCGATATCTACGCGCAGATCACCGCCCTCAACCTCATCGAGGCGCGGCTGACGACGCTGATGGATGAATATGATCTCGACGAGATCACCCCGCTGTCGGACGAGCTGAACGCGCGCTGCGAGGAGGCGATGCGCAAGGCCATCGCCGCCGTGCCGGACGGCACCTACACCTATGAGATGAACACCGACGGCCTCGCTCCGGACGCGCCGTTCACGTTCAGGGTGGCCGTAACGGTGAAGGGCGACGAGGTGACGGCGGACTTCGCAGGCTCCTCGCCGGTGCAACCGCGGGCGATCAACACCTGCTACTGCTACACCTATGCGATGGTGGCCTACGCCATCAAATGTGCGCTGTTGCCCGACCTGCCGAACAACGAGGGCATGCTGCGGCCGATCCACGTCACCGCGCCGGAGAACTGCATCCTCAACCCGCTTTTCCCGGCATCGGTCGGCGGCCGCTCCAATACCGGCCACTATGTGCCGGTGGTCGTGTTCGGCGCCCTGGCGCAGATCATCCCTGACAAGATCATGGCGGCGACCGGCTCGCCGCTGTGGAACTGCACCCAGTCCGGTGTGCGGGAGAACGGCAAGACCTACGCGAACAACCTGTTCTTCAACGGCGGCATGGGCGCGACGGCCACCGTGGACGGTGCCAGCACGCTGAGCTGGCCGAGCAATATCTCCGCGACCCCGGTGGAGATCATGGAGCGCATCTCGCCGTTCTTCTTCCACTACAAGCGGCTGCGGCCCGGCTCCGGTGGCGACGGCAAACATCGCGGCGGGCTCGGCCAGGACATCCTGATGGTGAGCGAATCGAAGACTCCGATCTCGGTGATCTTCCTCGCCGAGCGGACGCGCATTGCGGCCCCGGGCTTCAAGGGCGGCGGGGACGGCGGCCGCGGCGCGGTCGTGATCCGCGGCGAGGAGGTCGACACCCGCCACCTCTACGTGCTGGATGAGGGCGACACGCTGATGATGCGGACGCCCGGCGGCGCAGGCTACGGGGCGCCGGATGAGCGCGATCCGGCGTTGCGCGAGGGCGACCGCCGGATGGGGTACGTCGGTGACTGAACGGTTCGACGCCGTCACGCTGGAGGTGCTGTGGACGCGGCTGATATCGGCCGCGGACGAGGCGGCGAAGACGCTGACGCGGACCTCCTTCTCGACGCTGGTCAACGAGTCCAATGATTTCGCCTGCGTACTGCTCGACGCGCGCGGGCAATCTCTGGTCCAGAACACCGACAGCATTCCGTCTTTCATCGGCTGCCTGCCGGTGACGGTGAAGCACTTCATCGAGGTGTTCGGCCACGACGGTATGGTGCCGGGCGACGTGCTGGTCACCAACGACCCCTGGAAGGCGACCGGCCATCTCAACGACGTGACCATCGTCAAGCCGATCTTCCACGACGGCAAGGTCGTCGCCTTCGCGGCGTCGACGGCGCACGTGCCGGACATCGGCGGCCGGGTGCGCTCGATCGAGCCCCGCGAGGTCTTCGAGGAAGGCTTCCAGATCCCGCCGCTGAAGATGGTCTCCGCCGGCGAGGAGAACGAGACCTTCTTCCGCCTGCTTCGCGCCGCCGTGCGCACGCCTGACCAGACGGTGGGGGACCTGTGGGCGCAGGTGACAGGCCTGAACCAGATGGAACAGCGGCTGCTGTCCATGATGGACGAGTACGGACTCGAGGACCTCACCGCGCTCGCCGACGAGATTCACGGCCGTTGCGAAAGGGCGCTGCGCGGCGCCATCGTCGATGTGCCGGACGGGACCTACCACTACGAGTTCAAGACGGACGGCCTCGACAAGCCGATGCTGTTCAAGTGCGCGCTGACGGTGAAGGGCGACAGCGTCACCGCCGACTACACCGGAACCTCGCCGGTGGTGCCGCGGGCGCTGAACTGCACCTTTACCTATACCTTCGCGATGACCTGCTTCGCGATAAAGAGCGCGCTGCTGCCGGAACTGCCGAACAACGAGGGCATCTTCCGTCCGATCGAGGTGATAGCGCCGGAGGGTTGCCTGCTCAACCCGCGCTTCCCGGCGGCGGTCGGCGGCCGTGTCGCGACCGGCCACTACGTGCCGCAGATGATCCTCGGTGCCTTGGCCGTGGTGGTTCCGGAGAAGGTGATGGCCGCCTCCGGCTCGCCGCTGTGGAGCATCATCCAGACCGGCGTGCGGGAGAACGGCCAGACCTATGCCAACGTGCTGTTCTTCAACGGTGGCATGGGCGCGACGCCGCAGAAGGACGGCGAGGCGACCTATTCCTGGCCGAGCAATATCTCCAACGTTCCGATCGAACTGGTCGAGCGCAACAGCCCGCTGGTGGTGCGCTACAAGCGGCTGCGGCCGGACAGCGGTGGTCTTGGCCAGCATCGCGGCGGGCTCGGTCAGGAGGTGCTGTTCGAGAATGAAGCGGAATCGCCTATCGCGGTGATCTTCATTGCGGAGCGCTGCAAGTTCCCGGCCGCCGGAATGGACGGCGGCGAGGAAGGCGGTTGCGGCGAGGTGATGATCGATGGCGAGAAGATCGACCATCGGCGCCAGTACGTCTTGCAGAAGGGCCAGACCTTCACGCTGCGCACGCCGGGCGGCGGCGGCTTTGGCAAACCCGCCGGGCGAGACGAGGCGGCGGTGGCTCAGGACAAGCGTCTCGGCTACGTTTCCATCTAGGAAACCGGGCAGGGAGAATGCGATGAAGCTCAAGAGCCACGGCCGCTACGACTTCTCGCCGATCACGGAGCGTCCGGTCTACGATTGGCCCAACGGGACGCGGCTCGCGATCCACTTCTCCCTCAATGTCGAGTGCTTTTCCTTCGGAGAAGGCGTCGGCAACGACCTTGCCGGACCGGCGCCGCAGCCGAATATTCGAAGTTTCGCCTGGCGGGACTGGGGCAATCGCGTTGGCGTCTGGCGGATGCTGGACGCGCTGGAAGACTTCGAATTGCCCTGCGCGCTGCTGCTGAACACCGAGACCTATCAGCACGCGCCACAGATACCGGCGGCCTTCCGGGCGCGTGGCGACGAGGTGGTGGCGCATGGCCGGACCAACGCCGAGCGCCAGGACGCCATGTCCTACGACGAGGAGAAGGCGTGCATCGCAGGGGCGACCGCGGCCATCGCCGAGCACGAGGGCGCGCCGCCGAAAGGCTGGCTCGCGCCTTACATTTGCCAGACCTACGACACGCCGGACCTGCTGAAGGAGGCGGGCTACAAGTACTGCATGGACTGGCCTGTCGACGACCAGCCGGTGTGGTTCAGGACTAAGCATGGGCCACTGTTGTCGGTGCCCTATGCGCACGAGCTCAACGACTCGCTGACCATGGTCAACCGGCGTGATGCCGCGCGCGACTGGGCCGATGCGGTGATCGACCATATCGACGAGATGATCGAGCTTTCGGATCGCTATCCGCTGGTGTTCGGGATGGCGCTGCACACCCACGTGCTCGGACAGCCATACCGGATGCGACAGTTCCGCCGGGTGCTGGAACACATCGACCGGTTCCGCGACAGGCTATGGCTGACCCACCCCGGCGCCATCGCCGAGCACTGCGCGGCCCTGCCAGCCGGGACGGTGCCCGGCTCCTGATTCCTCAGAGGGACGCCGGCGCGGGGTCGACGGAGACGTACCAGTCGGCGATCTGGCTGCCGTTCATGAAGACGGTGTCCTTGCGTGCCAGCAGCATGTCCAGCGTCTTCTCGAGCCATCCGGCGCGGTGCGGCACGCCCGACAGGTGAGGGTGCAGCGGCAGCGTCAGGATGCGCGGGCGCTCCTTCAACTCGGGCTCGAAGCACTCTACCGTCAGCCTGGTCCGCTCGTACATCGCGTCGGACCGGTGCTTCTCGACGGCCGTGATGACGCTGTCGTTGAGCTCGAGGTTGTAGGGCATGCAGATCAGCGGGCCGTGCTTCGTCCGCATCCAGCAGGGCAGGTCGTCGAGGACCCAGTCGCAGAGATAGTCGATGCCCTCGGCCTTCAGGACGTCGGGTGTATCCATCGTCTCGGAGAGACCGGGGCCGAGCCAGCCGCGCACCTTCGTGCCGGTGAAGTCGGCGCATTCCTTCAGCGCCTGGCGGACCATCGCCGTCTCGTCCGGCACCGTCTTGACCGACCGCTGGACCACTCCGTGGCCCATGAATTCCCAGCCGGCGGCGCGGATGCGCTCGGCCATCGGCGGATAGGTCCCGATGACGGCGGAGTTGATGCTGCAGGTCACCGGTAGCTTGCGGTCCTCCAGCATCTTCAGCAGTCGTGCCATGCCGACCCGGTTACCATACTCCGCCCAGCTCCAGTTCGGCACGTCCGGGATCTGCGCCTGCCCCTGTGGCGGCGTCATCACTGCGCGCGGCATCGGCTGGTCGAAGGCCCAGACCTCGACATTGACGACGACGTGGACGATCAGTGGCTTGTCTTGCGGTGCCGGCAGCTTCGGCTGGTCGAAGGCGAGACGGTAGGGGACGCGCGGATTCGACATCTGCTGCTCCTCAGGCGTTGCCGGCAAGATAGTCGAGAGCCACCTGTACGCCGCCCTTGTTGAAAGGCACGCCGGCGATCGCGAGGCCCATCTCGACGCCCGACAGGGTGCCGGCGAGCATCAGGTCGTTGAAGTCGCCGAGATGGCCGATGCGGAACACCCGGCCGGCAAGCTGGCCGAGGCCGTTGCCGAGCGACATGTTAAAGCGCTCCAGCACGACCTTTCGGAACTCGTCGGCGTCATGCCCCTGCGGCAGCCAGACCGCGGTCAGCGAGCTCGAGTATTCCTCCGGATTGCGGCAGACCAGCTCCAGATCCCAATGCCGGACGCAGCGGCGCGTCGCCTCGGCATGCCGGTCGTGCCGGGCGAAGACGTTGTCCATGCCCTCCTCCTCCAGCATGCTGACCGCCTCGCGCAGGCCGTACAGCAGGTTGGTGGGTGGCGTGTAGGAAAACGAGCCCGACTTCGCCGCCTGGATCATCGCCGTCCACTCCCAGTACGAGCGGGCCTTGCGGGCCGACTTCGCCGCGTCCAAAGCCTTGTCGCTGATGCCATTGAAGCCGAATCCCGGCGGCAACATCAGCCCCTTTTGGGAGCAACCGACAGTGACGTCGACCCCCAGGTCGTCCTGGTGGTAGGGGATCGACGCCAGCGACGAGATGGTGTCGACCATGTAGAGGGCAGGATGCCTGGAGGTATCGATCGCGTCGCGCACCTCCTTCAGGCGGCTGGCGACACCGGTCGAGGTCTCGTTGTGGACGATGCAGACGGCCTTGATCTTGTGGTTCTCGTCTTCCTTCAGCTTTGCCTCGATCGCCTCGGGGTCGGCGCCGTTGCCCCACTCGACCTCGATCACTTCCGGCTGCAGGCCGATCTGGCTCGCCATTTCCAACCACTTGGCGGCGAAATGTCCGGTGTCGCACATCAGCACCCGGTCGCCGGGATTGAGCGTGTTGCTGAGCGCCGCCTCCCACGCGCCGGTACCGGAGCCCGGATAGAGCACTACGCCGCCTTTCGTACCGATGATCCGGGCGAGCCCGGCCCGCACGTCGTTCCAGAGTTCGACGAACTCCGGTCCCCGGTGGTCGATGGTCGACTGCGCCATGGCGCGGAGGATGCGTTCCGGGACGTTGGTGGGTCCCGGAATCTGCAGGAAGTGGCGGCCTGTTGGCCTGGGCATGCTTCGTCTCCTGTCGTCCTGGGGAAATCTTCCGGGAACTAGCCGAGCTTGATGCCGCGGAAGAAGTCCGACCGTGCCTTGGCGCCGGCCATCATGAAACTCACGTCCGTACCGGTCGACATGTAGCGCATTCCCATGCCGACGTACTTTTCCACGAGCGCATTGTCGTTGACGCCGCCAAGCCCGGGGTGCTTGCCGTGCTTTCGGCAGGCCTTGATCACCGTCTCGGCCGCCTCGACCATCTTGTCGTGTCCGTACTGCGACGGGATGCCCATCTCGAAGGTCAGGTCGCTGCCGCCGATCTTCAGCACGTCGACGCCCGGCACGGCGGCGATGGCTTCGGCGTTCCTGATCGCCTCGCGGGACTCCAGCATGACGACGCAGATCGTCTCCTTGTTGAGGATCTTCGCCGCCTCCGGGAACGGAATCGGCGCCCAGCCGAAGTGCGGAAAACCGTTGGGCACCGACCGATTGCCGTCCGGCCAGAAGCGGCAGCAGTCGGCCACCGATTTCGCCTGTTCGGCGGTGTCGACATGCGGCGCGATAACGCCGAGGAAACCGTTCGTCAGCACCAGGTTGATCTCGGAGTGGCTCTGGCTGCTGAGGCGGATCAGCGGCGTGATGCCCACGTCGATCGCCGACAGCGCCATCTGGTAGCCGACGTCGAGCGTGACCGCGGCATGCTCTAGGTCGAGCCAGACATAGTCGAAATCGCACACCTTCAGCATCTTCGGGACGTCGCTGGTGCGGCCCATGCGGATGTAGCAGCCGATGGCGACCTCGCCACGTTCCAGGCGCTCGCGCAGCGTGTTGCGGACTTCGATCATCGTCTCCTCGCAGAATTCTGATGTTTGGGCTGGGGCCGCGCAGGTTGGCGACCGTGGCGGGGCACCAATATATCAGGCACAGGCCCGAGGCGAAGCGAAAGCCCGACATCGCCACCGGGTGGCAGAAGGCTCATCGTTGACCGGCCAGGGGGCGGGTGCGATGCTTTCGGACTGTCGGAATCCATGATTTTCGGGCGGCGCCGCCGGTGTCGCCCGCTAGCCGTTGGCTCCATCGAGAGCGGGAGAAGGACCTGATGAACAAGGAAGCTCTGACCAAGCCGGGCGCGCCGGTGGACGAGGGCTCGCTGCCCAGTTCCATCAAGGCCGTGTCGATGTACGATCCATATGGCTGGATGGCCAAGATCGGGCTGATCCTGCCGTCGACGAATACCGTCAACGCGCACGAGTGGGGCCTGATGGCCCCCGAGGGAATCTCGATCCACGAGGCCCGCGCGCTGCTGACCGGCAAGTCGACGCAGGACTCCTACGACGTCATGGCGAAGAACACCGAATCCGCGGCCGAGCAGCTCGCCACCGCGGAGGTGGACATCGTCGCCTATGGTTGCACCTCGGGTTCGTTCATGTGCGACCGAAAGGTCATCGTCGAGCGCCTGACCGAGCTCGCGGGCTGTCCCGCGACGACGACGTCGGATTCGGTGATCGCCGCGCTGAAGACGCTGGGCGCGAAGAAGATCGCGATGGCCACCCCCTACATGGACTGGGTCAACGCCGGCGAGGTGAAATTCCTCAACGACGAGGGCTTCGAGGTCGTCGCCGAGATGGGGCTCGGCATGGGTGAGAGCCAGGCCGAGCGCCGCGCCATCAACAAGATCCCGCCGCAGGCCGTGTTCCGCATGGCGCGTATGGTCGACCGGCCCGATGCCGAGGCGATCTTCCTGTCCTGCACCGCGATGCCTTGCATCAACGTGATCGCGGATATCGAGGCGGAACTGGGCAAGCCCGTCGTCACCAGCAACCAGTCGACGTTCTGGAACGTGCTGCGGACGCTGGGCCTGAACCAGAAGATCTATGGCTTCGGACGCCTGCTCGAGGAGTTCTGAGCGGCCGTCAACCTGAAGCATGGCGGTGCCCCGACGTGCAGAAACGGGGCACCGCCTACGCACAGCCGGGAGAACCGTGATGAGCGTCGCTACCCTCAGCCATGCCGATATCCGCGACGTCACCGACCCGCGCGAGGTCCGGCGCCTGATCCGAAGCGGTGCCCATGACGGCCATACCGGCGGCCTCGCCGCGGGCCATGTGCAGGCCAATATCGTCATCCTTCCCAAGGACAGCGCCGACGACTTCCTGCGCTATTGCCAGCGCAACCCGAAGCCCTGTCCGCTGCTCTCGGTGTCGGAGCCAGGCGACCCGGCGCTGCCGGAGCTTGGCGACGACATCGACATGCGTACCGATCTGTCCGGCTACCACGTCTTCCGGAACGGGAGGATCGCCGAGACTGTGCGCGACATTCGAGACATCTGGCGGAATGACTTCGTGACCTTCGCTCTCGGCTGCTCCTTCTCCTTCGAGGAGGCGCTGGTCAGCGCCGGGGTGCCGCTGCCGCATTTCACCAGCGGCGGGCGCCCGCACCGCTACGATACCTCGATCGAGACGGTTCCGGCGGGGCCTTTCCGCGGCAAGCTGGTGGTCACCATGCGGCATTTCACGCCGGCGGATGCGATCCGGGCCATCCAGATCACCTCGCGCTTCCCGATGGTGCACGGTGCACCGGTCCATGTGGGGCTGCCATACCTGATCGGCGTCAACGACATCGCGGCGGATGACAAGAACGGCAATGGCCCCATCCCCGACGACCACGTTCCGCTGTTCTGGGCCTGTGGCGTGACGCCGCAACTGGCGATGGAAGAGGCGAAGCTTCCGCTGGCGATCACCCATGTGCCCGGGCACATGCTGGTCACCGACCGGCTGAACGCCAGCCTGGCGGTAATGTAGGGAGGAGCAAGCGATGAACGTCACCACCCGCCTCGATGCCGCCGACCTGCGTCAGATTGCCGATCCGGCCGAACTGCGCCGGATCATTCGCGAGGGTGGCTATGCCGGGCGCACCGGCGGCCTCGCGCTCGGCCGGGTGCAGGCGAATCTCGTGATCCTGCCGCGGGAGCACGCGGACGACTTCCTGCGCTTCTGCCAGCGCAATCCGAAGCCCTGTCCCCTGCTAGCGGTGTCCGAGCCGGGCGATCCGACGCTGCCGGAGCTCGGGGAAGGCATCGACGTGCGCAGCGACCTGCCCTCCTACAATGTCTTTCGGGACGGAGAGCTGGCCGGCGAGGTGACGGATGTCCGCGATCTGTGGTGCGACGACTTCGTCGCCTTCGCGCTCGGCTGTTCGTTCTCCTTCGAGGAAGCGATCATGGCCGCCGGCGTGCCGCTGCCGGGGAACGGCGGCGTCACCCGCATCTACGACACCTCCATCGATGCCGCGCCCGCGGGGCCGTTCCGGGGCAGGCTGGTCGTGTCGATGCGTCCGTTCACCCCGGCCAACGCCATCCGGGCGATCCAGATCACCTCGCGGTTCCCGGGCGTTCACGGCGCCCCGATCCACATCGGCAAGCCGGAACAGATCGGTATCCGCGACCTCGTCGAGGACGACTACAACGGTGCGGGGCCGATCCCCGCGGACCAAATCCCGCTGTTCTGGGCCTGCGGCATCACGCCGCAGCGCGCGCTGGCACAGGCCCGCCTGCCGCTCGCGATCAGCCACACCCCCGGGCACATGCTGATCACCGACCGGCTGAATGCCAGCCTCGCGGTGTTCTGAGCTGGAGAAGCCGATGAACGTCACCACGCGTCCCGAAGCTACCGACCCGCGGCAGATTTCCGATCCGGCGGAACTGCGTCGGCTGATCCGCGACGGCAGTTACGCCGGCCCCACCGGCGGGCTCGCCATGGGTCGGGTGCAGGCCAATATGGCGATCATGCCGGCGGACTATGCCGATGACTTCCTTCGCTACTGCCAGCGCAATCCGAAGCCTTGCCCACTGCTCGCGGTTTCGGAGCCCGGCGATCCTGCGCTGCCGGGCCTCGGCGCCGATATCGATGTGCGGACCGACGTTCCGAGCTACCGGGTATTCCGCAACGGGGAGCTGGCCGAGGAGGTGAACGACATCCGCAGCCTGTGGCAAAAGGATTTCGTCGCCTTCGCGCTCGGCTGTTCCTACTCCTTCGAGCAGGCGATCATCGAGGCGGGGCTGAGGCTGCATCATGTCGACGCACGGATGGGGCCGCCGCGCTATATCTCCGGCATCGACACCGTCCCGGCCGGGCCGTTCAGCGGCAAGATGGTGGTGACGCTGCGGGCCTTTCCGCCGGCGGATGCGATCCGGGCCATCCAGGTGACCTCGCGCTTTCCCATGGTGCACGGGGCGCCGGTGCATGTCGGCGACCCCCGCCTGATCGGCATCGAGGATCTCGATACCGAGTGCGACTCGAAATTCGTCCCCTATGACCAGGACGCGGAGATTCCTCTGTTCTGGGCCTGCGGCGTGACGCCCCAGGTGGCGGTGGAGGCGGCGCGGCCGCCCATCTTCATCACCCATAAGCCCGCGCACATGCTGATCTGCGACACCCTGAACACGACGCTTGCCGCGTTCTGAGCAACGGGAGGACAACATGAATGTCGTCAACCCCCCGGAGAAGGATTCCGCGGCGCTCGCCGATCCACGGCAGGCGCGTCTTGCCTTCAGGAACGGCCTGAAGCGTCACACCAGTTGCGTCGCGCCCGGCTACGTCCAGGCTAACCTCGCGATCCTGCCGCGCGACTGGGCGTCCGATTTCCTGCGCTTCTGCCAGCGCAACCCGAAGCCGTGTCCGCTACTGGCGACCTCGGAGCCCGGCGATCCGGCGCTACCCGTGCTCGGCGAGGATATCGACCTGCGCAGGGACCTCGGGAGCTATCGCGTATGGCGGGACGGCGAGCACGTCGACACGGTGCAGGACGTCTCCGATCTTTGGCAGGACGATTTCGTCGCCTTCGCGCTCGGCTGCTCCTTCTCGTTCGAGCAGGCGATCCTGGAGGACGGCATCCGCATGCGGCATGTCGACCAAGGGCTTGGCGTGCCGATGTACCGGACGAATATCCAGACCGCGCCGGCCGGCCCGTTCGGCGGCGACATGATCGTATCGATGCGGTCTTTCCGCCCGGCGGACGCGATCCGCGCGGTGCAGATCACCTCCCGCTTCCCCAGCGTGCACGGGGCGCCGGTCCACGTCGGCCTGCCGCATCTGATCGGTATCCGCGATATGGATGCCGACGCGCTGGGATGGCAGGTGCCGGTCGCGGAAGGGGAGATTCCGCTGTTCTGGGCTTGCGGCGTCACGCCGCAGGTGGCGATCGGGACGGCGCGGCCGCCGATCGCGATCAGCCACGACCCCGGCTACATGCTGGTGACCGACCGGCTCAACAGCAGCCTGGCCGTGATGTAGGGGAGGGCGGCACGCGGCCGCTCCGCCATCCTCCTCAGGCGACCTGCCGGCCGGTCTCCGGCAAGGTGCGGAACAGGCGCCCGGCGTCGATGCCGGAGGTGTCGATGCCCATCCGGCTCAGCCCGGCCCAGACGGTCGCCGAGTTGGACGAAATCACCGGTATTCCGAGTTCGGCCTCCATCTCCGCCAGTCGCGCCATGGTGCGCAGGTTGGTGCAGCTGATGAAGACAGCGCCGCATTCCTTCGCCTTGTCCCGGTTCTTCAGCACCAGGTCGCGCACCATCGATTCGTCGGTGGTGCGGATGTCGAAGCTGTCGGGGTAGAGGAACGAATCGTGGGCCGGGCAGCGGATGCCGTTGGCCTCGAGGAACTCGACTTCATGGTTGTTGATGTTCGCCGGGTAAGGCGTGACCATGAATGCCGTGGATGCGCCGACCGCTTGCAAGGCCTCGACCACGGCCGTTGATGTAGTCACGGCCGGGATACCGGTCTTCGCCTCGATCCGCTCCGCCAGTGCCCGGTGCTTGGTCGGCCCGTCGAGGAAGCTGCCGCTGGTGCAGGCATAAACGATGACCTCCGGGCGTGCGCAGGCGACATCCTCGGCCGCGCGCTCGGTCGACCGCATCATGGCGAGCAGCGATTCCCTCGTGATCGCAGTGCCCGGTCGGCTTAGCCGGTTGAAGTGGAAGCGGGTGCCCTGGGGGGCGTAGGTCGGAAATTCCAACTCGCAGGTGACGTTGCTCGGCGGGATCAGGACGCCGATGCGCCGCAGATAGTCCTTATTCGCCATCTTCGTGTTCTCCCGTTGAACGGCGGCTATTCGGCGGCCTGCGCCGCCGCTGCGCCGAGCGACTCCAGCAACCGTCCGGCACCGAGACCGCGGCCGGATGCGCCGACGGCGCGCAGGCCGGCCCAGAGGGTGGCCTGGTTCGACGTCACGACCGGCAGGCCGGTCGCCTGCTCGATCTCGGCGATGCGATCCATGGTGTGCAGGTTGGTGCAGGAGATGAAGATGCTGTCGCACCCTGCGAGGGTGGCCTTGTGCGTCGCGATCAGGTCGGCAGCGCGCCTGGACGGCAGTTCGCGGATTTCCGTCGTGGTGCGGCAGGACATCGCCTGCAGGTCGACGATGTCGAATCCCGCGGCGGTGTAGAACTCCCGCTCGAGCTTGTTGAGGTCGTCGCGATAAGGGGTCACCATGAACACCTTGCGCGCACCGACGGCCTTCAACGCCATCGAGACGCAGGTGGCGGTGGCGATGGCGGGGATGCCGGTCGCCTTGGTGATGCGAGCCGCGAGTGCCTCGTCGGCGCCGAGACCGTCCATGAAACTGGCGCTGGTGCAGGCGAACAGGATCACGCCCGGGTCCGACTGCGCCACCGACAGCGCCGAGGCTTCGGTCGACTGCAGCATCTCGCGATGGCCCTCGACGGTGACCTCGCGGGACTTGCGGTACAGACGGCTGAACGAGCAGCCGACGCCGTCAGGCAGGAAGTACGGAAACTCGTTCTCGACCGCCACGTTCGCCGGCGGGACGAGAACGCCGATACGCCTAGTGTAGCCTTCGCGGGTCCTGTTGCCCATCGGATCGCCCTCCTCGGCAGCGATGTCGCGCCTGCCGGCCTCGGCAGCGCCATGAAGCAGAGGGCAAGAGTACGGCGGGCGGCGCGCGCCGGTAAAGCGCATCGCCGCCCGCCAGGCCAGTTGTGCGTCAGATAATCACATGGCCTGACTGCGGATGAACAGTTCCGGCAGGTACAGCGCGATCTGCGGGAACGCCAGCAGCAGCCCCATCATCGCGAACAGTGCCAAGAGGAACGGGGCGATACCGATGAACACGTCGGTGAGTTCCCCCTTGTGCCTGATGCCTTGCACCACGTAGCAGATGACGCCGATCGGCGGCGTGATCATGCCGGCCTCGCAGACCAGCATCACCAGGATGCCGAACCAGACCGGATCGTAGCCGAGGGCGACCACCACCGGCGCCAGGATCGGCACCGTCAGTACCATCATCGCCAGCGTGTCCATGAACATGCCCATGACGATGTACATGCCGATGATGAACAGCATCGTCGCCAGCGGCGGCCAGCCGAGGTTCAGGATAGCCTGGTTGACCTGGTCGACCATGCCGGTGGCCGACAGCACGAAGTTGAGAAAGAATGCGGTAAGCACGATCAGCAGCGTCATCGCCGTCGTGCGCATGGTGCCTTCGATCGCCTCCTTCAGCATGGCGACGCTAAGTCTTCCGTATGACGCGGCAAGGGCCATGCCGGCGATGACCCCCAGCGCAGCGGCTTCCGTTGGCGTCGCCCAGCCGGCATAGATCGACCCGACCACGATCAGGAAGATGCCGAACGGCGGGATCAGATTAGGCAATGTGCTGAACCGGGCCGACCAGCTGGTCTCCACCGAAACCCCGCCCCAATGCGGCTTGATCAGCGTGGCGATCAGGACGACCACGATGAACATCGCCGCCAGCAGGAAGCCCGGAATGAAGCCGGCCAGGTAGAGTTGCGGCACCGACGTGTCGGTGAGGAAGCCGTACAGGATCATGTTGATCGACGGCGGTATCAGGATGCCGAGCGTACCGCCCGCGGCCAGCGAGCCGAGGAACAGCTGCGTGTTGTAGCGCCGCTGCTCCATCTGCGGGATCGCCAGCGTGCCGATGGTCGCCGCCGTGGCGACGCTGGAGCCGGAAGTGGCGGCGAAGATCGCGCACGCGCCGATGTTGGCGTGCATCAGGCCGCCCGGAAGCCAGGACAGCCACTGGCTGATCGCCGCATACATGCGTTCCGCGATCCCGGCGCGCAGCATGATCTCGCCGAGCAGGATGAAAAGCGGAATGGCAATCAGGATGTATTCCTGCGAGTGCTGCCAGTTCAGCTCGGCCATGCCGAGCCACAGCGGGAACGGCGAGAACAGTCCGCCGAGACCCAGCCCCAGCAGGCCAAGCACTGCGGCTACCGGAAGCGCCAGCGCCAGCAGCACCACCAGCATCAGAAATGAAGTGAAAAGCATCAGTGCGTACCCCCGCCGGTCTGTCGTCCGAGTTCGTCGGCCCTTGCAGTGTCGTCGCGCTGGTGGCTGCGCATATGCAACTCCTGCTCGACTTCTTCGATGACGGAGGGAGCGCCGGCCAGTGCGCGTACCTGCTCGAACTGCCCGTTGAACAGCATCGTCGCGGAACGAATCAGCAGGACATAGATGTTGATGACGAAGAAGATGAGGCCCGCCACCCAGATGCTCTGCGGAATCCAGAGCGGCGTGCGACGCACCGTGTTGGCCTGGGCGCCCAACCGGACCGATTCGAGCACTACTTCGACCGACAGCCACGCCATGATGGAGAAGAATACAGCCAGCGAGAACAGCGCGACCACGTCGAGCACGCAGCACACCCGATAGGGCAGGTGGACGTAGAGTGCGTCGATGCGGATATGGGCGCGACGGTAGAGCGCATAGGAAAATGCCCAGGCGACGGTGATCGCCAGGACATAGCCGGAAAACTCGTCCGCGCCCTGGAGCGAGTAAAGGAAGACCTTGCGCGAGATCACTTCGACCGAGACCACCACGGCCGACAGAATGAGCAGCACGCCGCCTACATAGACGGTGACACGGCACATCTGCTCAAGAAACGCCTGCAATCGCTGCATGCGGGACCAGCCTCCAAGAGAGAAGGGACGCAAAACGAGAGAAGGGGGAC
>JBBDQX010000184.1:0-11116 GCA_040905765.1 Acetobacterales bacterium
CCACGCCGGCGACCCATTCCGCCAGCGCCTCAAGTCCCGCGACCGCCGCCGCGCGCTCGTCGCCCATGCTTTCCTCCTCCGTGAATGTCAGCCGGTACCAGAAGCGCCGCCCGGCCGTTGCGCCTCGGCGGCGGCTATATCTTCCACCGTATCCTCCGATGGCGGAAATCCTTCGGCGTCGCCGCGCCGAATCCTCCACCATACGACCGCCCAAAGGGCCGCGAACAGGCCGATGCCAAGTAGGTCGGTGCGCCATTCGACGTAGATCATCGAGAATGCCGCGGCGACCGCGATCCCCCGCTCGAACGGCCGGAGGTCGACACGGAACCAGCCGGCCGACGCCACCGACAGCGCGAACACCCCGAAGGTCGCCGTCACGAACGCCCACAGGATGTCGAGCGGGGCCCCGATCATCAGCAGCTCGGGGCCGTAGACGAACATGTAGGGGATGATGAACACCGAAAGGCCGAGCTTGAATGCGATGACGCTGGTGCGCCACGGGTCGGTGCCGGCGACGGCGGCGGCGGCATAGGACGCGACCGCCACGGGCGGCGTGATCGACGACTTCGCCGCCGCGTAGATGATGAACAGATGCGCCGCCGGCTGCGGCACGCCCAGGTCGATCAGGCCCTGCGCCAGCAGCGCCGCCAGGATGATGTAGGCGGCCGAGGTAGGCATACCCATGCCCAGAACCAGGCAGACGACCATCGTCAGGACCAGCGCCAGCAGCATGTAGCCGCCGGAGAACGCGAGGATCATGCTGCTGAGCCGCAGGCCGAGCCCGGTCATCACGATGATGCCGGCGATCATGCCGCCGATGGCGCAGGCCACCGTCACGGACGCGATCATGCGTGGCGCCTTGGTCCCGGCCTCGAACAGCACGCGCAGGATGTTGCGCCGGTTGTGGGCGTCGAGCAGCACGATCAGCCCGGCAAGGCTGACGAGCGCCCAGAGCCCCGCCTTGGTCGGCGTATAGCCCTGCAGCAGGAACCAGACGATCACGGCGAGTGGGATGATGAGATAGCCGCGCCGGCGGAGGATCGGCCACACGCTGGGAAGCTGGTCGCGCGGCACCCCCCGCATGCCGAGCCGCCGCGCCTCCAGATCGACCATCACGTAGACGGCGATGAAGTAGAGCAGCGCCGGGATCAGCGCCATCTGGATGATGTCGCCATACGGGATCGCGGTGTACTCGGACATCAGGAAGGCGGCTGCACCCATGATCGGCGGCGTCAGCTGCCCGCCGGTCGAGGCCACCGCCTCGACACCGGCGGCGAACGGCGGCTTGTAGCCGGCCTTCCGCATCGCCGGGATGGTGAAGGGGCCTGTGGTGACCACGTTGCCCGCCGAGGAGCCCTGCAGCATGCCCATGAAGGCGCTGGAAATCACCGCCGTCTTGGCGGGGCCGCCGACGGCGCGGCCGGTCAGCGAATGCGCCAGATCGATGAAGAATTGTCCGGCGCCGGAGGACATCAGCAGCGCGCCGAGCAGGACGAATAGGAAGATGTAGTCTGCGGTCGCCTTGACCGGCACGTTGAAGATGCCGTCGGGCGTGAAATAGAACATCTCCAGCATGCGATCGAGGCCCTGCCCGCGGTGCCAGAAGGGCTCCGGCAGGTAGGGGCCGGCGAACACGTAGGCGATGAACACCAGCAGCACCACCGCCAGCACGGTGCCCACAGTGCGCCGCGCGGCATCGAGGATGGCGATCACCAGCCCGGTGGACAGCACGATCTCGAGCGGGGTCAGCGGCTCGAACCAGGTGAAGCGGTTCAGCACGTAGTCGTTGTTGAGGAACAGGTAGGCGGTGGCCGCCGCGCTGAACGCGATCATCGTCGCGTCCCAGCCGAGCACCAGGAAACGCGAAGCGCCCGAGCGATTCTCCCAGTGCTCGACCCACTCGCTGGAGAACAGCACGCTCAGCGCGAAGAAGACGTGCAGCGGGTAATGAACAAAGAACGGCGGCGTCACCGTCGCCGCGGCGGCAACGTGGTAGACCGACATCGCCAGCGCGATGCCGGCCACGATATAGCGGACGGCGGACGTGCCACCCGACTCCGGCGAAGCCTGGGTCATGGGCGCTCCGGAAGGCAGTGGACGGGGGGGGCACCGCCCCCATCCGGGTGGGCCCCGCGTGCCACGACTTGGAACCTATGCGAGGTCGGGAATCGCCCCGCTCCTCACATCGCGCCCGCTTCCTTGTAGTACTTCACCGCACCCGGATGCAGGTCGAGGACCTGGACGCCGGCCATGTCCTTGACCGACAGCTTGGACAGCGCCGGGTGGACCTTGTGGATCTGCGGCAGCTGCTCGGCGAACCCGCGAACGATCCAGTAGGCGGTATCCTCGGAGACGCCCGGATGCGTCATTAGGATCGTGTCGTCGCCAACGCTGACCACGTCTTCCGGAATGCCCTCGTAGGTGCCCCCCGGAATGACGCCGCGCGAGTAACCGGGGTTGGCCTTCGACAGGTTGGCGAATGCGTTGTCCGAGATCGGCAGCAGCCGGATGTCGAGCGCCTGAGCCACCTCCAGCACCGCCGAGGTGGGCGGCGAGGTGGTGAGGATGAAGCCGATGGCCTGGCGGTCCTTCACCGCGTTGGCCCCCGCCGAGGGGCTGCCGCGCACGACGATGTTGAGGTCTTCCTCGCCGTTCAGGCCATAGGCGGTCAGCGTGTCGCGGAAGATCGCGGTCGAGCCGTTGGATACCGGCTGCGAGGCCATCCGCTTGCCCTTCAGCTGGTCGTAGCTGGTGACGCCGCTCTCCTTGGTGACCACCGTGTGGGCGATCTGCTTGAACAGCACCGTCAGGCCCATCACGCCCTCGACGGGCTTCTTGAAGACGCCGCCGCCCTGCTTGGCGACGTAGTTGAGCGTGGTCAGGCCGAAGCCCGCCTCGGCCCGTCCCGCGGAGATATTGAGGATGTTGGAGCCGCCTCCGCCCTGCTCGACGCGGGTATCGATGCCCGCCCCGCCGAGCGCCTCGGCGATGCCTGCGGAAATCGGATACCACGAGCCGCCCGGCGAGCCGGAAAGCATGGTGATGCGCGACGGCTTGTCCTGGGCGTTGCCGGCGACCGGCACGGCGGCCAGCCCGCACGCGAGCGCGCCCGCCAGCAGCATCGTCACTGTCTTCGTCTGCATGAAGTCTCTCCATCCTGTTTTCGGTCTTTGCCGATGGCCGATGGTGGCGTTGTGGCCCGCCAGCCTTATCGTGCCGCGGAGACGGGCACGCGCAGAAACCCGCCTGAGTCGTACCGGCCGATGGCGCGCAATACGCCTGCATTCCCGGCCGGGCCTGTACGGCGGTCCCGAAAAGCACGGAGACCACCGATCTTCCGCGTTTCTTGCTTGCTACGATGATCCTCGCGCGGGGGCGCGAGAGGAGTCAACGACTCCCGGCGCCGCCGCGCGGGGCGGTCCGATAAAGATCAGGCCTTGCGCTTGCGCGCCTGCTTCTTCTCGGCGTCGATGATCTTGAACTCCTCGTCGGCGGCGAGGAACGAGCGCAGGCTGTTGTAGCAGCCGGCGTAGATGTAGACGTGCAGGAAGATTTCGCCGATCTGCTTGCGCGTCAGACCGATCCGGAGCGCGCTGCGCAGGTGGCGCCGCACCGCCCCTTCCTGCCCCATGCCGGCGGCAAGGCCGAGGGTGAGGATGTCGCGCATCTTGTGGTCGAGAGCCGGCCGGTCCCAAATTGCGCCGAAGCAGAACTTGTGTGTGAAGTCGAAGAACATGTTCATGAACGGATCACCCGCGTAGCGCTTCTGCCACGCGTCGATGTTCTCCGGCCCGATCAGTTCGCGGCGGATCTCCAGGCCGCGCTCGGCAAGCGCGCTCTTCTGCTTGCCGGCCTTGCCCCCTTTCGATTTGCCGGTGTGCGTGCGCGTCGGCGTGGTGGACCTGGCTGCCTTGGCCCGGCCCTTGCCCGCCAGCGTCGCCCCCTCGGCGAGATCGATCTCCTCGAACACCTTCTTCGCCGTCATGAACCCGTTCAGACAGCCGTAGACACCGGCGTAGACGTAAACGTGCAGGAAAATCTCGCCGATCTCCTGGCGGGTCCAGCCGGCCTTGAGCGCCGTCCTGGTGTGCATCTCGACCGCACCGGTCTGGCCGTTGGCCGCCGTGATCGAGAGCGACAGCGCAGTGCGCTGCTTCACCGTCAGCCCCGGCCGCGTCCAAATCTCGCCCCAGCAGAACTGGTTTGTGGTGCGGTTGAACATCATCATGAAGTCGTCGGTCTCGTCCTGGACCCGCTCGACGTGTCCGGAAGGATGTACCTTGCGGCGCATCGCGAGGCCCTTCTTTTCAAGGTCGTCGAGTTCCTTCTGCAACGCATCGCTCATGGCGGGATTCCTCCGTAGGGTGCGGATCAGGCAGGGATTGCCGCGGCTTCTGTTGCACGCGCTCGGCGCTCAGGCTCCTGCATCGGCGCACGATCAGCGAGCGGCAGCGCGATCGCCATCGGCTCCTCCGTACGGTTGCGGGCGGCGCCCGGGACGGACACCACGCGGGAAGGTACGCCCGCGGCGGGAGCGACCTAGTGGACAGGCACCGGCTCGGCGGGCGCCGGGCCGGTGGCGCGCCCCTTGAACGCCTCGGTCTTGATGCGCGTGGTGTGCATCAGGCGCTTGTACTTTTCGTCGTCGTAGGGCGTCGCCAGATGCATCGTGCCGCGGTTATCCCAGAACAGCAGGTCGCCCGGCCGCCACTTGTGGCGATAGACGAACGCGTCGCGAGTCGCATGCGCGACCAGTTCGGCGAACAGACTCTGGCTCTCCTCGATCGACCAGCCGACGACCTGCTTGATGATGTATTCGCTGACGTACAGCACCTTGCGGCCGGTCTCGGGATGCACGCGCACCAGCGGATGCTCGAGGTCCGGCACGCGCGCCTTCTGCTCCGCGCTGAGCGGTGGCTTCTCGGGGTACTTGATCGGCCACATGTACTGGTAGCTATGGATCGTCTTGAGCCCGTCGATGCGCGCCTTCGTCTCGTCGGACAACGCCCCGTAGGCGGCGGTGAGGCTGGAGAACAGCGTGTCGCCGCCCTCGGGCGGCACCTCATGCGCATAGAGCAGCGAACCCAGCGACGAGTTCTGCATGTAGGTGTTGTCGATGTGCCAGTGCCAGCCGACCTTGTGCGCGCCCTTGGCCCTACCCCCCTCCTTCGCGTTCGTCAGCACGAACACCTCGGGATGGTCCGGCAGGGTGAATTCCTTCAGCACGTGCACTTCCAGTTCGCCCCAGCGGCGGCTGAAGGCGACTTGCTGGTCCGGCGTCAGCTGCTGGTCGCGGAACAGCAGCAGGCCGTGTTCGGCATGGGCACGTCGCAGGTCAGCGAGGGTCTCGTCGGACACCGGGCGGGACAACTCCACGCCGAGAACCTCGACGCCGAGGTTCGACGAAAGCGGCCGCAAGTCGAGAGCCATCGCCGTTCTCCTGCTTGCACGTCGAAGGCAAAACTCTGGGCGCACGGGTTACGACCGTCAACCCGTGCGATCCCCTTAACCCGACGGCGGTGCAGGTTGTGCGCAGACGGGCGCCTCAGCCCAACGGCTGGTCGCCCTGCGCCTTGAGCTTCTCCTCCACGATCCGGCGGGTGCCGAGGACGTCGGCGAATTTCTCCCCGGCCCTCAGGCGGGCGATCAGCTCCGGCTCCCGCACCTGCCTGCGCAGCGCCTCGTCCGCGGTCGCCCCGGCCCGCGCAGCGGGGCAGACGAAGACGCCGCTCTCGTCGGCGAGGATCGCGTCGCCGGGATTCACCACCACGCCGCCGCAACCGACCGGCACGTTGATCGCCCCGCCATCGCCGAGCCGACGGGCGGTGAGCGGTGCCGGACCCGTGCACCAGCCAGGCAGGCCGATCGCACGCTGCTCGGAGAAGTCGGTGGTCGGACCGTCGACCGCGAAGCCCACGACGCCGGCGACCTGCGCAGCGACGCTGACCACCGCGCCCCAGCAGGCGTGCTTGCGGTCGCCGCAGCGGTCGATGACGAGGAAGTCGCCCGGCCGGACGAACGACAGGCAGTACGACAGCAGCGTCGCGTCGATGTTCGGCAGCCGCAAGGTCACCGCAGTGCCGGCAACGCGCGCGGCCGGGATCACGGCGCGGATGTCGGAGCTCATGAAGCTCTCGTTCTCGAAATGCCCGACGGTCGCGGTCTCGCAGCGCGCGAGCCTCGCCTGCACGTCGGGCGAAACCTGCTCGGGCATCGGCCTTACGGTGATCGTCATCGAGGTCGGGCCTGCAGCGAGAATGCCGTCTAGGGGCTGGCGCGCTTCTGGCGGGAGGCCGCCCAGACCGACTCGATTTCCGACGACGGGCCGATCCAGTGGTAGAGCCGCTTCATGATCACCATGGCGGCGGCATACCACTCCGGCTTCTGGCTTGCGGTCGTGTCCTCGGGGATGATCACGTAGTAGTCGTGCGACTGGGCGTCGCGCGCGGTCGACTCGACGCAGCCGCTGGTACCGACGCCGGTGACGATCAGGCACTCGATGCCGAGGTTGCGCAGTATCAGGTCGAGGTCGGTCTGGAAGAAGGCGCTCGGCCGGTGCTTGATCACCGTGAAGTCGCCGAGCTGCGGCGCGATCGGCTCCACCACCTGATGACCCCAGGTCCCTTCGATGGTCCACAGCAGCGGATCGCCGCCGGATTTCTTCGCCCGCCGGGCGAGTTCCGCGGCCGACATGTAGAGCGCGCCCTCGCGCTGGGTGTTGAGGGCGTAGATCACCGGCACGCCAACGGCACGGGCGGAATCGAGCAGGCTCTTTAGCCGCGGTACGATGGCCCAGGCGTCGTCGTGGCTGCGCCCCTTCGACGCGCCGCAGCCCTCGGGGTGGCAGAAGTCGTTCTGCATGTCGACGACGACGACGGCGGCACGGCCCGGTGCCGTCAGCTCCTCCAGCTCGGTATGAATCTGCTTGCCGTGGACGATCCTGCCCATCGTCTGTCCCTCCGCCATGATGCCGTCCAGTGTCGAAGCTGGCCTTTGCCATTGCAAGCGGCGCCCTATAATCGTCCGCCCGCCGGAGCAAGGAGGCCCTCATGGCTTTCGCGAACACGCTGGCCGACCGAGTCTGCGCGCTGGGTCCGCAGGACCTGACGCCCGATGCGATCCGCTGGGGCAAGGTGGCGATCACAGACACCATCGCCTGCATGCTGGCGGGTGCGGGCGAGCCCTGTGTCGAGGCGCTGGAGCGTGCGTTGCGCATCGAGCCGACGAAGGGACCGTGCCTGGTGCTCGGCCGCGGCCGCCGCGCGGGCCCGCTGGAGGCGGCGCTGGTCAATGGCACCGCGGCGCACGCGCTGGACTTCGACGACGTCAACAAGACCATGGGGGGCCACCCCTCGGCGCCGTTGCTGCCGGTGCTGCTGGCGCTCGCCGACCTGCAGGACGTGAGTGGCCGCGACCTGCTGCTCGCCTATGCCGCCGGCTTCGAGACGGCCTGCAAGCTCGGCCGCGCCGTCAACTTCCATCATTACGAGAAGGGCTGGCACCCGACGGCGACGCTCGGCACCTTCGGCGCGACAGCCGCGGCGGGGCGGCTGCTCGGACTCGACCCGCAGCGGATGACAATGGCGCTTTCCATCGCCGTCTCCTTCGCATCGGGCGTGAAGGCCAACTTCGGCAGCATGACCAAGCCGCTGCACGTCGGCCACGCTGCGCGCGGCGGCCTGTTCGCGGCGCAGCTCGCACGCGAGGGCTTCACCGCACAGGACGCCGCCTTCGACCACAGGCAAGGCTTCTTCGAACTCTTCAACGGCGCCGGCACCTATGACCCGGAAAAGGCGTTCGAGAACTGGGCCGCTCCGCTCGACCTCGAATGGCCGGCGGTCGGCATCAAGCGTTACCCGAGCTGCGCCAGCACGCATTCCTCCATCGACGCCCTGCTGGAACTGATGGAGCGCGAATCGCTGGCGAACGACGACGTCGTATCGGTGCGGGCGACGATCCATCCGCGCCGCTACCCCCATGTCGACCGGCCCGATCCGCAGACGCCGCTCGACGCCAAATTCAGCCTGCGCCACTGCATCGCCCGCGCCCTGCTCGACGGGGCGCCAACGCTGGCGCACTTCCACGGCGAGACGCATCGCGAACCCCGCGTCCTGGAAGCCATGACACGGGTCGAGACCGGCCGCTTTCCGCCCGACGCACCGGAAATGGACAACCAGCTCGCGGCGGAAGTGGCCGTGACGACGCGCGACGGTCGGACGCTGGTCGAGAAGATCGATCAGGCAGTGGGACGCGGGCCGGAAAAGCCGGTCGCAGAAGAGGGGTTGCGCGCCAAGTTCCACGCCTGCTGCACGCTGGCGATCCCGCGCGCGGCGAGCGAACGGCTGCACGCCGCGCTGTCCGACCTCGAGAACCTGCCGTCCGCCCGCGTCCTCACCGATATCGCCGCGGGCAAGGCCGAAACCCCACGCCGCGCCGAAGCCGCACGATAGACCGTCTTTGGTCTAGGCGGCAGCGCTGGCACGACCGGCGGCCGCGAGCGGACGCATCAGCGCTCCGGCGTCGTCTAACTTTTCCAGATCCGCCACAACATCCATCGTGAGCCGTGCGGCGTCGCGGCCAATCACCGGTTCCGCGAGGCCGGCGAACTTGCCGCAAACGTCCTCCCAGCCGAACGGCTTCTCGGGCCCCCCGCGCGGGTTGTCCGTCTCCAGCGATACCGTCCGCCCGTCCCCGAGAGTGACATGCAGGCGCGCACCGCGCGAGGCGGGCCACTTGCGGGTCAGTTCCTCGTCGCTGCGGACCGTGATCCTGCGCGCGAGCGCGGCGATCTCCGGATCGGCGAGATGGGCGTCGTCGAACTGGTCGAGCGACAGGAGGCCGTCGCGGAACGCCGCGGCGAGACAGTACGGCGTGTTCAGCATCGCCTCCAGTGACGTGCGCGGCGGCTCGGTACTGACCAGCCACGGCTGATAGGCGTAGGCATAGGTGTCCAGCACCACCGAGCGGATCGCGCCGGCGTCGACGCCATGCTTCCTCACGCCGTCGACCACGAGGTCGAGCGGCTCATGCGTGCGGCGGCAGGATGGATAGGGCTTGATGTAGCAGGCATCGATCAGGAATCCGTCGCCGAGCTCGTCCGTCAGGGCCTCGGGCTCGCCCCCGTCGGACATCGCCCTGGCCACGCCGAAGGTGCCCTCGATCGGCTCGGCGGTGCCGCGGAAGCCGCCGCGTGCGAGCCGCGCCGCCTGCAGCCCGCCCCGGGCGGCGACGCCGCCGTGCAGATGCTTGTTCGGGCTGCCGTCGAAGCGGTACTGGCAGGTGCCGCCGGACTCGGCGAGCGCAATGCCGAGCGCCGACGACAGGGTCGCCGCATCGGCGCCCATCAGGCGCGCACCGGCAGCCGCGGCCCCGAAGACATTGCAGGTCGAGGTCGGATGGAAGCCGCGCTCGCGGTGCTCCAGCCCGGCGGCGAGGCTGACGCGGATCGATACCTCGTAACCGGCCACGACCGCGACGAGTAGTGCGGCGCCGTCGACGCCTTCGGACTCGGCAGCGGCCAGCGCGGCACTGACCACGGCGCACCCCGGGTGGACGAACTTGTGCCCGTCGTCGAAGTCGATGGCATGGGCCATGACGCCGTTGGCGAAGGCGGCGTTCAGCGCGTTGGTTGCGCCGGTCGCGCCGATCACGGTCGCCTCGGACCGGCCGCCGAGTTCATCGACCAGCGCCGCCGCCTGCCGGCCGTGCACCGTGGTCGAGCCGCGAATCGCGACCCCGATAGTATCGAGTAGATGGATCTTGCAGCGCTCCACCGTGGCCGGGGAAAGGGCAGCGAGGTCGAGACCGGCGACGAAGGCGGCAAGGCGGTCGGTAGCGCTCATGGTGCGGTTCCTCGCAGTGTTTTGCCTGCGCATTGATTTTCGCCTGCGCACGTTCCGCCAAGTGTAGCCGTATGCCGATTCCCCCGCCACGGAAGCGAACGGGGCGACGGGTCCGCTGGACCGGCTTCGGCGATGGGACTACCGTTTCCGGGTCTGGGTTCGACGGTCGGCGATGCCGGCAATCACAAACAGCGAGAAACGGGGCGCACCGGCCACAGAAGCGGGATGCGCAATCCCGAGGAGGTATCGAGATGAAGCCGCGCAGCTATGGTCCCTTCAAGTTCGTCCCCATCAACCGCCGGCCCAAGCTGGTGTGGCCCGGCGGCGCGCGGGTTGCGCTGTGGATCGTGCCCAACATCGAGGTCTTCCACCTCGATAACATCATGCCGGGCGACGAGAACCAGCGACCGGGTTCGCGCGGCGGAGGCACCCCGATGGTGCGCGAATGGGCGCAGCGCGACTACGGCAACCGGGTCGGCGTCTACCGCGTGATGGAGGTACTGGAGAAGTACGGCATCAAGGGCACGGTCGCGCTGAACACCGACATCTGCCACGTCTGCCCGGAGATCATCGAGGATACCGTGGCGCTGGGCTGGGAGTTCATGGGGCACGGCAAGACCAACACCCACCGCCAGACGGAAATTCCGCCGGAGGCCGAGCGTCAGCACATCTTCGACATCTTCGACACTATAGAGAAGGCGACCGGCAAGCGGCCGCGCGGCTGGCTCGGCCCGGGCCTGCAGGAGACGTGGAACACGCTCGACCACCTGATCGAGGCCGGCGCCGACTACATCGCCGACTGGGTCAACGACGAGCAGCCCTACGAGATGGACGTCGAGGGCAAGAAGATCACGTCGATCCCCTACTCCTACGAAGTGAATGATTCGGCCGTCATCGTGCGCCAGAAGCACACGGCGCCGGAGTTCGAACGCATCATGAAGGAGCAGTTCGACGTGATGTACCGCGACGGGGCTAAGACCGGTCGCGTGCTCGGCATCTGCCTGCATCCGTTCGTCATCGGCCAGCCGCACCGTATCGGCGCACTCGACCGGGCGCTGGAATACATCTGCAGCCACGACGGCGTGTGGAAGGCCACCGGCAGCGAGATCATCGACTACTACAGCGAGCACTGCGAAAAGATTTGAGCCGGCAGGCGGCCATGCCGAACGACGGCGGCATCGATCCGGCGGCATTCGGACGGGCGGTCGAGGACAACATCCCGATCGCAGAGCGGCTGTTCGCCACCCTGCGTCAGCGCACTTTCGACGGCGTCG
>JBBDQX010000184.1:11126-26845 GCA_040905765.1 Acetobacterales bacterium
GCGTCGGCATCACCCGCCCGACCTATGGTGAGGGCGAGGAGATCGCGCACCGGCTGGTCGAGGACGAGGCCCGTCGCCTCGGCCTCGAAATCTCCGAGGACCATGCGCGCAACCGCTACATGACGCTGCCCGGCCGCGACCGCTCCGGGCACGGGGTGATCTTCGGCTCGCACCTCGCCTCGGTGCCGCAGGGCGGCAACTCGCCGCGATGCGGGAGGGAGCACGGCACCTCGACCCGGAGAAGGTGGAGGCGTTTTACGAGATCCACATCGAGCAGGGCCCGGTGCTGGTGCACGAGGAGATCCCTGTCGGGATCGTCAGCGGCATCCGCGGCAACATGCGCGCGCGCCACGCGAAATGCCTCGGCGAATATGCGCATTCGGGTGCGACACCGCGCAAACTGCGCCACGACGCGGCTTTGGGCATGGCTGAGTTCATGACCGCGATGGAAGCGGAGTGGGAGAAGATCGAGGCGGCGGGAAACGACCTCGTCTTCACCCTCGGCAAGCTCTACACGGATCCCGACGTGCACACCCACAGCAAGGTGCCGGGCGAGGTGCGCTTCACCATCGACGCGCGCGACCACGAGGCCGAGACGCTGGACAGGGTCCAGACGCTGGCCGCCGAGCGCGCGGCGCGGATCGGCGGGAAGCGTGGCCTGACCATCGATCTCGGGCCGCTGAGCCGCGTGAAGCCGGCGACGATGGCGCCGGCGCTACGCGAAAATCTGCGCCGGGGGGCGGAAACGCTCGGCGTCAGCGCCATGGACATCCCGAGCGGCGGCGGCCACGACGCGGGCGACTTCGCCAATGCCGGCGTGCCGGCGGCGACGCTGTTCGTGCGCAACCCGCACGGCAGCCACAACCCACGCGAAGACATGGCGATGGAAGACTTCGCCGAGGCGGTAAAGCTGCTGGCCTGGGGTCTGACCCACTAGCAACGGAGACGACGGCATGGGCGGGAAGCAGGCGACACTCCGCAACGAACCGGACTGGGCGGCGCTGCGCCGGGAGTTCCCGGTGACCGAGCGCTGGTCCTATTTCGACCTGGCCAACAAGGCGCCGCTGCCGCTGACAATCGACCGGGCGATGGCGGCCTTCGTCGAAGACACACGCGAGACTGGCGGTATCGAGGCGTTCTCGGCGGAGGGGGTCGAACGGGCGAGGGCCGAGATGGCCGGCCTTGTCGGCGCACCACCGGAAACGCTGGCGTTCGTGCAGAACACCGCATTCGCGCTGAACATGGCCGCGCAGGGACTGCGGCTCGGCGATGGCGACAGCGTGGTGATCGCCGAAGAAGAGCATGCCAGCAACATCTTCGCCTGGCGGCACCTGGAGGCCGACGGCGTCGAGGTGCGCCGGGTGCCGCTGCGCGATGACGGGCGGGTCCACGTCGACGACCTGCTCGCGGCGATGGACGGCAGCACGCGGGCCGTGGCGGTATCGTGGGTCGGTTACATCCGCGGCCACCGGGTCAATGTGCCGAAGCTGGCCGAGGCGTGCCGCGAGCGCGGCGTGCTGTGCGTGATCGACGCCATCCAGGCGGTCGGCGTGCTCGACGTCTCGCTGGAGGCGTGCGGTGCAGACGTGGTCGCGGCCGGTGCGCACAAGGGCCTGTTCGGTCTCAACGGCTCGGGCCTGCTGTACGTGCGCCGCGAGGTTCAGGACCGTATCCGGCCGATGGTCGGCGGCTTCGAGCGGCCCACCCGCGGAAAGGAAAGCGACGGCCCCCTCGCCTATCCGCCGAGCGCCGCGCGATACGAGGCCGGCAACCCGAACTACCTCGGTATCCGGGTACTGGAGGAGAGCGCGAAATTCCTCCGCGGCATCGGCATGGCCAGCATCGAGGCGCGGATCCGCGCACTGACCACGCGGCTGATCGAAGGAGCCGAGGCGCGCGGCATCACGGTGAAGACGCCGAGACCCTGGGAAAACCGCGCCGGCATCGTGACGATCGAACTGCCCGGCGACCCGGAGACGAACGCCGCCCGGATGCGCGAGGCGGGCGTGATCGGCAGCGTGCGGGGCCCCTGGTTCCGCGTCTCGCCGCACTTCTTCAATACGGAGGACGAGGTCGACGCGCTGGTTTCGCTGCTGTGAGCGGCGTCTTCACCTACCCCGCCATCGACCGCATCGTCTGGGGCCGTCCGGCGGCGGGGGTGCTGGCCGAGGAAGCCGCGCGGCTGGACGCGAAGCGCGTGTTCCTGGTCGCCAGCGGCACCATGCGGCGCGAGACCGGCGCGGTCGCAGCAGTCGAAAAGGCACTGGGGACGCGGCTGGCCGGCGTCTACGACCGGATGCCACCGCACGACCCGTTCCTGTCGATCCTCGACGCCTCGGCGGAAGCGCGAGCGGTGAAGGCCGACCTGCTGGTCACCTTCGGCGGCGGCTCGCTGACCGACGGCGCGAAGATCATGCAGATTTGCCTGCGCCACGACGTGACGACGCCGCAGGCGCTGGAGGGCTACGCGCTGACTGTCGGCGCGGACGGCACCATCACGGTGCCTGAGTTCGAAGGACCGGAGGTTCGCCAGATTACCGTGCCGACCACGCTGTCGGGCGGCGAGTTCAACCCGCAGGCCACTGGAACCGACGAGCGGATCCAGGCGAAGCGGATGTTCCGCCATCCGCTGATCGTGCCGCGCGGCATCGTCTACGACGCCGCGGTCACGATACACACGCCGGAATGGCTGTGGCTGTCGTCGGGGATGCGCGCGGTGGACCACTGCATAGAAGGCATCTGCTCGGTGACCGCGAATCCGGTGTCGGACGCGACCTGCATCCACGCGCTGAAGCTGCTGACCGGCGCGCTGCGGCGCTGCAAGGCCGACCCCGACGACCTGGCAGCGCGGCAGGACTGCCAGCTCGGCACTTGGCTGTCGCTGGCCGGCAGACGGGCTGGCGTGGAGATGGGCGCGAGTCATGGCATCGGGCACGTGCTGGGCGGCACCTGCCACGTGCCGCACGGCTACACCACCTGCGTCATGCTGCCGAGCGTGCTGCGGTACAACAAGGTGGCGGTCGCCGACCGGCAGGCGCTGGTAGCCGGAACGATGGGCCGGCCGGGTGAAGATGCGGCCGATGTGGTCGAGGACCTGATCGCGGAACTCGGCCTGCCGACGCGGCTATCGCAGGTCGGGGTCGGAGCCGAGCAGTTCGAGAACGTCGCGCACCACGCGATGCACGAACCGCCGGTGCACCGGAACCCGCGCCGGATCCGCAGCGCGGCCGACGTGGTGGATATCCTGACGATGGCGGCCTGAACCCGGCGGACGCGTCAGGGCAGGTCGACGACCGCCCCCACGCCTTCGGCGGCTGCCCGCTTCAGCACATGGGCGCCGAACATGACGTCGCCGGCGGCGATGCCCTGGACGATGGCGAGGATGCGCTGATCGGGTGTCGTGCGACCTTTCGCCTTCCCGCAGGCGACCTCGCCCACGGTGGTGTCGACCCGGGCTGCGGCGCCCTCGGCGTCGATATGTCCCTGGCGCACCCAGGCGCAGAGGTCGCCGATCTCCAGCGCGTAGTTCATATCGTCAAGGATGAAGCGGTCGCACTCCGCAAGGACCGCGAAATCGACCTCGTTGTAGCTGCCCAAGGGGCAGAGCACCGCACCGGGCTTGAGCCAGCCGGGCTTCACCAGCGGGTCCTTCGATTCCGTCAGCGCGATGACGATGTCGGCCCCCTTCACCATGTCCTCGCCGGAAGCGCCGGCGCGCACCGAGAACGGCATGTCGGCGTTCTTCCTCTCGACGAATGCCTTCGTGCTTTCGGGCCGCCGCGACAGCACGCGGACCTCCTCGGGCGGGAAGGCGACGTTGAGCAACGGCACGGCCTCGGAGGCGATCTGGCCGGTGCCGAACAGGGCGACTGCCTTGACCGAAGGCGGCGCCAGCATGCGGCAGGCGGCGACGCCCATCGCGGCGGTGCGCAGGCGCGACAGCCAGCTCTCGTCGACGAGACCGATCAGGCGGCCCGTGTCGTGGCTATAGATAGCGGTATAGTTGCACACTGCCGGCGTACCGCCCGGCTTGCTTTTGGCGAGCAACCGGAAGCCGGCGACGCTGGCCGCCGGTACTGTCGCGCCCTTGATCTTGAAGGAAGTCTGCGCGCCCTCCTCGATGTCGAGCCACTGCGCCGAGGGACGCGAGAGCCGCGCCCTGCCCCGGCCGACATCGGCGAACACCGTGTCGGCGAGGTCGAGTGCCTCCTCGTGGGTGATCAGCCGGCGGACGTCTTCGGTCCCCAGGATACGCAGCTCTGTCATGCTTCCTCTCTCCGCTCGTCGCGATGGTCCGGGCGACGGCGCCCTTCTGCCCGCCGCCCCCGGGGTTTATCCTGCCGCATCGTCCTGCGGGAGACCGGGCCATGAACGACAGTCCGACCGATACCGAATTCGAGGCCGACGCGCGAGGCAGCCTGCGCGAAGCGATGGGTGCGCCGCAAAAGGCCGTGCGACACTTCAGCGCCTACGGCTGGCGCGGCCGCATCGGACTTGTGTCGCCGTCGACCAACTCGACGCTGGAACCCGAATTCAACCTGATGGCACCAGAGGGCGTGTCCGTCCACGCGGCGCGGGTGATGCAGCTCGGCAAGCAGGACGATCGCTCCTACCGCATCATGGCCGACGGCATCGCGAGGGCCAGCCGAGAGCTGTCGACCGTCGAGGTCGACGCGGCGGCATTCGGCTGCACCTCCTGCACCTATTTCGTCCCGGCTCGGGAGATCACCGAAAACATCGAGCGCAACGCGGGATGCCCGGGCATCGTCACCGCCGACGCGGTGCTGAATGCGCTGCGCACGCTGGGCGCGAAGCGGGTGGCGCTGGGCACGCCGCGAACGCAGTACGTCACCGACCGCGAGGTCAAGTTCCTCGAGGAAAACGGGTTCGAGGTCGTCTCGGTGCTCGGCATGGGCCTTGGCGCCACCGAGGCGGAACGCCGCGCCATCGGCCGGGTGCCGCTCGAGTCCATCGTCCGCATGGCGCAGAAGATCGACCGGCCGGAGGCCGACGCCGTGTTCATCAGCTGCACCCAGTTGCCGACGGTCCCGGTGATCGCGGAGATCGAGGATATGCTGGGCAAACCGGTGGTGACCAGCAACCAGGCGACCTTCTGGAGCTGCCTGCGGCTTATGGGGCTCAACACCCCGGTAAGGGGATTCGGCACGCTGCTCAAAGAGCATTGAGTCCTCTCAGGCCAACACGCCGGCAGCCCAGGCCGCCGCCTCCAGCAACGCCCGGTCGCGATGGCGGTGGCCGACGAGCTGGACGCCGAGCGGCAGTTGCTTTGGCCCCCGGCCGGCAGGCAGGCTGATCGTCGGCACGCCGGCCTCGGTCCAGAAGGCGTTGAACAGCGATGTGCCGGTGCTGGCGAGTCCTTCCGGCGCCTCACCCGGCGTGCTCGGCGTGATCAGGACATCGATGTCCTTCATCGCGTCGAGCAGCGAGCGCTGCGCCTCACGCTGCTTCTCCAGCCCTCCGACGTAGAGGTCATAGGTGCAGTTCGCGCCGTCGGCGACGCGGCCCTCCAGCATATCCTTGCTGATCTTGTCGCGGTGGTTGGCGATCTCGTACGCGAAGGCGCGCGGCATCTCCCAGGCGCTGATCCAGCGCGACGACTCCTTCAGCTCGCGAAACACCGGCGGCAGGGTGAAATCCGTCACCGTCGCGCCGGCGGCCTCGAGCCTTCGGGCGCAGTCCTCGATCAGCGCCTGCACCGCCGGCTCCGCCTGATCCCAGAACATGGTGCGGCAGAGGCCGATGCGGAGCGCCGCACCGTCGACCGCGGCCAACGGCACCGGCGCCTCTCCCAGCAACCCCGAGCGGAACAGCGCCACGTCCGCGACTGTCCGACCGAACAGGCCGAGCGTGTCGAATGAGCGGGTCTGCTCGCGTACGCCGAACAGGCAGAACTCGCCAAAGCTGCCCTTGTAGCCGACGACACCACAATAAGCTGCCGGACGGATCACCGAGCCGCCGGTCTGCGTCCCCATCGCGAGCGGCACCATGCCGCAGGCGACCGCAGCGGCGGAACCACTGGACGAGCCACCGGGTGTATGGCCGGGGTTCCAGGGATTGCGCGTCTTGCCCGGCGCGCGATGGGCGAACTCCGCGGTGACGGTCTTGCCGATTAAGATGCCACCCGCGTTGCGCGCCATCGCGACGCATGCGGCATCCCACGCCGTGCGATGGCCGGCATAGATCGGCGAGCCATAGGTCGTCGGCATGTCCGCCGTCTCGATGACGTCCTTGGCGGCGAACGGCAGGCCACGCAGCGTGCCGCCGCCCTGCCCGCTGTCCGCCTGCCTCGCCGCGGCGAGCGCGGCTGCGCGGTCGAGGTGCTCCCACGCCTCGACCTCGGGCTCGCGAGCAGCAATTCGGTCGAGGCAGGAGCGGACGAGGGCATCGGCGGTCAGATCTCCGCGGTCGATGCGGCGCCGCGCCTCGACGGCGGTGAGGTCGCAGGGCTCGGTCATATCGCCTCAGGGAAAGCCGTGATCAGACCGCGGATATCGGCGGCGCTGTCCAGTGCCGCCACGGCCTCGGCGAGACGGTCGGCGTCGGCGTTGGACGCCCCGAGGCCGAAGCGCAGGCAGCCGCGCAGCTTCTCGCGCACGTCGTCCGGCGCCATCGGATCGGCCGGACTGCCCTTCATGGCATCGCGGCGCAAATCGCGCACGGCTCCGCCGGCGAGCCGCGCGCGGATCCAGGCGGGCTCGGTCGCGGTGCGGGGGATATCGGGATCGATGCGGACATCCGTCCGCGCCGCCAGCGCGGCGACGGCGGGAGCGACGATCGCTCCCTCCGTGTAGCTGGAAAGGTCGACTCGGCCATCCACGAGCGCCCGGGCGAAGCCGTAGGCGGCGCTGAACTGGGCGTGCAGCGGAGACTTGAGCTCAGGACGGTACGGGCCGCAGACGGCCTCATGGTTCACCGCACCCATGTAGATCTCCACCGCCTCGATATCACCGGGCGACACCCCTTCCCCTCGCAAGTCGAGCGCGAGCTGGATGACGGTGTGGCAGCAGCGGCAGCAGGGATAGGGCTTCATGCTGATGTCGCGCAGGTGCCAGGTTTCCCCCAGCCCCTCGGTCACGATGCCGGGATTCACCTCGCCACGCTCGTACAGCCGGAACAGGCCGAACGTTCCCTCCAGCACCCGCCAGGGTCCGGTGACGCCGTCCGCCGCAAGGAAGGCCGACAGCACGCCGGTGCGGGCGGCGTAGCCGGGCGCCAGCCGCTTGGTATAGGCGCCGTCGTCGCGGCTGAGCATGTTGCCCGCGCCCTGGCTGTAGGCGATGCCCATTGCGTTGAGCAGGCCGGCGCCGTCGAGGCCGAGCACCTTGCCGGCGGCGACCGCGGCGGCGAGACCGCCGAATAGCACCGTCGGCGTCCAGCCGCGACCGATGCTGTCGTAGCAGGCCAGGCCGAGTCGAGAATGCAGTTCCACCCCGAGGGCCAGGGCCAGGATGAGTTGCCGTCCATCGACATCGCCCGCGGCCTCGGCGGCCGCGAGCGCCGCCGGCAGGCTGACGCAATAGGCGTGCACGCGAGCGGGGTCGTGCTGGTCATCGAAGTCGAGCGCATGGGCGGACGCCGCGTTGGCGAACGCGGCCGTCGGCGGCGAAACGCGATGGCGGCCGAGCAGCATTGTCGCGTCGCCGCCCGTCTCCCATTGGCCAAGCCGGGCAAGCACGGCATCCAGACCCGGCTGCCCGGCGGCACCGCCGATGCAGCCGAGCGTGTCGAGCACAAACAGCTTGACCGCCTGGACCACGTCGTGCGGCAAGTCATCGTAGGAGACCGACGCGAGCCGCGCGCAGAGGTCACGGGTGAACCCGTCCTCGAGCACAAGCGCGGAGGCGGTATCGGGCATCGGCGGCGGCTAGGCGCCGATGCCCGCGATCGCCGCGCTGGTGTGACCGAGGTTGCGCGGCGCCGCAGGCGGCACATCCTGCACGACATGGAGGCCCCAGCCCGGCTCGCCGACCAGCTCGCCATCTTTCATTACGACCTTGCCGCGTACCAGCGTCGCAACCGGAACGCCCCGGATGCGACGGCCGTGGAAGCCGGTCTGCTTCTGCTTCGACTGCAGCTTGCTCTGGTCGATGACGGTTTCGGCATCCATGTCGACGACGACGATATCGGCGTCGGAACCGACCTGCAGCGCGCCCTTGCGCGGATACAGGTCCCAGGCCTTCGCCGAATTGGTCGTCATCCACGCGACCGTCTGCTCCAGCGTGGTGCGGCCGGCGCTGACCTCGTTCAGCATCAGCATCAGCGAGGTTTCGAGGCCGAGCAAGCCGCAGGGGCAGTCCCAGATGCTGGGCTGCAACTTCTTCTCGGGCAGATGCGGCGCATGGTCGGTGGAGATCATGTCGATCAGACCGTCCTGCAGCGCCTGCCACAGCGCCGCGTCGTGGCCCCTCTCGCGGATCGGCGGGTTGCAGCGCAGCACGCCGCCCTGCTCGTCGAGATCGTCGGCGGTGAGCAGCAGGTACTGCGGACAGGTCTCGAGGGTGACGTCGAGGCCGCGCGCCCGTGCGGCCGCGATCAGCGGCAGCGCGTCCGCCGAGCTTTCGTGCGCGATATGCAGCCGCATACCCGCCCATTCGGCGAAGACCAGGGCACGGCCTACCGCCTCGGCCGCGGCGACCGGCGGCCGCGATTCCGGGTGGGCGCGCGGATCCGTACGACCGGCTGCCTTGAGCTGCGCCTCGCGCGATGTGCAGACGCCGAGGTTCTCGGCATGCACGGTGCAGCGCCGCCCCAGCCCGGCGATGATCTCGAAGCCCTGCAGCATGGTGCCGTCGTCCGGTGCTGGCAGCGCGCCCGACAGCGAACTCGACATGAAGCACTTGAAGCCGATCACGCCCGCTTCGCTGAGGCTCTCGATATGGTCGATGTTGTGACCGCCAAGCAGGCCGTAGAGACCGAAGTCGACATGCGACTTCGCACGCGCGAGGTCCATCTTGCTGCGGAAGTTGTCCACCCGGTCGACGGCGGGCCTGGTGCTCGGCATGTCGAAGATCGTGGTCACACCGCCACACGCCGCGGCGGCGGAAGCCGTCTGCCAGTCCTCCGCATCTGTCGCGCCGGGATCGCGGGTATGGACGTGGCAGTCGATCGCGCCCGGCAACACATGCTTCCCGGTGGCGTCGAGCGAATCGCGCGCGGCGGGCATGTCCTCGGCACGGCCGATCGCCGCGATACTGCCCCCGTCGACCGCAATGCTGGCGGCAAACGAGCCTTCGGGCGTCACCAGCGTTCCGCCACGAATCACGAGATCGACGGTCTTCGCACTCATCGGATGGTTCCCTGGATTTGCGCTCGGTATGTGAATTGATCAGCGGGGACCGGGCACCGCCAGATCATCTTCGGCCGTCTCGGACGTACCCGGCGCCGCGCCAGCGGCGCGAGCGCGCAGGTAGATCAGCCCCATCAGCACGGCGAAGATGCCGAGGCCAAGCAGGTCGGTCATCCAGCCAACGTAGATCATCGGCACCGCCGCCGCGAAAGCGATCAGCCGCTCGTGCGGACGGAGGTCGACCCGGAGCCAGCCGGCCGACGCCACCGACAGCGCGAATATCCCGAAGCAGGCGGTGCAGGTCGCCCAAATGATCTGAACCGCGCTGCCCTCGCCGAGCAGCGCCGGGCCAAAGACGAACATGTAGGGGATGATGAACACCGACAGGCCGAGCCGGAACGCAATGATACTGGTCTGCCAAGGGTTCGACCCGGCGATCGCCGCAGCAGTATAGGAAGCCACCGCGACCGGCGGAGTGATCGCCGACTTCGATGCGCAGTAGATGATGAAGAGATGCGCCGCCGCGACGTACACGCCCATCTTCTCGAGGCCCGGGCCGATCAGCGCCGCCAGCAACACGTAGGACGCCGACGTCGGCACGCCCATGCCGATGATCACGCAGATCACCATCGTCATGAGCAGCGCGGAAAGGATATGACCGCCGGACCAGTCGATCACCATGGTCCCGAGCTTCAGGCTCAGGCCGGTGCTGACGATGACGCCAGCGATGATGCCGGCGACAGCACAGGCAACCGTGACCGGCGCCATCATCCGCGGTCCGTTTATGGCCGCCTGGTAGAGCACCTTGAAGTAGTTGCGACGGCATTCGGCGTCGAAGATGGGGATCAGGATAGCCAGCGAGACGATGGCCCAGAAGCCGGCCATGGTCGGCGAGTAACCGTCGACCAGCATCCAGACCATGACCAGCACCGGCAGGATCAGATAGCCGCGCTCGCGCAGCACCCGGAGAACGGCCGGGGCCTCGTCGTCGTCCGCCGTGCGGAGACCGAGCCGACGAGCCTCCAGATCGACCATGATGAAGACGGCGAAGAAGTAGAGAATGGCGGGTATGATCGCCATGACCATGATGTCGACATAGGCGATGCCGGTCATCTCGCTCATCAGGAACGCCGCGGCGCCCATGATCGGCGGCGTGAGTTGCCCGCCCGTCGAGGCCACGGCCTCGACGCCCGCCGCGTACTCCTTCTTGTAGCCGTAGCGGTGCATCGCCGGGATGGTAAACGGGCCGGTGGTAGCGACGTTGCCGTTGCTTGAGCCCTGCAGCATGCCCATGAAGGCCGACGAGATGACGGCGGTCTTGGCGGGCCCGCCAACCGTGCGGCCGGTCAGCGCCCGGGCCATGTCGGTAAAGAAGTTGCCGGCGCCGGACGCCAGCAGCAGCGCCCCCAGCAGCACGAACAGGAAGACGAAGTCCGCCGCGACCTTGACCGGCAGGTTGAAGAAGCCCTCCGTGCTCAGATAACTTTGCTCCAGGATTCGCTCAGTCGACACGCCCTTGTGCCATAGCAGATCTGGCATCCACGGGCCGGCATAGGCGTAGGCGAGGAAGACGACGACAACGATAACGAGAACGATCCCGACCACGCGGCGGGCAGCCTCGATCACGGCGAAGGTCAGCGCCCCCGCAAGGACGAACTCCAGCGGCGACAGCGGGTCGTACCAGATCATCCGGTTCATCGCGTAGGTCGCGTTGAGCGCGAGATACGCCGTCGGCGCCACGCTCGCCAGGATCATCAAGCCGTCCCACAGCATGCCGAGCGTCCGGCGCCCGCCCGGCGGCTCCTGGGAGCGCTCATCTAGGGCGAACAAGAAGACGACCGCGAGCGCGAACCCCAGGTGAATCGGATAGTAGACGTAGAAGATCGGAGTGACGTTGCCCGCCCAATAGATGTGGTAGACGGACATTGCGACCGCCACCGCCGCCGCCGCGTAAAAAAACAGGCCCTTCTTGCTCCGTTCACCGGCGTCGGTCACGGCCGTGTCCCCTCTCGCCTATGGCTGCACGAAAAGACGCGGGAGGCCGGTTCGGGCCCGGCCCCCCGCACGCCTAACGACGGACCGCAGGGGCGGTCACATCATGCCCTTTTCCTTGAAATAGGCTGCTGCGCCCGGATGCATCTCGAACACCGGCGGGGTGCTCAGGGTCTCCATGTCGAGGGGAGCGAGGCCCTTGTGGATCTTGCGCACGTCCTCGATGTTCTCGACGAGGATCTTGACGATCCAGTACGACTTGGCCGGATCCAGGCCCTCGTGGGTCATCATTACCGAGCCGGCCTTGTACACCTTGACGTCCGTATCGTGACCGCTGTAGGCGCCGGCCGGAACCATGCCGGGCACCAGGCCCTCGTTCAGTTCGCCGACCTTCTTCATCTGCTCGTCGGTCATCCCGATCACGTTGATCGGACGGGTGACCGCCAGTTCCGAGAACGAGGAAATGGGGTAGTGACTAGTATGCGTGACGCAGTCCGCCTGCCGGTCCTTCACCATCTTGGCCCCGGTCTCCGCCCCTCCGCGACTCACGATGTTGAAGTCGCTCTCCTTTAGCCCCATCACCTGGGCGCCGGCGAGAAAGTTGCCCCACGATGCGGTGGCTGCCGACGGTGCACCGAGGCGGGCCCCCTTCAAGCCCTCCCAGGTGGAGATGCCGGTTTCCTTTGCACAGACGACATGCACATGGTCGGTGCTGACCATGACGATGTTGTTGATGCCGGTAATCTTGCCGTACTTCTCGAAAGCGCCAATGCCCTGCTTGGCGTCGAAGTTGGCCGAAGTCTGGCCGAATGCCGCGTCGGCCTCGCCCTTGGCGATGCGAAGCGGGTTCACCGAGCCGCCGCCGGGCTCGACCGACACGTCGATGCCGTTGCGCTTGAAGATCGGTACCATGCCGGTGGCGAAGGCGTACCACGATCCGCCTGTCGATCCGCCGATGAAGTGCAGCCTGTCCGGCTTCTTGTAGTCGGCCGCATGCGCCTGCGCGGCCAGAAGGCCGGCGCACAGGACGCCGGCGACTGCTCCGAGTGTCTTCTGCTTGCTGAACATTTTCGTCTCCTCAATTGTCCATCCCAATCGAAGGCCGCGACCTCCGATACGAAACGCCTGCCTACTCTCCTGGCGAAACCTGCCCGGCCGGCCGAAACGACCGACCAGGAAACGGCTGGAGCACGTGCCTCCCTGTCGGCACATCCTCTCACTCACGCACCCATGAGGATGCGGAACCTTGCAGCAATGGAAGTCCGAAACGCGTCCGGAGCAGATGGCTTATCCGCCATGGTGATGCAGTCCCTGTGAAACCGGACGATTGCTTCGCCCTTGTGTTTCGTGATGAAGCGTGCACGGGCCATTCGGGGGAGTCAACTTGATCCGGGCCCGTCCGCCTGCAGCGCCTTGGCTAAAGAACCGACCGCACCGCACCACCATCGGAACGCCAGACGCTGCCTGTCATGTAGCCGGCACCGTCACTGACAAGGAAGGCGGCGAGGGCCGCAAACTCCTCCAGTTCTCCGAAGCGCCCGGCCGGGATGTTGCGGATGCGGTCGGCCATCGCCTCCTCGACGGTGATGTCCCAGAGGTCAGCGTTCGCCTTCGTCGAGCTGTGCACGCGTTCGGTGACGAAGGTGCCGGGAACGACGACGTTGGCGGTGACGTTGTCGGCGGCGACCTCGTTCGACAGCGCCTTGAGATAGTTGACCAGCGCCGGGCGCAGCGTGTTGTCCATGACCTTGTTCGGCAACGCCGCGATCAGGCTAATGCCTCCCATCGAGAGGATGCGGCCCCAACGCCGCTCGCGCATGCCGGGGAGCAGGCGGCGGATCAGCCGGATCGGACTGGCCACGACCATCTCGAACTGCTCGTGCAAGGCGTCGAGGTCGATCGCGGCAGCGAGTCCGAGCGCAGGGCCAGCATGGTTGATAACGAGGATGTCGATGCCACCGAGCGCCTCTTCCGCCGAATCGGCAAGCCGGTCGACGGCGCCCGCGTCGAACATGTCGGCCGCGATGCCAACCACCCTGCCGCCCGTCTCCTCGGCGATGCGTGCTGCCGCCTCATCGCAGCGTCCCTGGTGGGAGCTGCTGACGACGACCTGCGCGCCTTCACGTGACAGCCCGTGCGCCACGGCATAGCCGAGCCCCTTGCTGGAAGCGAGGACGATGGCACGTCTGCCCTCAAGACCGAGATCCATGCGATATCCTCAGTCGGCCCCGGCGAAGAACCACGCGAGCAGGCGAACGCCCTCACGGAAGTCGGCCATCTCCATGTGCTCGTCGGGATTGTGGCTGCCGTTGGTGTTGCGCACGAAGACCATTGCCGACGGGATGCCGGCGCGGGTGAAGTCCGCCGCGTCGTGGCCGGCGCCGCAGGGTATCTCGCGCGCGGCGATGCCGAGCGCCCCCGTGCCCTCGAGCAGTCGCGCGCGCAGGGCTGGATGCATTGCCGCCGGCTCACCACGGGCGATGCGGCCCAGGTCGAAGCGCACGCCGCGATGCTGTCCGATCGCGGCGGCGCGGCGCTCGACCAGCTCCCGCATCGAGGTCAGCGTCTCGGAATCCTGGCTGCGGATGTCGAGGGTGAAGCGCGCCTCCCCCGGCACCTTGCTGAGCCCTTCCATCTCCACGTCGGTATGCAGCTTGCCGACCGTGTAGACGAGGTCGCCGCCCTTCTCACGCACCTCGGCCCAGGCGCGATCGAGGTCGCCGAGCAATTCAACGGTAGCGAGAACGGCGTCGTGGCGCAGCTCGTGCGGTACTGCGCCGGAATGGGTGTAGGCGCCGAAGCAGCGCGATTCGCGCGCCCGGATGGTGCCGCGGATGCTGGTGACGATGCCGAGCGCCAGACGCTCATGGGCGAGAACCGGCCCCTGCTCGATATGCAGCTCGACGAAGCCTCGGACGTTGTCTTTGGTCAGGTGTGGTGGACCGCGCCGCACGGCATCCGCGTTGAAGCCCGCGGCGTCAATCGCCTCGCGGAGGGTCCGCTCGGTCGGGATGTGGATCGCCGTCTCGAGTTCGTCCTCCCACAACAGGCCGAGCGCGGCGCGGCTACCGAGGTGGCCGCCGTGATGACCGGTGAACCAGCTCGACGACTCCTCGGCGCGGATGCCCATCGCGGTGACGTCCCGCGCCGGCTCGATGCCCGCGTGCTTCAGCGCCGCCAGCGCGGTCAGGGCGGCGAGCGCGCCGGCGGCGCCGTCGTAGTTGCCGCCGTGCGGCACGGTGTCGAGGTGCGAACCGCTGATCCACGGCGGCAGCGACCGGTCCCGCCCGGGCAGCGTCATGTAGAGATTGCCCGCCACGTCGGTCGTGCAGTCGAGGCCGAGCGCGCGGGCCTCTTCCGTGACCATGTCATGGGCGAGCTTCTCGCCCTCCCCGTAGGAGATACGGGTATAGCCAGGATCGGTGAAGGTGCGCCTGCCGATTCCGTTGAACAGCCGCTTCGCCAGCGGCATGCTGGCGTCGACGGCCTCGGTCAGCCATTCGGCGAGATCGGACGACGACATGGTCAGAACGTGTTCCCCGACTTCAGATAGTGATCGATGATCTCGCCGCCGGTAGCGAACCAGACCTTGTCGTGGCCGGCGACGTAGCCGAGGGCGTCGTCGAGCCACTTGATCCGGTGCGGCACGCCGATGATCCAGGGGTGCAGGCAGATAGCCATGACCCTCCCGGACTGCTCGCCCTCCGCGTAGAGCACGTCGAACTGCCGGCGGATCATGTCGGCGAAATCCTCGGTGCGGCCGTAGCGCTGATAGAGGAAGGGCGAGTCGTTGATCTCGTATGAATAAGGAATCGAGCAGATTCGCCGGCCGTCGACATCCATCAGGTAGGGCTGGTCGTCGTTGACCCAATCGGCGATGTACTCGATGCCCTCGTCGATCAGGTAGTCGAGCGTGTTCCACGTCTCGGCGAGGCCGGAGCCGAGCCAGCCCTTCGGCCGCACCCCGGTCAGCGACGCGATCTCGGCGAGCGCGTCGTGGATCATCTTCTTCTCTTCGTGCGGCGGGATGTCGGTGATGAACGCCGCGTTGGTCTTGTTGTGGCCGAGGAATTCCCACCCCTGGTTCATCCCCGCCTCGACGATCTGCGGGTGATAGCGGCAGATGTCGCTGTTCAGATTGGCGGAGACGCGGATGCCGTGCTTGTTGAACACGTCCATCATCCGCCAGATGCCCACGCGGTTGCCGTAGTCCCGTTGCGCCCACGCCCGCACGCTCGGCGCCTTGCCGCGCGGTTGCGGCGGGTGCGGCGACAGGCCGGCGGTCAGCGGAAAGAACTCGACGTTGGGGATCACCCAAACCGCGAGCCAGGCATCGTTCGGCCAGGTGATCTTCGGGCGCTGGGTGATCGGCACGTACGGAAACGGGCCGTAGTCGCGGTACTCCATCGGGCTCACTCTC
>JBBDQX010000185.1:0-25807 GCA_040905765.1 Acetobacterales bacterium
AGCCGGTCAGGTAGAACATCGTCTCCTGACGGAAGATCAGCAGGCCGTCGAGGCCGTCGGCGGCCATCGCCTCCGTGGTGCGGCGGCGGCGGTCGGCCAGTTCCTGTTCCGAAAAGTGCAATGGCATGGACATACGCTCCCTGTCTTCGCGGAAAGGCTAGACCTGCCGGCCCTGCCGCGCCAGATTTTCCCCGGCGGCATCGGTCCCGGTGCCGAAGCAATCCTGCCGGAGGACGCATGAAGATCACCGGAGTCGTGGCGCATCCGGTCTCGGCGGCGCTGCCATATGCCTTCTGGACCGCGGCCGAGCCGCTGACGCGCCATGAGTTCGTCGTCGTCGAGGTGCGCACCGACGAGGGGATCGTCGGGTGCGGGCAGGCCTACGGTTCGCCGCTGTCGCTCGTCGCTTCCTTCGTCGAGCGCTTCGGTGCCGCCATCGTCGGTGTGGATCCGTGCGCGACGGAAGAGGCGTGGGAGCGAATGATGGCGCTGACCTCGCCGCGCTCCGGTGCCGTCGACGACCGCGACGGCTGGGGGCCGCCGCTGCCGCGGTCGCAGCGCGCGCCGGCGATCGCCGCCATCGGTGGCATCGACACGGCGCTGTGGGACCTGAAGGGCAAGGCGGCCGGCATGCCGCTGTGGCGGCTGCTCGGCGGCAGCGGCGAGCCGATCCTCGCCTACGCCGCCGGCGGCCATTACCACGAGGGCGTGCCGATGGATGCCGCGGTGGAGGAACTGGCGGGCTACACGGCCGCCGGCTGGGGCGCGGTCAAGCTCAAGTCCGGGGCCGAGCCGCTGGCGGTCGAGGAGGCGCGCATCGCGCAGCTGCGCGAGGCGATCGGCGACGCGCTATTGATGGTCGATATCAACGCGGCGTGGTCGGTGGAACAGGCGCTGGAGGGCGCGCGCGCGCTGGCGCCGCACGGTATCGTCTATTTCGAGGAGCCGCTGCACTGGTTCTGCGAGGCGCGGGACTACGGCCGCTTCTCGGCCGCCTCGCCCGTTCCCGCCGCGCAGGGCGACCGCGACCTGCACCGCTTCGCCGTGCGCGACCTGATCGAGGTCGGCCGGGTGGGCTACGTCCGTCTCGACGTGACCGTGGCCGGCGGCTTCACGGAGGCGGTCCGAATCGCGCAACTGGCCGGCGCGCACGGCACCAGGCTGGCGCCGCACAACGTCGCCGAGATCCATGGCCATCTGCTCGCCGGCTTCCGCCAGTCGGCGTTCGCGGTCGAGGTGCTCGTCAATCCGGAGCGCGATCCGGTGACGCGGCATCTCTATCGCGAGGGGCCGCGCATCGAGGGCGGCTGGCTGCACCTGTCCTCGGCTCCCGGCCTCGGTCTCGACTACGACTGGGACTTCGTGCGGCGGATGGCGCCCTAATAGTCGAAATGGTACTTCAGGCCGAACCGGCCCTGCGCGTTTTGACCGACGTCGGTCTCGAGGGATATTCGTGGCGTCACCTCGTAGGTGATGGTGGCCTGGGCGGAGTCCGGCCCGAGCCCCTGCCTGGCGCCGATGAAAAGCCCGTCGGCGACGTATTTGCCGGCCGTCGCGGTTGTGCCGCCATCGTCGCCCGACTCGAAGCGCAGCACGTCGACGCCCAGCGCCTCGCGCACGCGTTCGATGACCCCGCCGCCCGCGCCGCCGAGGCCGGCGAGTTGGCGCGTCGATTCCGCGAGCTGCAGCGCCTCGACCGCCGACAGCTGGCCGGTACTGCGCCCGAACAGGATGCGCGCGAGGATCTCGTCGCGCGGCAGCGGCGGCGTCGAACTGAGCGACACCGATGGCTGCGCGGCCGAGCCGGTAACGGAGATGATGGCGGTGATGTCCTGCGTCTCGTGCACCGCCTTGATGCCGAGCTCGACCGCCTCGGGCTCCGCCCCGGTAATGGTGATGATGCTGTCGTCCAGCGAGAACGTCCTGCCGGCGAAGGAGAACTGGCCCCGCACCGGCTGCAGGCGCCCGGATACCTCCGGATCGGCGAAGGAGCCGGTGACGTTCAACTCTCCGGACCATTCGGAATCGAGCCCGCGCCCCCGCACGTACATCCGGCGGGGGGAAGAGATATGGATGCGAAGCGTTCCGCTGACCGGCGCCTCTTCCGCCTTCGCCGCCCGGGCCTCCGCCTCCGCCTGGCCTTCCGGGGCCGCCGCTCCGTCGCGGTTGGCGATCTTCAGGGTAGCGACATTCGGCGGCAGCGAGTCGATCAGCCGGACCTCGATAGGGTCGGCCACCAGATCGCCCTCGAGCAGCAAGTCCTCCGGCGGCCCGGTCAGCGCGAGGGTGCCGCTGATATCCGCGGTGACGTCGTCGCGGCGGACGAGCTGCGCGCTCTCCAGCGTCACCTTCAGATCCGCCACCGGCGTACCTTCGTCGAAGCGAACCGCCCCGTCGGCGAACACGACGCCGCCGCTCTGGTCCTGTGCGCGAGCGTTGGTGAGTTCGAGGCGCGCGGCATTACCTACCAGCTTCGCGGTGATGCCGGTAAGCAGCGTCCCTGCGGTGAGGTTCTCGTAACGGCCGTCGTCGAGGACGGCCGAGCCCGACACGTCGGGCCGGTCCACGGTGCCGCCGATGTTCAGGTTCGCCTTCAGCATGCCGCCTATGCGGTGCGGCTCGATCGGCACATAGCGGTTGATCTCGCCGAGGTCCCCGTCAAGCGTAAGGCGCCCGTCGAGGCTGCCGTCACCCACAACCGCCGTGAAGGGACGCAGCGAGAATGCGGCGGGAACCGTGAATTCGGCACGGCCCTTGAACAGTCCGCCTTCGGCGGACTCGGCGGTCGCCTCGGCGCGCAGCATGCCGTCGGCCACCCGCGCCTCGGTACGCAGCGTCAGCGCCGGCGCGGACATGCCGTCCGCCGGCAGGTCCGGCTGCGCCTCGACCGTCGCCTGAAGCCTGCCCTCCGGCGCTTCGAGCGGACCGCTCAGGGTCAGTTCCAGGTCGAGGGAGCCGCTGATTGCGCGCTCCAGCGCGAGCGCGCCCACCGTGGCCAGCGGCATGTCCTCCATCGCGACACGGGCGTCGATGGCGGTCTCGGTCAGGGTAAGGCATAGCGTCGCTTCGCCGTCGCCGATCGACAGCAGCGTGCACGGCATATCGACGGTGCTGCCGGCGATCCGCACGGTCGCCGGCTCCGGGAGGCGCATCGTCTGGTCGCGCCACCAGCCCTCCAGCGTGGTGAGCGTCAGCAGCAGACCGTCCCCGGTCCGTTGCGCCCGGAGCCCGGCATCGACGCTTGGCGGATCGCGGCCGTCACCGACCACGGAAAAGGTGGTGCGGAGGTCGGCTGCGGTGCCCTCGGCACGGATCTCGACCTTGTCGAGGCGCTGTCCAGCGACGGTCAATCCGTCGGAGGTCACTGCCGCCTCGATCGCAGGTGCGCCGTCGCCCGGCGCGATCCGCACATCCGCCGCGAAGCCGCCTTCGAGCGGGGTTGCCAGCAACTCGCCCAGTCGGGAAAGGTCCGTCGCCCCGACCTCGATCTCCGCCCGCATGCCGGCGGGTGCGTCGAGCGGCACTGAGGCCATGCCGGAAGCTTCGACACCGGCGCCGTCCAGCCGCAGTCCGGAAACCCTCAGGGCCTGATCGTCCAGCGCGAGCTGGCCCGAGGCGGTCACGACCAGCGGCTCCTTGCCGTAGCGGATGGAGAACTCTCCGCGCGGTCCGCTGACCAGAGACGAGGCATCGAGGCGGACGGAGGCGGGGCGGGCCGGTAGCCCTGCCGCGGCGAGGTCCGCGACGTCGACCGCCACGTTCGCTGCCGGATCGTCGAGGGGACCCGAGAGCCTGGCCGTGACCGAGACGGCGCCGGTCACCGGTGCTGCTTCCCCGAGCACCCGGCCGAGGCTCGGCACCGAGGCGCGCAGCTCGCCGTCCATGGTCGAGGCCGCGAGATCGGCCGTCACGGCACCCTCGGCCGAGGCACCTGCGGCGTCCAGGCGCAGGTCGCGCACGGCAACGCGCTCGGGGTTCGCCTCGATGCGGGCGGTCAGCACCGGTGAATCGCCGAGCAGCCGGGCCAGCGGCTCCGACGTCGTCTGCAGTTCCGAGAGCGCCACCCGTGCCGTGCCTGTGGTCGTGTCGCCCTCCGCGGTCAGCGACACGGTCGCCCCGGCGTCGCCGCCGGCAATCAGTCCCCGCAGGGGAGGAAGCCGCCCGATGTCCTGCACGGATACCCGCACCGTACCCTGCAGCGGCTCGGCCGGCAGCACGATCGGCTCTTCCATAACGACCTGCCAGCCCGCGCCGGCAAGTCGGGCCTGCTGTATCGTCGCGGTCGCCGCACCGGCGTCGATCCGGGCGAGAAGCTCGGCTGTCACAGGCTGCGACAGCAGCGGTTCGACACCGGGCGCCGGTACAGCCACTCCGTGCGCCTCGGCTATGAGCCCGATCTGCCAGGCCATGCCGCCCTCTTCGGCCGGCACCAGGTCGAGCCGGCTATCGAGCCGCTCGACGGACGCCCCGCCGCCGGCGATCTGGCGGATGGTAACGGGCCCGGCGACTGCGGGCTGCGTCAGCCGGCCGGTTACCGATAGCTTCGCATCCACCGCGCCGAACCGGAGCGGCGCGGCAAGCGCCGCGATGGCCGCATCAGGCTCCAGCGCGAGGGACAACGTGCCATTGACGAGCTGGTCCGCGAGTTCCACCGTGCCATCGAACACCAGGTGCGAGCCCTGCCTCTCGAGCGCCGCATGATCGATGGTGAGGCGCCCCGCATCGGGCTCGTACGCCGCCGACAGCAGGATGCCGACCGGGCCGGGCAGGGCGTCGATCCATCGGCCGGCGAAGGCCGTGCCGTCGATCTCCGCGGCGATCCGCTCGGCCCGGGCGCTGATCGCGACGTCGGCCGCGAAGGCCTCGGTGCCGCCAAGGGCGAAGCGGATGCGGCCGTCCCAGTCGCTGGCCGGGCCGTCGCCACTGACCACGAGGTCGACCGCCGGACTGTCTTCGCCACCGGTCAGCCGGGCGATCAGGCCGCCGGCCGGATCGGCGGCGCGGATGTCGAGCTGGAGGCTGTCGGCCCGGGGATCGAAGGCGAGGGCGACCGACAGGCTGCCGTGCGCATCCTCGACCCTGGTCGTCGCATCGAGCGCCGCACGCCACAGCTGGCCTTCCACGGCGGCGACGCTTCCCTCGATGTGAGCCGTTGCCGGCGCGCCGAATACCGCCTTCTCGACCCGCAGCGTCTCCACGGCGAAGCTGTCGACCACGATGTCGACGGGCAGCTCCGATGGAATGCCGCCACCCGGTCTCGTCTCATCCGTTTCCGCAGGCGTGGCGGGCGCGCGAACCACCGTCGCCGTGCCGACCGTGGCCGCCCCGACATCGACGCGGCCCTCCAGCAGTGCCCAGGGACTCCACGTCGCGCTGAGGTCCTCGAGGCGCAACCACTCTCCATCGCGGTCGGCCACGATGACCGAGTCGAGCCGGATCGAGCCCGGCAGCCCGCCATGCAGGCCGTCGATTCGCAGCTGCATGTCCGGGCTGCTGGCGAACTCCGAAATCGATTCCGCCACCCATGACCGGCCCGCCCCGGTGCCGAACAGTACCGTCGCCGCGACGACGGGCAGCAGCACCATCCCGGCCAGCACCGCCAGTACCCAGGGCCACCGGCGTCGCCGCCGGCCGGGGATCACCGCCTTGTCGGGCTGCTTCGCAGCCATCTCAGAAGGCCTGCCCGATGCTGATGTAGATCTGGTAGTTGTCGTCGGTCGGCCGCTTGTCGAGCGGCACCGCGACATCGAAACGCAGCGGCCCGACCGGCGTGAAGTAGCGGAGCCCGAGCCCCGCCGCCCACCGCAGCTCGGAGACCCGGTCCGGGAGCGGGTCGTCATAGACGTTGCCGCCCTCGATGAAGGGCACGAGGCCGATCGACTCCGTGAGGCCGATGCGCGGTTCGAAGCCGATCTCCAGGACCGAGCGGACACCGACCGGATCGCTGGTCGAGTCGAGGGGGCCGAGAGACTGGAATTCGTAGCCCCGCACCGAGCCCCCGCCGCCTGCGTAGAGCCGCTTGCTCGCCGGCACCTCGCCGGTGGGTTCGCCGAAGATCGACCCGAGCCTGATCCGCCCGGCCAGCACCAGCCGCTCGATGGGTGTCGCGAAGTAGCTCGATCCCGCTACTTCCGCGACACCGAAGGTCACGTCCCGCGTGAAGGTTCCGAAATAGGGAGTCAGGCCGAGGGAAAGACGGCTGCCCTTGGTCGGATCCAGCAGGTCGTCCGTGCTGTCGCGCCGGGCGGTCAGCGGGCCGCCGAACAGCATGAATGTGTCCGTTTCGTCGTCTTCCTCGATCTGCGCGAACTCGGCGCTGAGGCCGTAGCTGTAGCGCCAGTGCTCGTTTAGCTTGCGCTCCAGCGCGGCGAGCGCGGCGATGCTCTGCTCGTAGAAGGCGTCCGTATCCTGTTGCCTGGCGGTCAGGTTCAGCAGCAGGTCCTTGTCGTAGCGCTGGTAGTTCGGGATGCGCAGGTCGAAGCTGAGCTGCTGGCGCAGCTGTGTCGTCCTCAGGTTTGCGGCGAACCGCTCCTGTTCGCCGAACAGGTTGCGGTGTTCCCAGCCGAGCTCGATTCCGAACCCTTCGTCGGAGGAGAAGTTCGCGCCGGCGATCAGGCTGCGGTGATTGCCTTCCTCCACGGCAACCGAGACCGGCAGCCGGCCCTCCCCGGCGAGGCTGTCCGCCGTGGTGACGCGGATGCTGCGGAACAGGCCGGTGCCGGCCAGCCGCTGCCGGAAGCTTTCGAGCACCCGCTGGTCGAACTCGTCGCCCGCGCCCCATGGCGCCAGCAGCCGGAGGTACGATTCCTCGACCGTCTCCAGCCCTTCGATGGACAGGTCACCGAAGCGGGCCTTCTCTCCCGGCTGCAGGCGGTAGGTGACGGCCAGCGTCTCCTCGTCGCGGTCGATGCGGATGTCGGCCTGTGCCGCGCGCGCGAAGGGATAGCCTTCCTCCTTCAGCCGTCGCACCAGCATCGCTTCCGTGGCGAGAACGTCCGGCGCGCGGGCTGCCGCGCCTTCGGATACCGGCAGCGGCTCCGGCCGGCGGATCGCCTCGCGCTGCTCGTCGGTCAGTCCCTCGACACTCCAGCTGCCGATGCGGTAGCGGGGCCCCGGCTCGACGGCTATCCGGACGACGCGCTTGCCGCCGTTGTCGTCGATCCGCACCGACACGTCGCCTTCGTAGTAGCCTTCCGATTCAAGCACGGTCATGAAGCGTTCGCGGTCGCCGGTGGCGCGCTGGTGCAGGGCCGGTTCCGACAGCGGCGGATTGTCGTTGAGCGCGACCAGCCGCGATGCGTCGCGCATCAGTCCGCGCAGCCCGGAGTCGAAGTCGCCGGCGAACGCCACCTCGTATTCCAACCCCTTCGGCGTCTCTTCCGTCGGCGTCTCTCCCGCGTCCTGCGCACGGGCAAGCCCCGCCGTCAGCACCACCGCGCAGAGCACGGTAGCGGCGCACCGCATCCTGCGGCTCCAGAGCGAGTGGCGGCTTTGTCTTTCCTGGCTCAGGGTCGGCTCAGCTTCTGCTTCAAGGGTTGGCCGGTCCTGCCGGCGGGCAGCGATGCGGCGTCGGTGGACCTGTGCGATACACTCATCGGACAGGATTCCGGCTTCCATACGGCAGGTCGTCCCGCGCGGACCAAACTACCCGGCGTCTGCGTCCCCGGGCGGCGCCGGGCTCGTTGACCGGCTCCCAACGCCGGTCGACTATCCCTGTTCCAGATAGGGCCTCCGGCGGCGAGGCTCAATGTCCTTGATCCCGTGTTTGCCGGAGGAGCCCTTCCATGGCGCATACCCGCTTCGATCCCATCACCCTGGAAATCCTCTGGACGCGGCTGGTCAGCATCGTCGACGAGGCCGCCGCGAATTACGTCCGGACAGCCTTTTCGACCCTCGTGCAGGAGTCCAACGACTTCGCCGTGGTGCTCACCGACGCGCAGGGCCGGTCGCTGGCGCAGTCGACCAAGAGCATACCCTCGTTCATCGGCACGCTGCCGCGGACCGTCGGCCATTTCCTCGACCGCTTCCCGGCCAACACGCTGAAGCCGGGCGACGTGCTGATCACCAACGACCCCTGGCTGGGCACCGGCCATCTGCCCGACATCAGCATCGCCATGCCGCTGTTCCACAAGCGCAAGCTGGTGGCGTTTGCGGCGGTGACCAGCCACATGCCGGATATCGGCGGCCGCACCTGGAATGCCGGCATCCGCGAACTGTTCGAGGAGGGGCTGCAGATCCCGCCGCTCAAGCTGATCGAGGCGGGCAGGATCAACGAGACGGCCGTCGCCTTCATTCGTCAGAACGTGCGCGTCCCGGAACTCACCATGGGCGACGTCTGGGCCGAGGTGGCCTGTTGCCACTGCATCGGAGAAGGCCTCATCAACCTGATCGAGGAGGCCGGCGTCGAGGTTGCGGCGCTGGCGAAGGAGGTGCAGCGGCGGTCGGAGAACGCTATGCGCGCGGCGATCGAGGCGATTCCGGACGGTGTCTACCGTTCCCGGGTGGAGAACGACGTCGGGCTCGAGGAGTCGCTGGTCGCCGAGTGCAGGATGACCGTCAAGGGCTCGAACATGGCGATCGACTACACCGGCAGCACGCGCCAGTTGCCGCGCGCCATCAATTCCGTGCCCGCCTATACCTTCGCCTATACCTGCTTCGGCGTGAAGGCGGTCCTGTCGCCCGACCTGCCGAACAACGACGGCAGCTACCGCCCGATCACCACCTGGGCGCCCGAGGGTACCATCTTCAACCCCCGCTATCCCGCCGCCTGCACCACGCGCGGCATGGCGGGGCAGCTCCTGCCGCCGGCAGTGATGCTGGCGCTGGCCGAAGCGATCCCCGACCGCATCCAGGGCTGCCCCGGCTCGCCGCAGTGCTCGATGATGCTGTCGGGCGAGCACAGGGGCCGCGGCTACGCGCTGATCAACTTCGCTTCGGGCTCGATGGGTGGAGGCCCCAGGAGAGACGGCGTCTCCACCGTCAGTTTCCCGAGCAACGTCGCCAACGTTCCGATGGAGGTCTCGGAAAGCCTGCTGCCGATCCGCGTGCTGCGCCGCGAGCGGCGCGAAGGCTCGGGCGGTGCCGGGAAATATCGCGGCGGCGACGGGCAGCGGGTGGAGTTCGAGTTCCTCGGCGAAACGCCGGGGGTCGCCAGCATCCTGATGAACCGGCTGAATCATCCGGCGGCCGGCGTACTCGGCGGCAAGGAGGGGGCTACCGGCTGCGCCTATCTCAACGGGAAGCCCCGGCTGCCCAGCGAGCACTGGGTGCTGAACAAGGGCGACAGGGTGATGCTGGAGACGCCGGGCGGGGGCGGTTACGGCGCGCCCTGATCCTCAGTACTGCCGGCCGAGCGACAGCCGCCGCTCGAGGTGGTGGCTGTAGCGCGAGAGGGCGTAAGCCCCGAGGAAGTAGACCAGCGCCACGAAAAGGTAGGCCTCGGTGTAGTAGTTGATCCATTCGGGGTCCGACACCGCCGCGCCGGTTGCGTTCAGGAAGTCGAACAGCCCGACGATGATTACCAGCGTCGAGTTCTTGAACGCCGAGATGATGTGGTTCATCAGCCCCGGAATGACGATGCGGAGCGCCTGCGGCAGGACGATTTTGCGGGTCTTGCCCCAGTAGCCCAGGCCGAGTGAATCCGCCGCCTCGTACTGGCCTTTGGGTATTGCCTGCAAGCCGCCGCGGATCACTTCGGCCTGGTAGCAGCCGAAGAAGATCGCCATGCCGACGACGATCCGCACCATCTTGTCGGTGTCGAAGCCGGGCGGCAGGAACAGCGGGAAGATTACCGCGGCGGTGAACAGGATGGTCACCAGCGGCACGCCGCGCACGAACTCGATCATGAACACGGAAAGCACGCGGATCACCGGCATGCGGGCACGCCGCCCGAGCGCCAGCAGCATGGCGACGGGCATGCCGAGCACGATGGTGCCGGTGAAGATCACCATGGTCAGCGGCAGCCCCCCCCACTGCGACGTATCGACGTAGGGCATGCCGAACACGCCACCCAGCATCAGGGTCAGCACGGCTGCCGGCAGGGCAGTCCATAGCGGCAGCAGGATCGACATTCGCCAGGTCCGGCTCCAGCCGGAAATAGCCAGCCCGGCGATGTAGAGCAGCAGCGCGAGCGCCGGCCGCCAATGCTCCTCATACGGATAGAGGCCGAAAAACATTACCCGGTGCTTTTCAGGTATCACCGCCCAGCAGGCACCGGCTGCGGCACGGCAGGCCGATGAGTCGGCCGCATACCAGACGGCGTCGATCAGCGCCCACTGAATGGCCGGCGGCACCACGATCAGGAGGATGCCGCCCAGCAACAGCGTCACCAGCGTGCTGCGCCAACCGGAGAACAGGTTTTCCCGCATCCAGGCGGCAATAGACAGGCGTTGCAGCGGCGGTGGCAATTCGGCCATCGGGCCGGCTTTGACAATGGCTGCGGCCGGAGTTGCCATCATCCCCTCAACGCGATGGCGCGGTTGTACCAGTTCATCAGCAGCGAGATGCTCAGGCTGATGGTCAGGTAGACGAGCATCATCAGGAAGATGATCTCGACCGCCTGACCGGTCTGGTTGACCGCGGTGTTGCTGACGCTGACCAGGTCGGGATAGCCGATATAGACGGCGAGGGAACTGTCCTTGACCAGGTTGAGATACTGCCCGGTAAGCGGCGGCACGATCACGCGTAGCGCCTGCGGCAGCACGACGAGGCGAAGGATGTGTCCTTCGCGCAACCCGAGCGAACGCGCCGCCTCGCGCTGACCGTGCCCGACGGACTCTATGCCTGAGCGCACGATTTCGGCGATGAAGGCAGAAATGTAGGTGACAAGCCCGGTGACCAAGGCCACGAGCTCCGGACTCTGATAAGTGCCGCCGGTGAAGTTGAACCCTCGCAGCGCGGGCACATCGAGGGTGAATGGCATCCCCCACGCAATCCAGATAAGCAGCGGGAGGCCGGTTATCGTTGCCGCGGATGGCCAGAACACTGGCAGGGCTTTGCCCGTTTTCTCACGGCGAAGGCGCGATCTGCGGACCAGTAGTACCGACAGCGCGACGCCCAGGATCAGGCCTCCCAGAATCCACAGGTGTATGGGATCGCTGACGATAGTGGGGTGAATCAAGCCGCGGTTGGTCAGGAACACGCCGGGCAGCAGGTCGAGCGCCTGTCGCGGTGGCGGAAGCTGGCGCAGTAAGGCGTACCAGAAGATGATCTGCAGCAGCAGCGGCGTGTTGCGGAAAACCTCGACATAGGCCGCGCTGAGCTTCGCACTCAGCCAGTTGCGCGACACCCGCGCAATGCCGAGCAGGGTGCCCAGCAATGTTGCCAGAATTACGCCGAGGACCGAGACGTAGAGCGTGTTGAGCAGGCCGACCAGAATCGTCTGGGCATAGCTGTCACGCGCCGAATGCTCGATCCATTTCTCGCCGACGTCATAGCCGGCCTCCTGCTGGAGGAAGCTGAAGCCGGTGGCGATGCCCTGGCGTACCAGATTATCCGCTGCGTTGGTGCTGACGTACCAGAGCAGGAACGCCACCGTGCCGGCCGTGAAGAACTGATAGACGATCGCGCGGAACGTCTGGCTTTCGAGAAACGCGACGACGGGTGAGGCGTCGCCGCGCGCGGCGGCCTGGGGCATGTCCGAACTCTGCAAGCAGGCGGGAAAGGCGCGTGCCGCGCCCGTCGCTGACGCGGCACGCCCGACCGTTACGGCTTACTGGAACGGCGGCGCATACAGCACTCCGCCGTCGCGCCACAACTTGTTAAGTCCCCGGTCCAGACCGAGTGGCGAGTCCTTGCCGACGTTCGCTTCCCAGATCTCGCCGAAGTTCCCGACCTGCTTGACGATCTGGTAAACCCAGTCCGGCTGCACGCCCAGCTTCTCGCCGAGGTCGCTTTTCTCGCCGATCATCCGCTGGATCTCCGGGTCGTCGCTGTTGCGCATCTCGTCTATGTTTTTGGACGTTAGCCCCTTTTCCTCCGCTTCGAACGTGGCATAGACCGTCCAGGTGACGATGTCGAAGAACCGGTCGTCGCCGTGCCGCACGGCCATCGCCAGCGGTTCCTTCACCAGCACGTCCGGCAGGATGACATGCGCGCTTGGATCAGGCGCCTGCACGGCTCGGATCAGTGCGAGGCCGGGGAGGAAATTCGCCATTACGTCGCAACGCTGCGCGAGGTAGGCGTCGTTGAGTTCCTTCAGGTTCTCGATCACGACCGGCCTGTAGCTGATTTTCTTCTGCGTCCAGAAATCAGCGATGTTGCGCTCGATAGTCGTCCCCGGCGGTACGCAGACGGATGCGCCATCGAGTTGGCCGCCCTCCGTCACGCCCAGTTCCTTGTGCACCATCAGCGCCGTGTGCGCGTACATGTGCACCGGCGCGAAATTGAACCCGAGGACCGTATCGCGTGTCAGGGTCTTGGTCGTCGACCGTGACAGCACGTCGATTTCTCCGGACTGCAATGCCGGGAAGCGTTGCACCGGCGTTAGCGGGATGAACCTCACTTTTTCCCTGTCGCCGAAAATGGCGACCGCGACGGCGCGGCAGAACTCGACATCGAAGCCGCCCCAGCGGCCCTGGCTGTCGGGCGCAGAGATGCCCGGCCGGGTGCCGTCGGAGCCGCAGATCAACGCGCCCCGGTCCTTGATCGCCTTTACCGTCGGGCCATCGGCAGCGTGGGCCACCGGTGCCAGAAAGACCGCCCCAAGAAGCGCGGCCGGTAATACAAGCCTCCCGAACATTGTGTCCTCCCAAAGTTAAGTGGTGCGTGCCTACTCCCTCTGTTGCCGGGGGGCGCTTCCCGGCATGTAGGGGAGGGGCCTCGCCCTCCGACATTGTCACCGGGCGGGTTCGCTCTGTAATGATGATGCAGCAGTGGCGCAGAGGCGGCAATCAGGTTGCCTCGCAACCGAGGGAAGTAGAGGGGGCAAATGCGATGGCCGACATCCTGATCATCGGCGGCGGCGTGATGGGGTCCAGCCTGGCCTACCACCTCGGCATGGCCGGCAACGCCGGCGAGGTGGTGGTGATCGAGCCCGACCCGACATACGAGTTCGCGGCGACTCCGCGCTCGACCGGCGGCATCCGCCAGCTCTTCTCCGTGCCGGAGAACATCCGGATGTCGCAGTACGGCCATCAGGTGTACGGCAATTTCGAGGAACTGATGGCGGTCGACGGCGACGCGCCGCACCTCAACCTGCGCCGGCAGGGCTACCTGTTCCTCGGCACCGGCGCGAACGACGTCGATACGCTGGTGCACAACTGGAAGATCCAGGCGGCGAACGGCGCGCGCGTCGAACTGCTGGACCGCAAGGGGCTGCAGCACCGCTGGCCGTCGATGAACGTCGAGGACCTCGATGCCGGCGTATTCTCCCCGGACGACGGTTTCATGGACCCCTATGCCGCGCTGATGGGATTCCGCAAGAAGGCGCAGAGCCTCGGCGCGACCTACATCCAGGATCGCGTCGTGGGGCTGGAAGCCAACAACACCCGCGTCGAACGGGCCGTGCTGGAATCCGGCAGGAAGATCGAGGCGCAGATGTTCGTGAACACGGCCAACTGCTGGGGGCCGGATATCTGCGCCATGGTCGGCATGAAGGTGCCCGTCTATCCCATGCGCCGGATGAACTTCTACTACCTGTGCCAGGACCAGCTCGAATCCTACGGCCTGACCCGCCACATCAGCAGCGGGGCCAGTTTCCGTCCCGAGGGTGCCGGATTCATCACCGGCCTGACCCGCCTCGACGAGCCGGCGGGCTTCAACTGGGACGTCGACTACGACCTGTTCGACAGCATTATCTGGCCGGCGCTGGCGCATCGCATGAAGGCGTTCGAGTCGATCAAGATGCAACGCGGCTGGGCCGGCCACTACGACATCTGCAGCCTCGATGGCAATGCCATCATCGGCCCGTGGATCGGCGGCCTGTCGAACTTCCACATCGCGCTCGGTTTCTCCGGACACGGCCTGCAGCAGGCGCCGGCCATCGGTCGCGCGCTGAAGGAGCTGCTGCTCGACGGCGGGTTCCAGACCCTTGACCTGTCGCGCTTCACCTACCAGCGCGTCATCGACGACAACCCGATTCCGGAATACGGCCCGGTCGCCTGATCAGGCTTCGCGGGGGCTCGGGGCCAGCCACGCCAGGACCGAGCAGACGCCTGTCAGGGCGAGTGACGCCAGCACCACCGGCGTGACACCGCCGTAGGCGAGTCCCCAGCCGAACACCGCCGGTGCCAGGGCGGTAAACACCGACTGCATGCTCACCACCAGGCTGCGCACCGCGCCGAGGTGCTGCGTACCGTAGGCCTCCGCCCAGACCGCCGTGCGCAGCGTCCTGGCAAAACCGCTGGACAACCCGGTCAGACCGAAGAACAGGGGGGCAAGTGTGGGGTCGTCGCCGGCCGCCAGGGCCGCCAGCCCCAGGCACATCGGCGCCATGTAGAACGGATAGAGGCGGCGGGCGGTCAGCCGATCCGTCGCCGGCCCGATGCCGATCAGCCCGACAAGGCTGGCGCCCGCATAGACCGTGAAGGACACCGCCATCCATTCCAGCGACCAGCCCTTTTCCGCCGCCACCATGCTCTGGTGGAAGATCAGGCCGGTGGAGACGAAGCCATAGCAAAGGGTCGCGGGCAGCACCGCATAGAAGAACGGGCTCCGCAGCATCTCTCGTCGTCCCGACGAGCGGACGGCCGGTAGCGCGGCAGCTCCGGCCGTCGCACCGGCCGTCGACGGCCTGTCGGCGCCGCGCGGCAGCAGCAGTGCGGCGGGAATGCATAGGGCCATGAGCGCCGCGCCGAGCGCGATATAACCGCCGCGCCAGCCGAGTAACCCGATCAGCGTGACCACGGTGATCGGGAACAGCGCCTCGCCGATGGAATGCCCCATCGCGATCAGCCCGAGCGCGGTACCGCGAGCCCTGCCGAAATAGCGCCCGCCGATCGTCGCGGCGGTGTGGGTCATCAATCCCTGTCCGCCCAGCCGGAGGCCGAACACCGCCACCATCAGCACCGGCAGCGCCGGGGCGAGGCCGGCCAGCACGCAGGCGCAGCCGAGGAATGCGGCGACCAGCGCGGCGTAGAGGCCGATGGGCAGGGTGTCGATGAGCCGCCCTAGCAGCGGCAGCAGCAGCGCGCCGGCCAGCGTGGCCGCCGATACCAATGTGCCGAACTCTCCGGCCTGAAGTCCGAATTCGGCGTTGATCGACGGCACGAACAAGCTGACCAGGAAGGTCTGGCCGGGACTGCTGAAGAACGCGAACAGGAAGCCGAACGTCAGGGTGCGCGGATGGCGTCGGCAGAGTTCCAGATAGGTGGCGAATGCCATGTCGGGTTGTGGCGGTCGGGGATGCCGTAGCGAGGAGGGAAGGCTATGGTAGGCCATCGGCGGTCGACGGCGAAAGGCCGGGCGGCCGCGACAGCGGAGAGGGAGCGAGAATGGCCAGCAAGCATCACCTGCCGAGCACGCCCGAAACGGTGCACTGGGGGCATTTCGACCCCGCCATTGCGCCGGTCATGACCGTTGCCTCCGGCGATACGGTGGACGTCGATTGCCTGGTCGCCAGCGCACCGGGCGCGTTGCCCGGCAAGGATTTCGACGTGCCGCCCGACCTGCAGGCCGTGCACGACACGCTGAAGCAGGAGGGCAACGCCCACATCCTCACCGGCCCGATCCGCATCGACGGCGCGCAGCCGGGGGACGTGCTGGAGGTGCGCATCAGGGACATCCGCCTGCGCATGGACTGGGGCCTCAACGTGATGCGGCCGCTGGTCGGCACGCTGCCCGAGGACTTCCCGCTCAAGCGTCTGATCCACATTCCCATCGACCGCAAGGCGATGGTAGCGAAGCTGCCGTGGGGCAAGGACCTGCCGCTCAGCCCGTTCTTTGGCGTCATCGGCGTCGCGCCGCCGCCGGTCTACGGCCGCATCCCATCGGGACCGCCACGCGAGCACGGCGGCAACCTCGACAACAAGGAGCTGGTCGCCGGCAGCACCCTCTACCTGCCGGTGTGGGTCGAGGGCGCGAACCTGTCGATCGGCGACGGCCACGGCGTCCAGGGCGACGGCGAGGTCTGCGTCTCGGCGCTGGAGACCTCGCTCGCCGGCACGTTCGAACTGCACCTGCGCAAGGACATGAAGCTCGACGTGCCGCGCGCCGAAACCCCGACGCACTGGATCACCATGGCGTTCAGCAACGATCTCGACGACGCGGCCAAGGACGCGCTGCGTCGCATGATCGCCTTTATCGTCGAGACCGCGGGCCTGTCGCGCGAGGACGCCTACACCCTCTGCAGCCTCGCCTGCGACATGCGTATTACCCAGCTCGTCAATGGCGAGAAGGGCGTTCACGCCGTGCTGCCGAAATCGGCGTTGTGACCGGGGGAGGAGCGACGATGACACAGGGTGCCACCCTCCGTCTCGCCGGCCTGATAGAGGCCACCCGCATCGACGATGCGCCGGCTGAGGCGGTCCGGATCGCCCGCGACCTTTTCTTCGACACGGTGGGCGTGGCGCTCGCCGGCGCCGCGGAGCCGGGCTCGCGGCTGGTACGGGGCTATGCCGAAGCGGCAGGCGCCGGTGCGCTGACCATCCTCGGATCGGCGCAGACCGCCTCCGCGCATTTTGCCGCCACCTGCAACGGCACGGCCGCCGCCATCCTCGACTACGACGACTCGACCTGGCGCTGCATCGGCCATCCCTCCGGCGTGGTCGTGCCGGCCGTGCTGACGCTGGGAGAGGAACTGGGAGCGTCGGGACGGGCCGTGCTGGATGCGTACATGATCGGGCACGAGACGATCGGCAAGATCGCGCGCGGTACTGTGCCGGCGCTGTACTTGCGCGGCCGGCACACCACCGGCGCGCTCGGCGTGTTCGGCGCCGCGGCCGCCTGCGCCCGGCTGCTCGGCCTCGATGCGGATCGTACTGCTGTCGCCCTCGGGATCGCGGCGTCCTGTTCCGGCGCGGTCCGGGCCGCGCACGGCTCGATGACCAAGGGACTGCATTCCGGGATGGCCGCGGCCAACGGCATCATGGCGGCGCGGCTGGCGGCCGGCGGCTTCACGGCACGCGACGACGCGCTCGAGCACATCCATGGCTTCGTGCGCTCGGCGCTGGTGGAGAGCGAATACGATCTCGATGCCATCGGCAGGGGGTGGGCCGACCCCTGGGACTTCCTGGAGCCCGACGAGGGACCGGGCATAAAGCTCATCCCGTCGGGGACGACCAGTTTCTGCGCCGGCGAATGCGCGATGGAGATCCATCGCCGCGACCGGCCGGAGCCGGCGGAGATCGAGGCGATCGAGTGGCGCACCACGCCGCTGTCCCTGGATATCGCCCGCTACGGTGCACCGAAGGACCGCAACCAGGCATTCTACAGCGTGCCCTGGGTCATCGCCGTCGGGCTGATCGACGGCCGGACGGGTCTGGCGCAGTTCGACGATGCGCGGCTGGCGGACCCCGAACCGCTGAAGCTCTGCGAGAAGGTCGTCATGTCGCTCCACCCTGACCTCGAGAACACCGGCGATCCGTCGCAGAGCGTGGCGGGAGAACTGGTCGTGCGGCTGCGCGACGGTCGTGAACTGCGCCATACGCGGCTGCGCCCGCGCGCCTATCCGCGCGGCGAGCCCTGGACGCGGGCACAGCTGGAGGAGAAGTACCGCGAGGCGGCATTGCGGTCGCTCCCGGAGCCGCAGGTCGAGCAGGCGATTGCGGTGCTCGACCGTCTCGATGAACTCTCCGACATCGGCGAGCTCATGCGGACGTTGCGGCCCGCGTAGCGTCATGTCGGGTTTCGCGCCGCTCGCGGGTATCCGCGTCGTCGATTGCTCGCACATCCTCGCCGGACCCTACGGCACCTACCTGCTGGCACTGCTCGGGGCCGAGGTGATCAAGGTCGAGCCGCCGGGCGTCGGCGACTGGACGCGCGGTCGCGGTCTCAGCGCGGAGCTCGCGGCGCAGAAGATGGGTGTCTCGTTCCTCACCCAGAACGCGCAGAAGCGTTCGGTAGAGATCGACCTCAAGTCGCCGGACGGCAGGGAGCGCCTGCTGGCGCTGGTCGCCGGCGCGCAGGTGTTCGTTGAGAATTTCCGTCCCGGCAAGGCGGCGAAACTCGGCCTGGGCTGGGACGAACTGCGCGCGATCAATCCCCGTCTCGTCTACTGCTCGATCTCTGGCTATGGCCAGACCGGCGACTTCGCGCCGCGCGGCGCCTACGACCACGTCGTGCAGGCGGTCAGCGGGATGATGAGCATGGTCGGCACGAAGGAGAGCGGGCCGACGAAGATCGGCTTTCCGGCAGTCGACTATGCCGCCGGGCTGTACGCCGCGCTCGGCATCATGGCGGCGCTGCGCGATGCCGAGGCGACGGGACGCGGCCACTATGTCGACGTGGCGATGATGGATGCGGCGATGATGCTGATGGCGCCGGTCTTTGCCGCCATCCCCAATGCGGGCTGGGAGCCACAGCCGATGGGCAACGCGCCGTGGAGCCGCGCACCCTCGGCGGGGGTCTTCGACACCGCGGACGGCAGGCTGTCGCTGGCGGCGAATACGGTCGGGCAGTTCGAGGGGCTATGCCGAGGCCTCGGTCGTGCCGATATCCTTGAGGACCCGCGCTGGTCGACGCTCGAGGCCAGGGCGGAAAACGGCGACGCCTTGCGCGCCGAGATCGGCTGCGTGCTTATGCAGGATACGGCACTGGCGTGGGAGGGCCGGCTCAGCGCCGAGGGTGTTCCGTGCGGCAAGGTCCGCAAGCCGGACGAGGTCCTGGCCGAGCCGCATGTCGCCGCACGGGAACTCTTCGCGACGCTGGCCCATGCGCGGATCGGACGACCGGTCACCTATCCGACCGCCGGCTTCCGCGTCGATGGCGCCGCGGTGGCGCCGACGCGAGGCGCGCCGTGTCTCGGGGAGGACAACGACTGGCTGGACTCGACCATTTCATAGATACGTTGCCGGGGCGGCATCGGACTCACATGTCTATCGACATGTCGCCCCCTGTCCGGATGTAGCCCGTGCCGAGCAATCTGATGCGCGCCCGCAGCCGCCGGCGCCTGCTTGCGCGCCTGCCGCAGGCGCTGGCGTTCGCCGTGCTGTTCGCGGCTTTCGCCGGCAGCACCTGGTGGGGCTGGAGCAACCTGGGGCCTGCCCGTCCCGAGGCGAGACTTGCCGGCGCGGTTCCGGTCCAGCTTGCCGAAGTGACGAGACAGTCCGTGGCGCAGCAGTTCAGCACCGTGGGCGAGGTGATCGCCGGCGGGCGGGAGAGCGGCGCGCGGTTGCGGGTCCGCTTCACCATCCCGTCCGGCGTCGCCGACCGGCTCGATGCGGCGGCCCCGGTCAGGCTGGTGCCGCCAGGCGGCGGGGCCGTGGTCGAGGTGGAGATCGAGGCGATCGACCCGGTCTCCGGCGGCGACACGCCGCAGGTGGCGATCGAGGCCGTACTGCCGCGCGGCCAGGATGGCTTGGCCCCGGGAGACTTCGCCGCCGTGCAGGTGCCTGTCATGGATCGCGAGGAGGCCCTGTTCGTTCCGCGGACCGCCCTGAGGGACGGCAGCGGGGAAGCGAGCGTCTACACCGTCGACACGGAGATGCGTGCCCGCCGTGTGGCCGTCGAGCCGGGCACGGCGATGCGCGATCGCATTGCCGTCCGTGCCGACGGACTTGAGGCAGGGGACCGGGTGGTCGCCGAGGGTGTGGAGGCCGTGCGCGACGGGGCGCTGGTCACGGAAGAAGAGGTCACTCCAGCCAGCCGCGCAGTTCCCGCGCGATGACGCCTTCCAGCGCGTCGAGGTGCGCGTCGCCCGCGTTCAGGCAGGGGATGTAGCTGAACCGCTTGCCGCCCGCTTCCTCGAAGGCCTCGCGGATTTCCTCGTTGATCTCCTCCAGCGTCTCGACGCAGTCGGCGGAGAAGCCCGGTGCGATCACGGCGATGCTGCGCTTGCCTTCCCGGGCCAGCTTCGCGACGAGGTCGACGGTGTATGGCTTGATCCATTCCTCCTTGCCGAAGCGGGACTGGAAGGCGAGCTGCAGCCGCTCGTCCGGCCAGTCGAGATGCTCGCGCAGCAGCCGCGTCGTCTTGTGGCAGTGGCAGTGGTACGGATCGCCCTTGTCGAAATAGGACTGCGGCAGCCCGTGGTACGAGGCCACGACCGCGTCCGGCTGCCAGTCGAGGCCGGCGAGGTGCTCGCGGATCGAGGCGGCCAGCGCATCGACGTAGCCCGGATCGTCGTGATACGGCGGCACCACCCGCAGCGTCGGCTGCCAGCGCATGGTCATGAGGGTCTTGAAGGCGGCGTCGCAGGCGGTGGCCGTGGTCGCCGCGCTGTACTGCGGATAGAGCGGAAACAACAGGATGCGGTCGCAGCCGCGCTCGGCCAACGCTTTCAGGCGCTCGCCGACCGGCGGGTTGCCGTAGCGCATGCCCCAGTCCACGGCGACATCGGCGCCATAACGCTCCTGCAGCCGGGTCGCCAGTCGCTCCGACTGCTCGCGCGTGATGGTGCGGAGCGGCGATTCGTCGCGCTCCCTGTTCCATATCGAGGCGTAGGCCGCGCCGCTGCTGAACGGCCGCCGGGTGAGGATCACCACGTTGAGCAGGAACTTCCACAGCAGCGGATTGACCTCGATCACCCGCCGGTCGCTGAGGAACTCCTTGAGGTAACGGCGCATCGGCCAGTAGCCGGTCCCGTCCGGCGTGCCGAGGTTGAGCAGCAGCACGCCGACCCTGGGGTCGGGCAGCGGCGGATGTTCCCTCGGAAGCCGGTGGCCATGGGGTCGCGATGCGGATGGATGGGGCACGTGGTTCATGCCGGTGCCTCGAGTGGAATGGCCGTGTCTGAAACTAGACCGGCGGCTGCGGTACGGCCAACCATTGCGTTACGCTTCCGTGCGACAGCCGGATCACGCCGGCCGCTGCGCCGCCGACGTCAACTTCACGGAACTGACATCCAGTCGGCCGCGACCGTCGTGTTGAATGGCCGCGCTTCAGCCAGGGGGACAGGATATGGCAAACGACGACGCGCTTCTCGGGCCGACGGTTACCGGCGTCGGGACCGCATGTCCCGGCATCGACGGCGACTTCGACAGGCTCGACGAGCGGCTGGGCTGGATGACCGAAATCGGCTGTACCCATGCCGAGATCGCCGCCGTCAACCTCGACGTGGTGCTCAACGGCCAGGTCCATCCCGGCCGTCTGGACGTGCTGCGCGGGGTGTGTGCCGGTCATCGCATGACCTACAGCATCCATGCCCCCATCGCGATCAACCTGATGGACGAGGCCAACCTCGACCGCCATGTGCGGGTCCTGTCGGCCTGCGTGGAACTCTGCGCCGCCATCGGCGGCAGCATCGTCGTCATCCACCCGGGCCGGGTTCCGCTCAGCCTGACTCCCGACATGCCGAGGCTGCTGCGGGTCGAGCGCACGGCGTTGCTCGCGGTGGCGCCGAAGGCCGAGGCGGCCGGGGTGCAGATCGCGTTGGAGAACCTGAATCCGGACACCAGCGTCGTGAGCGGCAGGATGACCTCCTACGCCCTGCATCCGGGCCGGGTGGCGGAGCAGGTGGAAGCGGTCGGGCACGCCGGGGTTTGCGGCGTGATCGACTTCGGTCACGGCTATCTGTCCGCAGGCTTTCTCGGCTTCGATCTCAGGGAGGCGCTCGTTCGTTTCGCGCCGGTGGTGAATCACCTGCACCTGCAGGACGGCTTCGGCCAGCCGGTCACCATGCCCGGCATGAACAAGGCGGAGCAGTTCGCCTACGGGCAGGGGGACATGCACCTGCCGCTCGGCTGGGGGGACCTCGACTATCGCGCCATCCTGCCGGCGCTGGACCTGCGGCCGGATACCCGGATGGTCGTCGAGCTGGCGCCCCGGTACATGGCCCATGCGCCGGACAGCGTCGCCCGGGCACGGGCGCTGGCCGCACTCGTCAACGGTTCGGCGGCCGCGTCCGCTGCGCGGTGAGTCCTCGCGTTTCCGGCATGGGGCTATCGCGACAGGCTTGACGGCAAACGCGCCCGGGCGGTCGTGCCCGCGCCGGACGGCCCCTGCGCTCTTGTTGCCGTGGTCGTGGCCGGCCATACTGCCCGGCCCATTCCCCGCCACGGCAATCCCATGAAGCTCGGTCTCTTTTCGATGCCCGTCCACCGGCCGGACAAGCCGTGGCTGCAGGCGCTGCGCGAGGATCAGGAGCAGATCGTTCTCGCCGACGGCCTGGGTTTCGCCGAGGCGTGGATCGGTGAGCACTTCTCGACGGCGGTCGAGCAGATTCCGTCGCCGATGATGTTCCTCGCGACGTTGATCGAGCGGACGAAGCAGATCCGGCTCGGCACGGGCGTCGTCAACCTGCCGTACCACCATCCGGTGATCTTCGCCGCCGAAGCGGCGCTTTTCGACCAGCTCAGCGAAGGGCGTCTGATGCTCGGCATCGGCCCCGGCGGACTGCCGAGCGACGCCGAGATGTTCGGGCATCCCGACATGGGCGAGCGCGTGAAGCAGATGGTGCGTTCGATCGAATCGGTGATCGCGCTGTGGAAGGGCGAGCCGCCGGTCGGCCTCGATGTCGCCGGCCATCGCGCCAACCTGGTCGACAACATCTGGCGCCGCCACGGCGTCGGCTCGATGTGCCGGCCCTACCAGAAGCCGCACCCGCCGCTCGCCATGGCGGTGTCGGGCCGGAATTCCGGCACCGCCGAGGCCATCGGCGCGCGCGGCTGGATACCGATCTCCGCCAACTTCGCGCCCATCGAGGACGTCGCCACCCACTGGACCCGCTACGCGACCGGCGCCGACTCCGCCGGTATCGCCGTCGACCGCAGCCGCTGGCGGGTCGCACGCAGCATGCTGGTGACCGAGAGCGATGCGCAGGCCGAGGACATACTCGCCGATCCGGACGGCGTCTTCGCCTTCTACTTCCGCTACCTGCGCGGCCTGCGTCGCATCGAGGAACTGCGCCCGCACCAGGAGGCGGCGCCGGAGGTGCTCAACGAGATCCTCGGCGTGAACGACGACGTGCGCGAACTGGTGATCGCCGGTTCGGCGAAGACGGTGACGGAGAAGCTGGTCGACGCCTGGGACCGCACCGGCGGCTTCGGTACCCTTCTGCTCGCCGCGCACGACTGGGAGGACCCGGAGCTGTGCCGCGCTTCGATACGCCGGCTCGCCGCGGAGGTGCTGCCGGCGGTCCGGCGCCACAGCGGTACCTGACGCACGATCCGATCCGGGGTTTCGTATCGAGCGGGGCGATTGTGCTCTGGCCGGCGGCTTGGGGAGCGGCGCCCCGGGTAAAGCGATCTTCCGGATTGCTTCGGGGACCGGACCCCTTTCATTGCCCTGTCTCGCGAGATTGACGCCGTTGTCGGACGCTCCGGGCGGTACAGACATTTGTCCCGAAAGGTCGTTCTGGATATCGATTAGAGGGAGGTCGTATGTCGATATTTCGTAAGGGGATAATTGACAGGGTTTACCGGAAGGTGATGCACAAGTTCTATGTCAACGACCTGTGGGTGGACTTGTGTCTGGTGGCGAAGAAAGAGTCCGTTGACTACATCGTAGAAAATATGGGTAACGCACAGGTCTGTCTTGATAGATTCGACCTCCTCGCGTTCGCTTTAGAGCAGGCGCCCGATAAGGGTCTCGTGATGGAATTCGGCGTCGAAAAGGGCGGCTCTATCCGCTTTATCGCCGAACGTACCGAGCGGGAGGTTCACGGCTTCGATTCTTTCGAGGGCATACCGGAAGACTGGGTTGGAACGCGTGAAAGGAAGGGCAAGTTCAGTATGGGCGGGCGGTTGCCGAAGGTGCCGTCCAACGTCAATCTCCATGTTGGCTGGTTCGACAAGACGATCCCGGGTTTTCTCTCGCAATTCCAGGATCGCGCGGCATTCATCCACATAGACTGCGATATATACGCATCGACCAGGTTGGTGCTGACTGCTCTGAGGAGCAGGATTTCGCCAGGGACCGTAATCGTATTCGATGAATATTATAATTATCCGGGGTGGAAACTGCATGAATTCAAGGCGTTTTCCGAATTCATCGATGAGGCGGGTATGTCATATGAATACCTCGGGTTTTCCCAGGAAAAAGGGCACGTCGCCGTAAGGATTTTGTGAGCCGTAAGGGGTCGGTCCGCGCCGTTCAGAGGCAAACGCGCTGATCCCGCTTGTTCCGGTTCGCGGGGATCATTTTTTCGTATGGAACAGAACTCCTAACGACTGATGCCGTTCCGCAGCGGCAGCTCGACGTGCACCAGTTCGAAGTCGTCGGGATGTGCGCGGCGCGTGAAGCCGAGTTCGCCGCACATCTGCAGCATGCGGCCGTTCTCGCGCAGCACGTCGCCGTAGATCATGCCGATGCCGCGTGCCCTGGCGTAGTCGATGATCCGCCGCATCATCCGATAGCCGAGGCCCTTGCCGGTCATCTCGCGGCGCACGACGATGGCGTATTCGGCCTTCTCCCGGTCGGGGTCGGCGCCGATACGTACCACGCCGTATATCTCCGTCCTGCCGGGAATGCCCGGCTCGGTCAGGACCAGCGCCATCTCGCGGTCGTAGTCGATCTGGCTGAACCGTGCCGCCATCATGTGGGTGAGGGTCTTCATCGGCGCGAGGAAGCGGAGCCGGATTTCCTCGGGCGACAGTTTCGCGAAGCCGGCCTGCAGCGTCGGCTCGTCCTCCGGCACGATGGGGCGCAGCATCAGCGTGCGGCCGTCGGCCTCGAACGTCTCCTCCATCTCCTTCGGATAGGGAAGGATCGCCAGCCGCGAAGCCGGGTCCGCATCGCTGCGCGCGACACGGATGCGTGCATCGAGTGCGATCACGCCCTCCGCATCGGCCAGCAGCGGATTGATGTCGAGTTCCTGTATTTCCGCGAAGTCGGCCGCCAGCTGCGCCACCTTGACCAGCGTCAGCGCGATGGCCTCGCTGTCCGCGGGCGCCCGGTCCCGGTAGCCGGCGAGCAGCCGCGACACCCGCGTCCGTGCGATGAGTTCCTGCGCCAGATGCAGGTTGAGGGGCGGCAGCGCGACGGCCGTATCGCGCAGCACCTCGACCGCGGTGCCGCCGTGGCCGAACAGCACCGTCGGCCCGAACTGGGCGTCGACCGATATGCCGGCGATCAGCTCCAGCGCGCCGGAGCGGCGCACCATCGGCTGCACCGTGAAGCCGTCGATCCGCGCGTCGGGACGCAGCTCCCGCACCCGGGCCAGCATCGCCTCCGCCGCCTCTCGCACGGCCTCCGGGCCCTTGAGGTCGAGCACGACGCCCCCGACCTCGGTCTTGTGGGTCAACTCCGGCGAGCGGATCTTCAGCGCCACCGGCCCGGCCATGCCGGCGGCCGCGTCCGCCGCCACCGCGGGCGTGTCGGCCTCGACCGTGGGCACCACCGGCACGCCATAGGCCGCGAGCACGGCCTTGGCCTCCGGTTCGCTGAGCCACTCACGGCCCTCGTCCAGCGCCTTCCGCAGGGCGGACCTCACCATCGTCGCGTCGGGCGTGAAGCTCGTCGGCGCCGAGGGAGGCGTCTCCATCAGGATGTCGCGGCTGCGCTGGTACTCGACGAGATGCATGAAGCCGCGCACCGCCTGGCTCGGGGTCTCGTACGTCGGTATTCTCGCGGCCGTCAGCCGTTGCCGCGCCGCGTGCACCGACTCGCCGCCGACCCAGCTCGTCAGCACCGGCTTTTTCGGCCGTTCGCCGCACACCTCCACGACCGCGCGGGCGGCATCGGTCGGGGATGCGACGCCGACCGGGCAGTTCAGCACCACCACGCCGTCGACCCCGTCGTGCGCCAGCTGGGCGGCGAGCGCCGCGCGATAGCG
>JBBDQX010000186.1:0-25597 GCA_040905765.1 Acetobacterales bacterium
TACAGGACGAGGACCACTACCGATGCCCGACGACGACCACGACCTGATCCGCCACCTGTTCGCCCTCGCGACCGCCGTCCTCGAAGATGCCATCGAGGAGGCGGTCGCCGGCCAGGTCCACGAGCGCAGCCCCGCCCTCTCCGCCACCAGCGCCCGCGCGCTGCGCATCGCCGCCGAGGATCTCCATGCCCTGGCCGCCGCCGCCGGGGTGGTAGCCCGCCGGGGCGTCGAGGCTGAGCGCCGACCGCGCGAGGGTCCTTTCTGAACAGTGAATTGCGCGGTGTTATTCAGACTCCGCGCAGGAGGGAGGGGCTGGGTGCCACCGGTCAGGGCTTGAGCCGGGGATGCAGGGCCACCTTCGGCACGTTGGCCATGTCAAAAGCAAGGAAGCTGAGCAGCAGCTGAATTCCGACGATCACCGGCATCGCCGCCAACATGACCGTGCCTGCTGTTGCAGGCTCCCCGGTAACGAGGCTCTCGCGCCACTCGATGAAACCGAACACAAGGCCGAACAGCAGCGACAGTAGTCCGAGCAGTAGCTCAAGCGACGCCAGCCCGAAGTCGCGGACAACATACACGAACCAGATGCGGCGACAGGCGTTGCGCAGGTGCTTCCACAGGAACTCGCCGACCACGGCGCCGATGCTCAGGCTGCTGCGCTCACCGCGGTAGCGGGCCCGCATCGGCACGTCGGCAACCTTAGCTCTCAACAGGTAGAGGTGGTGCAACATGTCCGACTCGAAGAAATAGCGTTCGCTGACCGAATCCAGCGGCAGCTCGCGCAGCACCGACGCGTGCACGGCTGTGAAACCGTTGGCCGGGTCGACGATGTCCCAGTAGCCCGACGAGATCTTGGTCAGCGTGCCGAGGGCGGCGTTGCCGAGGAAGCGGGTACGTGGCATCTCGCGCAGCGCTTTGAGTCCGAAGAAGCGGTTGCCCTTGGCGTAGTCGGCCTCGCCCTCGACTATGGGCCGGACCAGCCGGGGGATCAGCGCCGGGTCCATCTGTCCGTCCGCGTCGAGCTTCACCACCACATCCGCACCGTCCTCCAGAGCGCGGCGGTAACCGGTGCGGGTCGCGCCGCCGACGCCGAGGTTCACGTCGTGGCGCAGCACGACGACGCGGGGGTCGCGGCAATCGGCCTCGACGCGCTCGCCGGTGCGGTCGGGACAGGCATCGTCGACGACGTAAATGCGCGTCACGGCCGGTCCGACCCCGGCGATCACGCCCGGCACGGAATCGGCGGCGCGGTAGCAAGGAATGACGACGGCGACGGTCGGTGGTTCGGTCATGGGGCAGCCAAGGCTATTCGAGAATGCGGTCCGCGTCCTGCTGGAAGTCGCGCAGGCTGCCGCCTTCGAGGATCGGGTAGAGGCGGCCCGGCACGTTGAGGCGCTGGCCGCCGTCGCGGGTGAGGGGCCTGAACGGCAGGTTCAGCCGCCCTTTCGAGGAGCGGATGAAGAACAGGTCGAGCGGCACCGAGATGAAGAAACCCTTGTCGAACTGGCCCTCGCCGAAGTCCCGGGCGGAGACGTCGGTGAAGGTGGCGAAGACGCCGAAGCGCACGCCGCTGTCGAAATCGCGGAACAGTTCGAAGGTGGCGCCGCGGTCTCCGGCCAGGTACTGGCCGACATGGACGGCGCCGAGCATGTCGTACCAGGGCAGCTGCGCATGCAACGACAGGTGCCCGGTGGTGACTTCGTAATCCCGAAAGTCGAGGCGCTGTTCGAAGGTGCGCTGGCGGACGCGGTTGATCTCCAGCCCGACCGCGAACGGCTCGCCGAACGGGCGGTACAGGATTTCGCCGCTGACGCCGCCGAACATCTCCTCGAAGAGGCCGGCGGAGACGCGGCCGTACCATTCCGGCGCGATGCCGAAGTGATAGCTGCCCATCAGGTGCACGAGGTTGTTCTCGCCCTGCTTGAGGTACTGGACGATGTCGCTGCGCACCTTCGGAAGGCGGCTGTCCGACTCCTGCTTCAGGCCGTCGAAGTTGTTGACGATGTCGCGGCCGACCGAGCCCGAGAGACCGAGGCCCCGGCCGAACTGGACGCCGGCCGACAGCTCCGCCCAGAGTTGCCCGAAGTAGAAGCCATCGGGACCGCCGACGTGCTGGCGGATCCGCGGCTCCAGGCTCCAGCCGAAGCGGGGATAGCCGCGCGGGTTGTTCACGCCGTCTTCGGGAATGTTCGCCGGCGGCGGCAACACCTCCGTGCGCTGCAGCAGCAGCGCCGGCCCGCGGTGGCTGGCGACCGCGTACTCCAGCGCCGAGCGCAGCATCAGCACGCAGATCTGCGGCAGGTCGCCGTTGGTCAGGCAGACCTCGATCTCCTCGATGTGCGCCGGGGCGGTGTTGTGGACGACCCGCGCGGCCCTGCCGGCCGCGCGTGCCGCCTGACGGATGAAGCGGCTCTCGACGTAGGCGACGACGCGCAGGCCCTCGAACTCCACCGCCTCGGCGAAGAAGCGGTCGTTCTCCAGCGCGTCGATCATGGCGCGGCCGACGGCCACCTCGTCGAACGGCGGAACGTCGCGGGTGGAGGACGCGGCCGTGGTCTCCTGCCGGCCGACGTCGGAGACGCGGAGTGCACGCGGCCCCGGGGCACGTAGCTCGCCGGCGTCGAACATCAGCGTCCGGCGCACCACGCCGCTTTCCTTGACGACGAAGGACAGCGTGTCGACGGGCACCGGCAGCAGGCCGCCGGCAAGCTGCGCCGCCGCGGAGACCGAACGGGCATCGGGTGCGCGCCCGCGCATCCCGGAGACGGTGAATCCCGCATGCCGGTGCGAGAAGGAGACGTCCTCCAGGACCAGGCCGTTCTCCTCCATGCCGCCGAACAGCCGGTCGACGATCAGCCAGTTGCCCGCGCCCGCCGGTTGCGGTGCGGCGCCGCCGGCGGGCGTTGCGTAGAGCGCGGCCTGCTGCACCGTCGCCTCGGGCGGCTTCGGACGGGGCAGGGCGGGGCGCGGCTGCAGGGCGGCGGGCGGGTCGTCGAACTTCGGCACGCCGTCCCGGTCGGCGACGTTGTAGAGCAGGTTGAGGCGCAGCATCGCGTCGGTGCCGCGCTCCAGCCCGGCGCTGAGGCTAAGCCACGACGTCGGCGCGTAGACGGCCCCGAAATTGATGGGGGAGAGGTCGCCGTCGAACGGATTGCGCGAGCCCGGAATGTTAAGACCGGTGCCTTGCAGCGGCTCGCTCTGGTAGTTGTTAGGGTCGTACTCGACCTGCAGCGTCAGCCCGTCGATCGGGGTGTGCCAGGATACGCCGCCGAACAGGGCCACGTTCTCGCCGCTGAAGAACTGCTCCACGCTGACGGTGCCGGCGGCGGTCACGCCCTGCCGCGTCTCGAAGCGCTTCGAGAGCAGCGACAGCGGATTGGTCAGATGGGCACGGGTGCCCATGTTGCCCCATCCCATGCCGAGCGAGAAGTCCAGGTCGTACCACCGCTTGCTGGCGACGAGGTATTCCGCGCCGAACTGCGACGTGCCGGCGATGTCGCGCACGCCGATGGCGATCTGCGGCACCATGCCGCGTTCGCGCAGCAGCAGCATCTTCAGATCGGCACCGCGGTCCTTGAAGGTCTGGTCGCCGCTGAACTCCCTGAACTCGCTGAAGAATGCGTTTTCGACCTCGGTGTAGCGGAAGGAGCCTTCCAGCCACGGCAGGCCCTGCAGCGTCAAGTAGATGCGGTTGTAGGGGTAGATGCTGGAGGCGCCGGTGACGAGGTTGCCGTCGCGGCCGAAGCGCGCGGTCGGCGTCTGCAGCAGGCCGACCGATCCGAAGTCGTTGTAGGAGACCGGCAGGCGGGTGCCGCGGGTTTCCTGCGCGTCGGCGCCCGCGGTGGTACCGGCGAGCAGAACAGCGAGGCACGCTGCCGGCAACAGCCGTCGGCGGGACGAACGCCGGCGTGTCATGACGCGGTACCGGCGCGTCGGCTTTCGGATCTTGTCTGCTTGGAGATCGCTAATTATTACTGATAACAGAGAGCGACGCCGCCGTGACTGCAAGCTGGGATAAAATACCCGTTGTCTCACGGGCCAGCCGGTAAATGTCGAAGGGTGTCGCGTCCCGCGGCACGAAGATGGTGCTGCCGGGCGGGATCTGCGTCGCCTCGAAGTTCCACGGCGAAAGCGCCAGAGGCTGCGCCTGGCCGTTCGGGAAGATCACGAAGGCACGATCCTCGTCGGCGTTCTGGGCGAAGCCGCCGGCCATGCGGACGTAGCCATCGGCCGTCGTGCCGGGGGAGAACTGCAGCGCGCCGGTGCTCAGCACCGCGCCGCTGACGGCGACCCAGTTGGGCCGCTTGGGCATGACGATGCGGTCGCCCGGCTCCAGCACGGTGTCGAGCTCGGGACGGACCTGCAGCACGTCGGGGTCGGCCTCGGCGACGACGCGGCCGAGGATCGGCTGCTGCCGCAGGCTGGTTGCGACGGTCTCGATCACTTGTGCCGCATCTTCGGCATTGGTGCCAGTGCTCCGGAGGACGTTAGTGGCTATCGCTTCCCGCAGGTCTTCGATGGCACGCCGCACGTTGTCGCGCTCGCGCTGTTGCACGCTGGGGCGCGAGATGACGGCCCCGAAGGGGTATGCCTGCTCAGTCAGGCCGCCGGCACGCTGTATGACGCTGAGCAATGTTTCCCCACGCGAAATGTCGTAAGCGCCGGGTAGCTCGAACTGGCCGATGAGGAATACCGGCCCGATTTCGCGATCGCTCGGGCTGGCATTGAAGCGCAGCGCATCTCCCGGATCGACGGCGATGCCGGCGGCGCCGGCGTCGGCAAGGTTGAGGGTGGTGCGCGTCAGGCTCTGGTCCGTCGCCCCCGAGGCCGGCCGGGTCAGCACGACGTTGGCGAGGTTGGCGTCGCGGGTCGTGCCGCGCGCTACCGCAAGGAGGGAGTCGAAGGCGGTGCCGGGTACGACCGGATACACGCCGGGTTCGCGGACCTCCCCGGAGACGCCGACCGCGTTCTCGAGAAGGAACGGCAGCAGGTTCGGGAATTCGTTGAAGATGCGGGGACACTCGCCGCTGGTGAAGAAGCTGGTCTCCTGCGCTTCCTGCAGCGTGACCGCGCGTTCGGAGGTGCGGGTGGCGCGAACGGCCGTGGCGAAACGGCGCGTGCCCTCGGCAGCCACGAGGCGGGCCAGGTCGTTGATACCGCGGCACAGGCCCGCGGACTCGGCGCGCGTCAGTTCGGAGGCGGTGAGCCCTTCGCCAGCGGCCCGGAACGGCCTCTGCGCCCCGCTATCGCGTGTGCCGCTGGCGGTGCCGGTGCCGGCGGCGTCCTGCTGTTCGTTCCCGAGCGGCCGCGCATCGAGCAGGCTCTCGATGTCGCGGGCGCGCTGCTGGTCGAGCAGCGTACGCGAGCCCAAGCCACGGGAACCTTCCCCAGCGCCCTGCTGGTCCTGGTTCTGCCCGCCGCCGGCACCCGCGTCGGCCCCCGTCACGGCCCCCGCCACGGCCTGCGGCGCCCGCCGCGGCGTAAGACCGAGCAGCGTCTGCTGCACGTCGCGAGAGGCGAGAAAGCGGATGTCCTCGCGACCGAGGACGATCAGCCGGTCCTGGTCCTGCAGGCGATAGTCCTGCGCGCGCGCGAGGACAGGCTTGAGATTCACGGGATAGAAGCGCCGCACCCGGGTTTCGGAATCGGTTCGCTGCAGCACACCGAACAGCAGGTAAGGGTCGCGTTCCAGCACATATGGGTCGGGTACCAGATAGGCGAGCGACGGGTTGGCGGCGAGCGCCCGACTCCCCGGCACCTTGACGTGTCCGCGCAGGTCGACGACGCCGACCTCGGTGCGGTTGCGGGCGAGCAGGTTGACGATGGTGCCGTCGGTGACCGTGTCGGCGCCGGGATCGGAGAGCTCCGTCGCGACGTCACGACCGACGTCGTCGAGCTTCTGCACGAGATAGCGGTTGCCGCGGGAGAACAGCGGGCCGCCGGCGAGCTCGACCGCTTCGGCAAGGGAGATGCGCTCGGCGCCCTCCGGCATCTCGTAGATGCCCGGGCGCTTGACCTGGCCGATGACGGCGAGGGTGTTGCCGAGGGTCGGCACGACAAGCCGGTCGCCGTCCGCCACGTTGAGGTCGAAGTCGGTCTGCCCGCCCTGCAGCAGGATCTCGTAGAGATCGAGCGGGCGCGTGTCGCCGCGCCGGACCAGCCTGATGCGGCGCAGGCTGCCGGTCGGCTTCACGCCTTCGGCCTCGACGAGGGACTGCAGCACGGACGACAGGCCCGGCAGCCGGTGCAGGCCCGGCCGTTCGACCTCGCCCGAGACGAAAATGCCGACGGACCGCACGCTGCCGACCGAGATGAATACGCTGGTGCCGATGAAGGATTCCGCCACCGCCTGTTCGAGATCCTCGCGGAAATTCTCGAACCGGCGGCCGGCGGCGGGGATCGGCGGCAGGTCGGGCAGCACGACCCGGCCCTCGCGGTCGACCGTGATCTTCAGCGTGCGCGACTGCTGGCCGCGCATGGTGATGACCAGCTCGTCGCCGATGCCCAGCACGTAATTGTCCGGGATCGCGCCGCTCATCAGCATGCCGGACTGCGAATCCGAAGTCCCGTGACGCGCGAACGGGTCTAGTTCCCGGCGCTCGATCAGGTCGTAGCCGAACAGGCGCACGACCTCGTTGGCGCGGATGGAGTATGCCTGCTCGATCGGCGAAAGGGGGCGCTGCTCAGGCGGCCGCGGCCGCTGGCCTTCGGTACCTTGACCTTGCTGACGCGCCGCGCTGCGCCGCGCCGCCACGCGCGCGGCGTCGACCGGATTGGTCGGGGTGATTGGCTCGCGGGCGATCGATCCGGGCGCGCTTTCCATGAGGGTCAGCATGTCGCCGAGATTGGCATTGTCCAAAGCGCCCTGGGCCGAGGCCGGCGAAGGCTGCTGCAGGAGTGCGAGCAGCGCCGCCGCAGTCGCGAGATTGCGGATGGCCCGACCGGAACGGCGTCGCCAACCTCTGCCCTTCACCATGCTCTCACACGCTCATCTATTTATTTTTGCCGGAGTTCCGCCCGTCCCCCGAGCGAATGGCATGCATAGCAAAAATCTTCGTGCCTGTCCCGAATTCGACATCCGCGCCGGAAGGCCGCAAACTCGCTTCCTGCGGGGGCCGGCTGCACCCGAGTCTTCGCACCTGCCAAAAATCTCTTGATCCGATGGAATGTACCGGTCATCCCGTCTGTCGACTCTGGGGATAGCGGGATGGCCCTGGTTCGTATACGAAAGTGGCGAATCGCGGGCGGTTGCGCTTTTGGCCCGAGCTTTTCGAGAGACTTGGAATGAAACGAATTCTGGTTTGCGGCGCCGGCGGCTTCATCGGCCACCATCTGGTGGGACACCTGAAGAAGGAGGGAAACTGGGTCCGGGGCGCCGACCTGAAGTTCCCGCGGTTCTCGGAAACCGAGGCCGACGATTTCCTGATGGGCGACCTGCGCGACCCGTACTTCGTGCGCGAGGTGGTCGACGGACCGTTCGACGAGGTCTATCAGCTCGCCGCCGACATGGGCGGGGCGGGGTACATCTTCACCGGCGAGAACGACGCCGCGGTGATGCACAACTCCGCGCTGATCAACCTCAACATGCTGGATGCCTGCCACAAGCGGAACATCAAGCGGATTTTCTATTCGTCCTCGGCCTGCATCTACCCCGAGCACAACCAGCTCGATCCGCAGAACCCGGTCTGCACCGAGGCCAGCGCCTATCCCGCGGCGCCCGACAGCGAGTACGGCTGGGAGAAGCTGTTCAGCGAGCGGCTGTACCTGTCCTATGGCCGCAACCACGGCATGGCGGTGCGCGTCGCCCGCTATCACAACATCTTCGGCCCCCAGGGCAGCTGGAACGACGGCAAGGAAAAGGCGCCGGCGGCAATGTGCCGCAAGGTGGCGATGGCCGACGACGGCGGCGAGGTCGAGATCTGGGGCGACGGCGAGCAGACGCGGTCGTTCCTGTACATCGACGAGTGCCTCGAGGCGACGGTGCGGCTGATGCGGTCGAACTGGACCGGACCGGTCAACATCGGCTCGGAGGAGATGGTCACCATCAACGGACTGGTCGACCTGGTCGCGGATATCGCTGGCAAGAGTATCCACAAGCACCACATCGACGGCCCGCTCGGCGTGCGCGGCCGTTGCTCGGACAACAAGCTGATCCGCGAGAAGCTCGGCTGGGCGCCGTCGCGGCCGCTGCGCGAGGGGGTCGAGCCGACCTACCGCTGGATCGAGCAGCAGGTCATGCGGAACGCCGCCTGATCGGCCCCTGACCGGTGCGTCTGTTCGTCCACGACTATTCTGGCCATCCGTTCCAGGTGCAGCTGAGCCGCTGGCTCGCCGGCCAGGGGCATGACGTGCTGCACGTCTACTCCTCGGACGTCGAGACGCCGCGCGGGCAGCTGACCTCGGCGCCCGGCGATCCCGGCAGCTTTCGCGTGGAGCCGCTGTCGACCGGCCGGCCATTGCCGAAATACGACCTGGTGCGGCGGCGGTTCCAGGAACGCGCCTTCGGCCGCAAGCTGGCCGCCCGGGCGCGGGAATTCCGCCCGGACGCGGTGATCAGCAGCAACGCGCCGGTCGACGTGCAGGACGGCCTGCAGACCGACCTGCGGCGGAGCGGCATCCCGTTCGTGTTCTGGGTGCAGGACATCTATTCGCTGGCGATCCGCCACTACCTGAAGCGCAAGCTGCCGGGGGTCGGCGGACTGGTCGCGGCGATCTACCGGCGGCTGGAGTTCCGGCTGATCCGCAACAGCGACGCGGTCGTGGTGATCTCCGACGACTTCAAGGACATCCTGGTGCGCGAGAGCGTGCCTGCCGACAAGGTCACGGTGATCGAGAACTGGGCGCCGCTGAAGGACCTGCCTGTGATGCCGCGCGACAACGCCTGGTCGCGGGAGCAGGGGCTGGAGGGGAAGTTCGTCTTCCTGTATGCCGGCACGCTCGGCCTGAAGCACGATCCGACGCTGCTCGCCGACCTCGCGCGCCGCTATGCCGACCGCGACGACGTTGCGGTGGTGGTGGTGTCGCAGGGGCTGGGCCGCAAGCTGCTGGAGGAGGTGAAGCGCGATGAGGGGCTGAAGAACCTCAGGCTGCTCGACTTCCAGCCGTTCGAGCGGATGCCCGAGGTGCTGGGCACCGGCGACGTGGTGATCGCCATCCTGGAGCCCGAGGCGAGCGTGCTGTCGGTGCCGTCGAAGGTGCTGACGTACCTGACGACCGGGCGGCCGATCCTGTCGGTGATGCCGTCGGAGAACCTGGCGGCGCGGGTGATTGCGGGGGCATCGGCGGGGAAGCTGGTGCCGCCGGGCGACCGGGCAGCATTCGTCGAGGCGGCGGAAGCGTTGCGCGGCGACAAGGAAGGGGCAAGGAGTCTGGGGGAAGCGGGTCGTGCCTATGCCGAGAGGACGTTCGACATCGACGTCATCGGAGCGCGGTTCGTGGACGTGATAGAACAGGCGTGTGCCGCGAGACGCGCCACGGCCTGAACGGAGCGGGGATGGGGAAATCGGGATTCGTCCGGCTTGCGCGGAAGCTGTTTCCGTCGCTCAGCCGGCTCACGCACAATCCGGCATTCAAGCTGGCCGTCGACGGCGCGGACCTGCCGTTCAGGGCGATGTTCCGGGAATTCCGTCAATTGCCGCCGAACCACCTGCGCATCCGCGTCGGGGTCGGCAACCGGCTGTTCACCAACCAGGCATTGCACTACGCCGGCTCACCGAGTTTCTGGATCGGCACGGCGGTGGACGGGCTGTGGTCGTGGGATTCGACGATCCTCGATATCGGCTGTGGCGTCGGGCGCTACGCCCAGTCGCTGCGCGACCTCGACTACACCGGGCTGCGTTTCCACGGTCGCTATATCGGCGTCGATATCGACGAGGAGATGCTGTCGTGGTGCCGGTCGTACTTTGACAGCGAGCGGTTCACGTTCATCCGCTCCAGCGATTCCAGCAAGAGCTACAACATCGACAGCGGCGCGACGCAGCCGTTCCGCATCGACCTGCCGGACGAGTCGGTTGACTTCGTGTTCTCGACGTCGCTGTTCACGCATCTGCTGGAGCGCGAGCTGGAGAATTACGTCCGCGAGAGCCATCGGCTGCTCAGGCCCGGCCGCTTCATGGACATGAGCGTGTTCTGCCTCGATTATCCGCCGCCGACCTACGGCACCCGCCACACCTTCGCGCACCGGATGGGCAACGCCCATGTCGAGAGCCTGCGCCAGCCCGAGGCGGCGGTGGCATATAGCGAGGAGTTCCTGTTGCGCATCGGCCGGGAAGCGGGGTTCAGCGAGGCCCGCATCCTGCACGCGCCGCACAAGTGGCAGCCGGTGCTGCGCTGCCGGAAGTAGGGGGTCAGTAGGCACCCTGACGCCGCATCACGACGACGGCGGTGTTGAGCAGGATCACGAAGTCGTACCAGAGCGACCAGTTCTTCACGTACCAGACGTCGAGGAAGACCCGCTCGGTGTAGCCGACATCGTTGCGGCCGGAAATCTGCCACAGGCCGGTGATGCCGGGCTTCACCTGCCGGTAGTAGGCGATGTACTGGCCGTAGCGGGCGCATTCGTCCTCGACGATCGGGCGTGGGCCGACCAGGCTCATGTCGCCGCGCAGCACATTGAGCAGCTGGGGCAGCTCGTCGAGGCTGGAGCGGCGCAGCCAGGCGCCGAAGCGGGTGATTCGGGGGTCGTCGCGCAGCTTGTAGTCGCGCTCCCACTCCGCGCGCGCCTGCGGATTTTCCTCGAGATGGCGGCGCAGCGCGCCCTCGGCGTCCGGCACCATGGTGCGGAACTTTAGGCAGTTGAACGGGCGGCCCTTCTCGCCGATTCGGCCGTGGCTGTAGAGGATCGGGCCGGTCCGCCCGACCGTGACGGCGATGGCGAGTAGCAGCGGTAAGAGCAGGACGATCAGCAGGCTGGCGGCGACGAGGTCGAAGGCGCGCTTGATCATGCGGGTGACGGTGCGCGCGAGGTTGTTGCGCACCCGCATCAGCAGGATGTCCTGGGCGAACAGGAACTGGGTGTCGAGGCCGTAGAGCGGCAATCCGCGCAGCGGCGGCACGATGTCGACGGCGTGCGGGATGAAGCCGACGGAATCGATGATGCGCGGGGCGGCGCGCATCTCGTCCTCCTCCAGCGCCAGCACGACATGGGGGTTGCCGAGCTCGCTGAGGAAGGCGCCCGGCTCCGGCCCCATGCGGAGCACCGGAAAGGTGCGGCCGAGGATGGCGATGCCGGGCGGCAGGTCCGGCCGGGCGTCTTGCAGGGCGATGAACGCCTTCACGTCGTAGCCCAGCGTCACCTCGTTGTTGAGGGCGCGGCAGGTGTCCTGTGCCGAGCGGCCGGTGCCCACGATGACGGTCGGGATCTGCCACAGCCGCGCTTTCAGCAGCAGCCGCTTGGCGACGTAGCGCATCAGCGGCAGCAGCACCGCGATGCCGAGCCAGGTGAGGGCGGAGATCCAGGCCGGGGTGGGGTGGCTGACCGCGGACATGAATAGGATATCGAGCGCAGCGGCGATGCCGAGCGCGCCGACGCAGGCGCGCACGTCCTCCCAGAACACGCGGCGACGTGCGTAATGGCCGCTGGCGTGGAAGTAGAACAGCAGGAAGAACAGCAGGATGAAGAACCAGTCGACGCCGGTCTGCTGCGCCGTGGTGCCCTGCTCGGTGAAGCGATAGATGACGATCTGGGAGTCGACGGTACCGTGCCGGAACAGCAGGAAGGCAAGCAGCAGCGTGGCGGCGTCGACGGCTGCCAGGATCAGCTTCGAGGTAGTGAGGCGGCGCACGCTGGGGCGGGCCTCGGCGATCCTTGCGCCTGGCCCGGCACGCTCGTCGCTCACAGCGCCTTCGTCCATCGTCGCAGTCCGGATAGCCCGCACCATATGGCGGGCATTGATGACAAGCCGCGTCATAGCATACCGCCCGGCTCCCTGTCCCTGCCGCCCCGGTCCGTCCAGTGCAGGATTGCGCGTGAGTCGGCTGCCGCCTTTGACTACAGTCCCGGCGGCATTCCCGACGATGGACAGGGCATGAACGAACGACCGATCCTGGTAACCGGCGGCGCCGGCTATATCGGCAGCCATGTGGCGCTGGCGCTGCTCGACGCGGGCCGCGCGGTGGTGGTGATCGACGACCTCTCGGTCGGCAGCCGCGAACTCGTGCCGGCCGGTGCCGCATTCGTGGAGGCGGATGTCGGCGACCGTGGGGTGGTGGAGAAGGTGCTGCGGCAGCACGGCTGCGACGCTGTCATACATCTGGCCGGCTCAGTGCTGGTCGAGGAATCGACCCGCGAGCCGCTCGCCTACTATCGCAACAACACCCTCGCCAGCCTGGCGCTGGTCGAGGCCTGCGCGGCGTCCGGTGTCGGGCGCTTCGTGTTTTCCTCGACCGCCTCGGTCTATGGCGCACCGACGGCCGTGCCGATCCCCGAGGATGCCCCGCTGCGGCCGGAGCATCCCTACGGCAGCTCGAAGCTGATGGTCGAGCGCATCCTGCGGGACGCCGGCCGCGCGGCCGGCATCGGCTGCGCCATCCTGCGCTATTTCAACGTCGCCGGGGCCGATCCGGCGGGGCGTTCCGGCCAGCGGCGGCCGGAGGCGACGCACCTGATGCACGTCATCGCCGAGGTGGTCAGCGGCAAGCGGCCGGAGCTGAACGTCTACGGCAGCGACTACGCCACGCCGGACGGGACCTGCGTACGCGACTATGTCCATGTCAGCGACCTCGCGGCGGCGCATGTCGCGGTGCTGGAGCGCATCGCGCCCAGGACGGAGCCGCTGGTCATGAACGTCGGCGACGGGCGGGGGAGCTCGGTGCGCGAGGTGGTGGCGGCGGCCGAGGCGGTGGCGGGTCGGCCGCTGCCGGTGGTCGAGGCGCCGCGCCGCGCCGGCGATCCGCCGTCGCTGGTCGCCGACACGAGGCGCATCCGCGAACTGCTCGGCTGGCGGCCAAGACACGGTACGCTGGAGGAGATGCTGCGCAGCGCCATCGACTGGGAACAGGGAGGCGCCCGCACCATGCGGAACGGCCGACAGCAGGCCGGTGGCCGCTAGCCGCGTCCTTTGCATCGGGCCGCATCCGCCGCCCGTCCATGGCCAGGCGACGATCAACGCGGCGATGGGCGCGGCGATGCGCGGGCGCGGGCTGGAGACGGTCGTGCTCGACACCGCGGCGCCGTCGCTCGACCGGCGCTGGCGCTACAGGCTCGGGCGCCTGCCGCGCATCGCGGGAGCGCTGCTGCGCGGCAGCCTGCTGCTGGCCGGCGGGCGGGCCGGGGCGGTCTACATGTCGGTGTCGGGCGGGCGCGGGCAGGGCTACGAGATCGCCTTCGCCCTGATGGGCCGGCTGTTCGGCGCAAATCTGGTGCTGCATCACCACAGCTTCGCCTATGTTGACCGCCGCAGCCGGATGACGGCGCTGCTGACACGGGTGGCCGGGTCGCGAGCTCTGCACGTCACGCTGTGCCGCTGCATGGCAGAGCGGTTCCGGGCGCACTACCCGGCGGCGCGCCGCGTGCTGCCGTTGTCGAATGCCGTGGTGCTGGGGGCCGGGGCCGGGCCGGCGCGGGTGCGGGACCGGGTCGCCGGCGTCGGCATGCTGGGCAACCTGTCGGCCGAGAAGGGCGTGTTCGACGTGCTCGATCTCGCCGAGGAACTGGCGCGGCGGGACGTCGCGGTGCGCCTGCGGCTGGCGGGCCCGTTCCCCGATGCCGCGACCGCGGCGGCGGTGCGGGCGCGAGCGGGGGCGCTGCAGCACGTCGAGCTGGTCGGCCCGGTCTACGGCGAGGACAAGGATCGGTTCCTGGAGGGCATCGACGTGCTGCTGTTTCCCTCGCGGTACCGCGACGAGGCGGAGCCCCTGGTGGTGCACGAGGCGATGGTGCGCGGCGTGCCGGTGATCGCGGCGGACCGAGGCTGCATCGCCGAACTGGTCGGTGGCGAGGCCGGGCTGGTGGTGCCGATGGAGGAGTTCGTCGAGGCGGCTGCCGGGCGGCTGGCGCTGTGGGCGTCGGACCCGGACGCGCTGGCCGCGGCATCGCGGGCGGCGACAGCACGGTTCCGCGAGCTGCTGGCGCGCGACGCGGCCGGCCCCGATGCCGTCGCTGCGGCCGTCTGGGGAACTAACCCGGCCGGCTGAACAGGATGTCGGCCTGCAGCACCAGCCCGTTCTGCGGCGCCGACAGGATGTCGACGGCGCCGACGCTCTCGAAGCCGCGCTCGTGCAGGAAGCCGAAGATGTCGGTCAGCGCGCTCTCGCCCTCGTAGAGCGGCCGCAGCGAGCATTCGACGACGACATGGCGCGCCGCATCGAGGGTGGTGCCGGCCCCTTGCAGCACTTCCATCTCGAAGCCCTGCACGTCGATCTTGATCAGGTCGCAGGGCCCGATGCCGCGCTCGGCCATCAGCTCGTCGAGCGGCAGGATGGCCATCTCCTCCGACCGGGTGCCGGATGCTTCCGGGAAGCTCTGGCGGTGGGTCTCGCTGAGCGGCAGGAACGAGCTGGAGGGCGAGAAGTCGTTGATCTCGAACCGCCGTGTCTCGCGCCGCGAGCCGACGGCCGCGCAGACCGCGGTGACCAGCGGGTCATCGCGGAAGGTCGCGGCAAGCTGTTCCGCCAGCGCCGGGATCGGCTCCAGCGCGATCACGGCGGCATCGGGAAACACGGCGCGGCAGGAGGCGACGAACTGCCCCTTGTTGGCGCCGATGTCGAGGATGCGGCGCGGTGAGAGTCCGCAGGCGCGCAGCCGCAAAACGGCGATCAGGGAACTGGCGGTGCGCACCCGCATGCGCGCGAAGGCGGACAGGCCGCCGGGCAGGCGGGCGATGTCGACGAGCTTGCGGATGGTGTCGAGGTGGGCGGCCATCAGCTGCCGGCCACTGGCAGGATGCGGGTCTCGTAGAACTCGCGCACGGCATGTTCGCCGCCCCGCGCCTTCAGTACCATGTCGGCAATCGCCAGCACGTCGGGATGGCTGTCGGAGGGCGCGACGCGCAGGCCGACGAGGCGCATCGCCGGCAGGTCGTTGACGTCGTTGCCGAGGAACGCGACCTGCGCCAGGTCGATGCCGTGGCGCGCGGCGTAGTCGGTCAACACGGCGGCCTTGTCGCCGACACCGTGGATCGCCTCGATCTTGAGCTTGCGCGCGCGCGCGGCGACGACCGCGTTCTCCTCGGTGGAAATGATGACCTGCGGGATGCCGAGCTCGCGGATGCGCGCCACCGCCCAGCCGTCCGACCGGCTGACGAACACACCCTCACGCCCGTCTTCAAGCACGAGGTGCCTGTTGTCGGTCATGACGCCGTCGAAGTCGTAGACGATGAGGGAGAAGGAGGAGGCAATTACCGGCATTTCATCAAGGTCCAATTCCGCCGTCACACGCGCTGTGCAAGTTCGGTTAGACCTGCGCCGTTGACCGAATCGTTCCGGCTGAGATGCGCCGAAGGAAATGCTTGGCGCGGCGCAGCAGGCCCGTGGGCAGGAAACTGAGCGCGTACCACGCCAGCCATCGTGGCCCGATCAGCCGCGCGCGGTAGAGCCGTAACAGTTCACGCGCCTCCGCGTTGTTTCCGGTCCGCAGCAGCACCTTGATGCCGCTGTTGAAGAAGGTGAGGTGCCGGGTCCGGCGGAAATCAGGCAGCACCTCGGGCCTCGCGTTCGGATACCGGTCCTCTGCGCTCATCCAGTAATGGATGAGCTGTCGCGTATGCCGAACGTGCTTTTTGGTGACACTCTCGGGATTGCCGACTTCGTAATAACAGAGCGGTTCGTCCAGATATCCGATGGGCTCTCCGTGCAGCGCCAACCGCATAATGAACTCGGCGTCCTCGTTCCCGTTGTAGGCGGGGTGAAATTCGCCGTACTGGGTGAACAGACTCCTGTGGATCAGCAGCACCGAGCTGTTGTGGAAGGCGTAGCGTGCACGGCCCGTGAAGTAGCGGTCCACGACCCCCGCGGGAGCGGCGCGGCCGAGGATGCGCTGTGCCTCAAACGACCGCCCGAGCACCCGGTCGCCCCGCACCAGCATGTTGTTACAGGCAAAGGCGCGGACGCCGGGATGTCGGCCTGCGAAGTCTAGTTGCCTCTCGGTCTTTTCCGGAGCCCAGTAGTCGTCGCTGTCGAGGTAGGCGATCCATTCGCCGCGGGCGGCGGCGAGCCCCGCGTTGCGTGCACCGGAAATTCCCTTGTTCTCTTGGGAAATCAGGCGCGCTTCCGGGTATTCCGAGGCAACGATTTCCGCCGTCCGGTCGGTGGAGCCGTCGTTAATGACGACGACCTCCAGCGGCGACCATGTCTGCGCGAATGCACTGTCGAGAGCCCGGCGAATGTAAGACTCGGCGTTGTAGGCAGTGATGACGACCGAAATGAGCGGGCGCCCGCCCGAAACGGCGGTGCCGCTCATGCTGGCACCGGCCTGTCCGCACCGCGCGGGGCGGAGGCCGACAGCAGGTCGTCGAAATACCTGATCGTGCGATTGAGGCCGTCCCGGAGGGACACCTTCGGCTCCCACCCGAGTTGCTGGCGCGCCACACCGATATCTGGGCAGCGCCGTCTCGGATCGTCGCTCGGCAACTGCTTGAACGTGAGTTCCGACCGGGATCCGCATAGCTCGATGACGGCCTCGGCAAGTTCTCGAATAGTACTCTCGACCGGATTGCCAAGGTTGACCGGACCCCGGAGGTCTGGCTCGCTGTCCATCAGCCGGACGATGCCCTCGACGAGGTCGTCTACATAGCAGAACGAGCGCGTCTGGTTGCCGTCGCCATAGAGGGTGATCGGCTCGTTCCGCAGCGCTTGCACGACAAAATTCGAGACCACTCGCCCGTCGTTAACGTGCATCTGTGGACCATAGGTGTTGAAGATCCGGGCAACCTTGATATCGACGCCGTGCTGGCGATGGTAATCGAAAAAGAGCGTCTCCGCGCAGCGCTTGCCCTCGTCATAGCAGGCTCGCCGGCCGATGGGGTTCACGGCGCCGACGTAACTCTCGTCCTGCGGGTGCCTTTCCGGATCACCATAAACCTCGCTCGTCGATGCCTGAAAAATGCGCGCTTTCGTGCGTTTGGCGAGGCCGAGCATATTGATTGCGCCGTGTACTGACGTCTTTACCGTCTGTACTGGGTCGATCTGGTAGTGGATGGGCGAGGCGGGGCAGGCGAGATTGAAGATGCGGTCAGCCTCGACATATAGCGGAAAAGTCACGTCGTGGCGCAACAACTCGAAATGCGGGCTGTTAAGCAGGTCCAGGACGTTGTCCTTCGTGCCGGTGTAGAAGTTGTCGACGCACACCACATCGGCTCCTTGCGCCAGCAGTCGCCGGCAAAGGTGCGAACCGATGAAGCCCGCTCCACCTGTCACCAGCACACGTTCGCGAAAGCTCACGGTGCTGGGGCGGCGAACGTCGGAGTCTGGAGATGCTTGCATGGGCTATCGGCCTGGTGAGACTGTGACTGGTTTTCGCATTCGGTTGGCAGCTTTCGACGATGCCCTGCCCGGCGGACGGGACATTAGCACCGTTGCGCCGAATTCCCATGGATGCCTTGCCAGTAGGCGTAGATGGCCGCGGCCAGGTTCCGGTCCACGGGGTTCTCCTCCGGGTTCGAAGCAGCCCTCGTCCAGAGCACGTTGTCGGGATCATCGAAACCGGGGCCTAGTTCCAGGGCGCTTGCAAAGCGCGCCATGTCCTCAAGCTGGCGCTCCCGATCCGCCTCGGTCCAGGGGCGGCGGAGGAATTCCCCGATTTCCGCCGGATCGTTATTGCAGTAGGCGGATCGAACGTCGGTGTAGATTGCACTTCCCAGCACCACAGTACGCTTGCCGAGAGCGAGGGCTTCCATTCCGGTCGTGCCCGTCACCGTCACGACCGCCTCCGCTCGTTCAGTGCATTCAAGGGGCGAATTATAGGGAGTGACGAGCCGCACGTTGAAAAGTTTCCGGACCTCCCGGTAGAAATGGATCGGCGTCTGGCCGATGGAACTGGGGTGTTCGCGGACCAGCAGGACCCAGTCCAGCGGAAGTGCCAGGGATAGGGCCTTTATGATGCTCAGCTGGTCATAGTGGCGCAGGCCGCGGATCAGCGTCGAAGCCTCGGGGATCATTGACAGCGGGAAGTACACGAAAGGCCTGTCAGGGAGTTCCGCGCCGGTGGTGCGCCGCAGGTAGGCCTCGCGCAGCTTGTAGCGGGCGAGATGCAGACTGTGCTGCAGTTTCGTCGGACCGAGGTAGTAACGGTTGAATTCCTGGAACAGCATATAATTGAGGTAGCGAGCGATGTTGCGGGCGTTCAGCCGTTTCCGCGACAGCGCCGCCCTCTGGTACATCGTCTGTACGATGTTTTTTTCGTTGCGGCGGAGTTTGGCCACATAGTCATCTAGCCGCTTTCTCCCAGCCTCGGTCGAGCGGAAGCCGGGGTCCAGATATCGGGCCATTACCGCCGGGTGCCGGTCCCGGTTGTTGTCGGTCAGCAGCCACCGGTATCCGAGGCGCTGTTCGTTCATCGTGATGAAGTGCACGCCGCGGGCGCAGCACAGGTAGTAGAGCAGCTCGCTGCTCAGCGACGCGCAGGTGTAGACGAATACAGCATCGATGCCCTCAAGCATCGCGTCGAGCGCGTCGTGCATGTACACCACATGGGCGGCGAGCTCGTCCTGCGACAGGCGCTGGCGCATCGGCAGCGCGTGCGTGTGCTGGACGAACGTTCTCTCGCTGTAGGCAATGTGGGTTAGCGAATGACCCAGCCGCCGTTCTATGTCGCTGAGACGCTTGGCGGAGGGCGGTTCGGCTTCCGATGCCGCCTGGAGCAGATCCTCGATGCAGACGATTCGACGATAACTTGCCTTGCCTCGCTCCTTGAGGTAGCGGAAGTTGTCCTTGCCGAATACGAGCGAATCAATCGTATAGCCGTGTTCGCCTTGGAGCAATGCGGCGACATTGTCGAGGCGCTGGGCGAAACCCGAAAATCCCGAAAAGATCAGTAGCTTCATCGGTCCTTACGCTGTTCTGGCCGGTTGGCGCGATTGCCGATGGCGCGGGCGGGAACGCCCGCCACGATGTCCTGTTCGCCCACGTCGCGGCTGACAACAGCGGCCGCGGCGATGACCGCCCCGCGGCCGATCGTCACGCCGGGAAGGACAATCGCATGCGCGCCGATCCATGCGCCGTCGGAGATGGTCACCGGGCCGTATTCGTGCGGTTGCTGCTTGATCGGCAGGTCCGGCGCGATCCGGTGGTTCGAGCTCTGGACCAGGCAGAAACCGGCGATGAGTACGTCGCGTCCGACGGTGACGTCGGTGCCGCAGTTGAAGGTGAGGTAGTTGCCGAGGTCGGCGCCGGCGCAAATGCGCAGCGTCGCGTCGTTCGCAGCTACGAGTCGGCAGTGTTCGTCGATCTTCACGTCGTCCTCAATGACGATGCGCCCGTTCTCGCGGTTGCGCAGGTCGATGGGTCCGAAGACGGAGACCTCGTCACCGATGACAATGTTGCCGGCGCGCCCGCGGATTTTCAGCCGGGGGACGCCCTCGATGTAGAAGCGGCGACCGACGCTCACTCCGCGCAGCCTAAGCAAGGCGACGACGAGCAGGCTGAATGGTCGGTAGACCCAGCGGCCGAGAAGCAGGGCTAGAAACCTCACCGGCGGGCCTCCGGGTGGCGGTCAGCGCTCATCGAGCCACTCCAGCACGGTCTGCCTTTCGCCTTCGCAATAGGCATCGAAGGCGCCGCGTCGCGCCTCGTCCACGACCATGACGTAGATGCGGCCCTGCTCGTTGCGCACCAGCGCCGTCTTGAACCCGGCGTCGCGCACCCGGCCGTTGATCGACTGGGTTGCATAGAAGCCCCACTCCTTGGCCGTGAAGTCGTAGGGCTTGCCGGTGGGTGTCATGAAGGTTAGCTGCTCGTCTGGGGCGAGTTCCACGGTGCCAAGGTCGGAAATGGCGATTTCGCCGTCGGCGCCGACCCTGTAGACCCGGGGTGGATTCTTGCGGTTGAACTTCATGCACTTTTCTCCGGTCGGCTACTAGCGCGCAGGCACGTCGGACCAGTCCCAATCCTCGACGATGAAACCGGGAATGCGCCACACGTTGCTGTCACGCTGCCAGATATCGGTGTTGCGCCAGCGGTCTTCGATCTCACGGAACCGCAGCACCGGGATTTCCATGAAAGCGCAGGCTGCCGCGATATCCTCGACCGGACGTTGGTCACCGCGCCGGGCGATCTCTGCAACCGCATGCTGCCGGTTAATGCGGCCGTTGCGGATCTCCAGTGAGAGGTTATCGAACAGGCGGGTCATGCCGAACTTGGGCCATTTGAACCAGTGGTGGACCGAGATGAACCGGCAGTCGATGTCGGCGTAGTCGTAGAGCCCGAGGCGCGGGCCCTCGGTACGCCGCTCGAATCCGTGGGCAGTGGCGACTGCGAGGCTGGTTTCGGGATCCCAAGGCAGATAGTAGCCGAGGAAGATGGACTGGGTGTCGGCGCGCTCGAAGTCCTCCCGGCTTGGAAGCGTGTAGGCTTCGAGGTCGGCGAGGCTGAGGCCGGGGCCGGCCCAGTCCTCAGCCAGGCGGCCCTGCAGGATGCCGTGGCGGCGCAGCCAGGCGTGGTCGAGCTTGTTCAACTCGGTGTCGCCGGGGTCCCCGCCGTATTCCATGAACGGGCTTTCGCCCCAGACAACCAGCGGGACGCCGAGGCGCACCGCGAGCTTCAGCGGGATGCCGTAGAGCGCGAGATGCATCGGCACGCCCGACGATCCCGTTTCCTCCAGCGTGCGCAGCATGAAGCGGCTCTCGACGCCCGGATCGATCGAGAAGTCGATATGGTCGACACCGAAGCGGATCAGATTGTCGAGATTGCGCTGGCCGACGGCGGTACGGCCCGGCGTGCGCCAGGTCACCGCCAGAACCTTCAGGCCGAGTTCCTTGCAGCGGATCACCTGCCAGGTGCTGTCCTTGCCGCCGCTGACCGGAACGATGCAGTCGTAGGGCGCGCGGCGCGCGCGGGCGTGCGCGACGATGCCGTCGAGTTCGCGGGTGCGCGCTTCCCAGTCGACGACGAGAGCCGACTTGCGCTCGTGGGCGCGGCAACCCGAGCAGACGCCTTTGTCGTCGAACTCGATCCCGGGCCGGGTGTCCGGCAGCACGCAGCGGACGCAGTACTTCATGAAGCCCCGGCGTTTGCGTCGAGAAACAGGCGGGCGGAGATGAAGGAGAACAGGAACTTGCTGTAGCTGTTCGGTATCTCGTCCATGTCGAACAGCGCCGTGATCCTCTCGCGGTCGACGATATCGAATATCGGGCCGTCGGCGAGCAGCCGTTCGCGCGTGCCGGCATCGCCAAGGTCGACGATGGAGCGGATCGCGGCGTTGAACCCCTTCTTCTGGCGGTCGAGTCGGACCCGGTCGTTGAGGATGCCGGCAACCGCCTCGCGCAGCACGTGCTTCGCACGGCCGTCCCTGACGAGGAGGCGCGGCGGGATGCGGCAGGCAAAGTCGAGGAGCTCGCGGTCGAGAAAGGGAGTGCGATTCTCGACCGAATGGTACATCGAGTTCAGGTCGTCCTCACGCAGGATGACAGGCGTGGACTCGTGGAACAGCTCGTTGGCCATGCGGTTGCGCAGCAGCGACGGGCTGTAGTGCCGCTCGGCGAAATCCTCATGGAAGTCCCCGACCAGCATGCTGGCGAAGGCGTCATTGTTCAGGTAGATGTGATCGCGGAAGCCCGGATCGCGCCGGTACAGCTCGGCGTCGCGGAGATGCGGATTGCGCGTGATCGGTTTGAGGTGCGTTTCCCAGTCGCGCAACCGGTCAGCATAGACGTCGCTGTCCCGCACCTCGTGCAGGTGCAGCAGGAAATGATCGTAGTAGCCGGTGAACAGTTCGTCCGCGGCGGTGCCGGACACGGCCACCCGGAAGCCGTTCCGGGAAATCGCCTCCGACAGCATCTCGTGGACGTAGTAGGAGATCGTCGCCACGGGGGCATCGTGATAGGCGACCTGGCGGGCCAGCCTGTCGAGTGCGCCGTCGTGCGAGACGCGGATGAGCTGGTGCCGGCAACCGAGGTCGTCGATCGTCGCCTGGATGTTGCCGCGCTCGTCGTAGCGCGGGTCGTCATCCAGGATCGAGAAGGTCATGACGTCGTAGCCGAGCGTCTTCGACGCGATCGAGGCGAGCGCAGCCGAGTCCACGCCCCCCGACAGGCAGAAGGCGATGGGGACGTCGGCGCGCAGGCGCAGACGCACGCTGTCTATCAGCCTTTGCCGGACACCGTCGACGGCGTCGGCCTCCGTCATGCTGTCGTCCGGAGGCGGAGGGCGGAAGGTCCAGTGGCGGCCGTGCGTCGGTCCTTCACCGGACCCGGACGACAGCGCGAGGGTGCCGCCCGGCGGCACGTCGCGCACGTCCTCGAAGAAGGTCCGGTCGGTCTTGTAGAGCGACTTGTAGCCGTTGACGAGATAGCGGCAGAGGTGGTCGCGGTCGGGCTCCAGCGCGCGGCCGGACAGCGACCGCAGCAGCTTCGGCTCGGAGCCGAAGAACAGGCCCTCCGCCGTCTGCATCCAGCACAGCGGCTTCTCGCCGAAGCGGTCGCGCGACAGCAGCAGCCGGCCCTGCGCCTCGTCCCAGAGGGCGAAGGCCCACATGCCCTCCAGCCTGTCGTGGAAGGCGTCACCCCAGTGCAGCCAGGCGGCGAGCAGCACCTCGGTGTCGGAACGGGTGCGGAAGCGGACACCGGCCGCCTCGAGCTCGGCGCGTAGCTCCAGGTAGTTGTAGATCTCGCCGTTGAACACCACCGTCGCGGGGCCGATGGTGAACGGCTGGTTCGCATGGTCGTCGAGGTCGATGATCGAGAGCCGGGAATGCAGCAGGCCGACATTCTCGCCGGCATGCGTCCAGGTGCGGTGGGCCCGGTGGTCGGGGCCGCGCCGGCCCATCAGCCCGAGGGTCGCGGTGACACGCGAACCGGGCAGCGGACCGGAGGCTACATAACCGGCGATACCGCACATCAGCCGGTCACTCGAACGCCTCGGCCGTCAGCCTGTCGCCCGCGGAGATGCCCTTCCGCAGGGTCCGGCCCAGGATCTCCCCTTCGCGGCCGGGCTCCATGCCGCCGCCGGGGCGCAGCCAGTTGAGGTCCTCGAACGCCAGGACGTGGCCGGCCGCGAGATCCCGCCCGGCGACGATCGACCGGCGGACCGACGCGCCGGACGCCGATTCGCTGGCCATCGGCTGTTTGCCGGCGGAGCCGATCATCGTCTCGGCCTCGCGCACGCGGCGCACAAGCGTCTTAAGGTCCGCCGGATCCGCCGAAAGCTTGTGGTCGCGGAAGTCCGACAGGTTCTTGTCGAGCGTGAAATGCTTCTCGATGATCCGACCGCCGAGCCCCACTGACAGCACGGCCGCCTCGATGCCGATGGTGTGGTCGGAGTAGCCGACGGTGCAGCCGAGGCCGGCCAGATCCCGAATGGCGCCGAGATTGGCCTCCTCCGGCGGCGTCGGGTAGGCCGACACGCAATGCAGCAGGGCGAGCGCGCCAGCCTTGCCGGTCTGCGCCCAGACACGCTCAATGCATGCCTTGCTGCGCACGACCTCGGAGATGCCGAGCAACCCCGTCGACAGGATGACTGGCTTCGTGGTCCGCGCCACCGCCTCCAGCAGCGGCACGAAGTCGTTGTCGCCCGAGGCGATCTTGTAGCCGGGCACCAGGGGTTCGAGAAACCGGACGCTGTCGAGGTCGAAGGGCGTGGAAAGGAACAACACGCCGCACCTGGACGCGGCTTCGGCGAGGCGGCCGAAGTCCTCGTACGACAGGCAGAGCCGTCCGAGCTGCGCGAGACGCGCCGTCTCGGACGGGTGGACAAGCCGCTCAGGCACGATGGTCTGGAACTTGACTGCGTCGGCGCCGGCCTCCGCCGCGGCGGCAATCATGGCCTCCGCCCGGCCGCGATCGCCCTCATGGTTGTTGCCGATCTCGGCGATTATCAGGACGCGGTCGCTGGTCTCGAATTCGCCGATTTTCATGTAGGCCGCGGAGAATGCCAGTGGAGCGCATAGCTGGCCTCGACCAGCTTCAGCCCGAGGCTCTCGTAGAGTCGGACCGACGGGATATTGGCCGCTTGGGTGCCGACCCGCAAGGCCGATACCGGGCCGCATACCGCCAGAGCGCGCGACAGCATCGCCCGCGCGGCGCCCTGCCGGCGGCCCTGCTCGGCGACCGCGATCAGGTCGACCACCAGCACGTCGTTGGCTGCCCTGAGAAGCTGCAGGAATCCGGTAGGGCGGTCGCTCTCGTCTACTGAGACAATCATGGCGTCGCCGCGTCGGCCGGTGAAATAGTTGGTGGCCCATTCGCGGCGTGTCCGGTTGGCGTCGGCCCGGTCGAGCCGTGGGTCGAGGTGGAAACGGGAGAAACGGAAGGCCTGGGCAGCGATCTCTGCGACAGCAGGGCTGTCGGCAGGCCTGGCTTCGCGGGTGCCGGGCCAGGCAGGGGGGGCGCCGAGGCGAGGCATTCCTTCGAAAGTGAGGCCGGTGTCCACCATCCGGAAGCCCGTAGACTCTAGGGCATTGCATGCCGCAACAGCCGAAACGGGAACTTTCGCGTAGGCGAACGAACCGGGCGGGAGCAGGTCGAGACGGTTCGCTTCGGGGGCGTCGGCAACGAGATTTAATTGGAAGCACTCGCGCGCCAGCACTCTGCTCAGCCAGTCGTCGCGCTGAAGGGACGTCACGGGCTTTCCGGACGTGCGACGAAGGTGCGTGAGGGAGCCATCCGGAAGGCGGCGGGGATTCGTCTCGGCCAACACCGTGTTAAGTGCTGAGCAGTTGCTTGTACCAGTCGACGTACTTCGGCACCGCCACGTCGATCGGGTACTGCGGCTCGTAGCCGATCATCTCGCGTGCCTTGTCGACCTTCAGGGTGCCGCGGTCGGGGGTCAGGTTGTCCTTCGGGTTGTAGTTCACTTTCAGCTTCGGGAACTCCGCCTGAAGCAGTTCCGCGATTTCGGCCAGGGAGCGGGCGCTGCCGTACGTCAGGTTAAAGATCTCGTTCTTCGAGCGGTTGGACGTCAGCACCTTCCCGATGCCGTTCACCAGGTCGCCGATGTAGGTGAAGTCGAGCGCATCCGAGCCGTCCCCGTTGATGGTGATGTCCTTCCCCATCACGGCGTTCTCGATGAAGATCTGGATCACCCGGCGGCTGATGCAGCGCTCGCCGTAGAGGGCGGAGGGCCGGATGATGGTGTAGGGCAGGTCGAACACCTGGTTGTAGGCGATCACCATCTTCTCGCCGGCGAACTTCAGCGCGCCGTAGATGCCGAGTGGCTCGCAGTGGGTGTCCTCGCTGACCGCCTGGCCGTTGAAGTGGCCGTAGACCATCGACGACGAAAAATAGACGAAGTGCTGCACCGGGCTGCCCTTGGACCGGGCCGCGTCGAGCGCGTTCTCCAGCGTGCGCAGGCTGTGGTCGAAGGTGGAGTAGGGGTCCTTGTTCGACCGGTTGGCATGCGCCACGGCCGCCAAGTGGATGATCACCTGCGGATTGACCTTTCCAAGCAGATGGGACAGCCCGTGGTAATCCCGTGCATCCTGAACCAGGAGTGGAATGCCGGCGGCACGCAG
>JBBDQX010000187.1:0-24854 GCA_040905765.1 Acetobacterales bacterium
ATAGGGCAGTATTTCACTGTGCATTCTGGCGCGGTCGCCTGCGCCGCGCCACCCGTGGCGTGCGGAAAGTGTAACTGCCGCGCGGGGCAAAGGGCTGCAGTTTCCTCGCTCGACGTGAGGGCCGCGGAGACACGGACGTTGGCCGTACCGATGCCGCTCCCATAAAGTCGGGAGAACCGGCATTCGCCGGATCCAGCGCAGGGGGCTTATCAATTGACCGACTACCGGCTCGGTGTCGACATCGGCGGCACCTTCACCGACATCCTGCTTATCGCGGCGGATGGCACCGTGCATACCCGCAAGGTGCTGTCGACGCCAGACGACTACAGCCGTGCCATCGAGGAGGGCGTCGCCGCGCTGCTCGCCGACCTCGGCGTCCCGGCCTCGACGATCCGCGAGTTCTCTCACGGCACCACGGTGGCGACGAACGCCATCATCGAGCGCAAGGGCGTGCGGGTCGCGCTGGTCGCTACCGAGGGCTTTCGCGACGTGCTGGAGCTCGCGCGCTTCCGCGTGCCGAAGCTCTACGACCTCAACTTCCGCAAGCCCCCGGCGCTGGTCGAGCGCCGCCTGCGCTTCGAGCTGCCGGAGCGCATCCTCGCCTCGGGCGCCGTCCGCCGTCCGCTCGACATGGCGGCGGTCGATGCGCTGGCCGAACGGCTGAAGACGGAAAAGGTCGATGCGATCGCCGTCTGCTTCATGAACAGCTACGTCAACGACGCGCACGAGCAGGCCGCCGCCCGCCGGCTGCAGGAGCTGCTGCCCGGCATCCCGGTCACCGCGTCGACCGACCTCGTACCGCAAATCCAGGAATACGAGCGCACCACCACCACGGTGGTGAACGCCTATATCCGTCCGGTCGTCGAATCCTACGTCCGCGCGCTGGCGGCGCGCATGCGCGATATCGGCGTCGAGGTGCCGCTGATGATCATGCAGTCGTCCGGCGGCATCCTGTCGGCGGAGCGGGTCGCCAAGAGCCCGGCCTTCATCATCGAATCGGGGCCGGCCGCCGGCGTCGTCGGCGCGCAGCGGGTGGGGGCCAAGACCGGCCTCGAGGACCTGATGGTGCTCGACATGGGCGGCACCACGGCGAAGGCGTCGCTGATCGAGGACGGCGCCTACAACCTGTCGCCCGACATCGAGGTCGGCGGCGACACCAGCGCCTCGCACCGGCTGATCCAGGGCAGCGGCTACATCGTCCAGTTTCCCACCATCGACATCGCCGAGGTCGGTGCCGGCGGCGGCTCGATCGCCTGGGTCGACGCCGGTGGCGGCCTGAAGGTCGGGCCGCACAGTGCGGGCGCGGCGCCGGGGCCGGTCTGCTACGGCCTCGGCGGCACCGAGCCGACGGTGACGGACGCCAACCTGATACTCGGCTACCTCAACCCGGGCGCCCTGGTCGGCGGCGATCTCAAGGTCGATTACAAGGCCGCCGAGGATGCGCTGGTGCGGCTCGGCAAGCGCGTCGGCATGGACACGGTCGCCGTCGCGCACGGCATCCACCGCATCGCCAACGCGACGATGATGCGCGCGCTGGCCGCCGTCTCCAGTGAACGAGGCCGCGACCCGCGCCAGTTCGACCTGCTGGCGATGGGCGGCAACGGCGGCGTGCACGCCGTCGGTCTGGCGCAGGCGCTCGGCATCCGCCGCATCTCGGTGCCGCCGGTGGCCGGCCTGTTCAGCGCCCTCGGCCTGCTGTTCGCCGACGTCGAACACCTGATGATCTCCGCCTACTACCGGGAGCTGCAGCTGATCGCGCCGGAGGACTTCAACGCCCGCATCGAACCGGTTTGGGACGAGCTGGATACGCTGCTCTCCGCCGAGGGCTTCTCCGGCGGGGGCCAGCGCGACATCCGCGCCTACGTCGACATCAAGTACGTCGGCCAGGCCAGCAGCCTGACGGTGCCCTTCGCGCGTTATCCGGTCGATGCCGACGCCGTCGCCGCTGCCGCCGAAGCCTTCGCGCAGGAGCACATGCGCACCTACGGCTACCGCTCCGACGGCGAACGGCTGCAGGTCGTCTCCCTGCGCGTCGTCGGCCGCGGCGTGCCGCTTGAGCCGCGCGTGCCCGACCGCGTCGCCCGCGCCGCCGAGACGCGGGTCGAGGAGGGGACGCGCGATGCCTTCTTCGGCGGCGACCACGGCTGGGTCTCCGCCGCCGTGCTGCCGCGCAGCGCGCTCGCCGGCGGTGTCCGCAAGGGGCCGCTGATCGTCGAGGAATACGACACCACCACCGTGGTGCCGCCCGGATGGCGCGCATCCCTGGATTCCTGGAACAACATCGTGCTCGAGCGGGAGGATGCGTGATGCAGATCGATCCGGTTACGCGTGAGCTGATCTACAACGCGCTCAGGACCATCGCCGACAACATGGTAGTGTCGGTGATCCGGACCTCGCGATCCACCGTGGTGAAGCAGAACCTCGATTTCTCCACCGGCATCCACCTCGCCGATGCCCAGCTCGCGGTGCAGGGGCTGTCGCTGCCGCTGCACCTCGGCGCGATGCAGCCGGCGCTGAACGGCATCCTGGCGCGCCACGGCGACAACCTTCACCCCGGCGACATCCTGATCTCCAACGACCCCTACGAGGGCGCCAGCCACCTCAACGACATCTTCATGTACAAGCCGGTGTTCTCCGACGGTCGGCTGATCGCCTTCATGTGCGTGATCTCGCACCACACCGACATGGGCGGGCGCGTGGCGGGCGGCAACGCCACCGATTCGATGGAGATCTTCCAGGAGGGGTTCCGCATCCCGCCGCTCAAGGTCTACGAGGAGGGCCGGCCCAACGAGACCTTCTTCGCCCTGTTCGAGAAGCAGGTGCGCGTCCCCGACAAGGTGCTCGGCGACTTCCGCGGCCAGGTCGCGGCGGTCAACATCGCCGAGCAGGAAATGCACAAGCTGATCGAGGACTGGGGCGCCGACACCGTCGCCGTCTACATGCAGGAGCTGGTCGACCACGCTGAGCGGCTGACCCGCGCCTCGATCGCCGAGCTGCCCGACGGTGAGGCCGAGTTCACCGACTACATGGATGACAACGGCATGGGCATCGGCCCGGTTCGCTTCCAGGTGAAGCTGACCAAGAAGGGCGACGAGATGCTGATCGACTGGACGGGCACCAGCGAGCAGAATGGCGGCGCGCTGAACCCGAACTTCGCCTGCACCCAGTCCTGCACCTGGGCGGCGCTGCGCACGGTGCTGAGCCCCGACATCCCGACCAACGCCGGCTTCTACAAGCCGATCACCGTCACCGCGCCGGAGGGCTGCTTCCTGAATCCGGTTTTCCCGGCCGCCCTCGGCGCCCGCGGCGCCGCCGGCTACCGCGTGCGGCACACCGTGATGGGCCTGCTGGCGCAGTACCTGCCGGACCGCATGCAGGCCTGCCCCGGCGGATCGGAGTTCGCCATCGCCATCGGCGGCTACTACAAGGACCGCACGCCGTTCATGACGCTGGAGTTCCACAACACCACCGGCATCGGCGGCGGCCCCGACCGCGACGGCCAGGACGCAGGACCGTTCTCCATCGGCAACCTCGCCAACACGCCCATGGAGCTGGTCGAGACCGAGGGACCGGTAATGTTCGAGCGCTATGCCTTCATCAAGGACTCCGAAGGCGCCGGCGAATGGCGCGGCGGCCTCGGCATCGTCCGCGAGTACCGCTTCCTGGCCGACGAGCAGACGGTGCAGGTGCGCTCCGACCGCGCCTTCAATCCGCCCTGGGGCCTGTTCGGCGGCAAGGCGGGGCGCGGCCAGCACAACACGCTGAACCCGGACACCGCGCCGGAGTCGCTGCCGACCAAGTTCATCCGCGTGCTGAAGCGCGAGGATGTGTTCCGCGCCGAGATGCCGGGCGCCGGCGGTTACGGCGATCCGTGGACGCGCGATCCCGAGCTGGTCGCCGAGGACGTGCGCCAGGACAAGATGACGCTGGAACACGTGCGCGAGGCCTATGGCGTCGTCATCGATCCCGCTACGCTGGAGGTGGACCGGGCCGGCACGGACAAGCTCCGCGCGCGCGGCCCCGCCGGCTAACATTTCGTAGCGGCAGGGAGGGCTCGCGTGCCGCAGCTCAGCGAAAGGATCGAGATCGACGCGCCGCCCGACCGGGTGTGGCCGCTGCTGTCCGACCCGGCGGTCGTCGCCGGCTGTATCCCCGGCGCGACGCTGGAGGAAGCGGAGGGCGAGGGCGTCTACAAGGGCACTATCCGGGTCAAGTTCGGGCCGACGGTCGCCACCTTCCGTGGCGAGGCGACTCTCGCCTACGACCACGACGCCCGGCGCTGCACCATCGACGGGCGCGGCATCGACCGGAAGGGCGCATCGCGCGCCACAGCCTCGGGCACCGTCACCGCCGAGGGCGACACGGTCACGGTGCTGACCGTCGACGGCAGCTTCAACGTTACCGGCCCGCTGGAGACCTTCGCCAATGCCGGCGGCGTCCATGTCGCCCGCGCACTGCTGCAGGATTTCGCCGCCAACATGGCGCAGCAGGCCGGCGCGCAGCAGGCCGGCAGCGTGTCGGCAGACGACGATACCCGTGAGCCCGCCGCCGCAGCGCCGGCGCGCGAGGCCGGCGGCATCGGGCTGCTGTGGCGCGCCTTCGTCGGCTGGCTGAGGCAGCTTTTCACCCGAAGCAGACAGGACTGACAAATGGCTGACCCGCAACTCTCGAACGTGCTCGCACAGGCGTTCGTCGCCGAGGGCGTCGACACGCTGTTCACCCTCATGGGCGACGCCAACATGTACTGGTCGGTGGAAATGGCGCAGCAGCCGGGCATGCGCGTCATCCACGCGCGCCACGAGCACTGCGCCTGCACCATGGCCGACGCCTGGTCCCGCTATACCGGCAGGGTCGGCGTCGCCTCCGTCACCTGCGGGCCGGGCTACACCCAGATCATGACCGCCCTCGCCATCGCCTCCCGTGCCGGCTCGCCGATGGTCGTGTTCGCCGGCGACGCGCCGCAGGGCGCGGCATGGTACCTGCAGGACATCGACCAGGCGCCGCTGGCCCATGCCACCGGCGCGCACCACATCGCCATCCGCAGCGTCGATCGCGCGCTGGACTGCGTGCGCGAGGCCTTCGTCATCGCCCAGGTCGAGCGCCGTCCCGTCGTGCTCGGTGTGCCGCTCGACCTGCAGCGCGAAGCTTTCCCTTATCCGCCCGACTACATGCCCTCGAAGACCGCCGTGCCGGTGCCGCAGCGCCCGCAGCCGGACCCGGAGCTGGTAGACCGCGTCGTCGACATGATCGCGGAGGCGAAGCGGCCGATCCTGATCGGCGGGCGCGGCGCGCTGCGGTCGGGCGCCGGCAAGGCGCTGGAGGCGGTCGCCGAGCGCGCCGGCGCGCTGCTCGCCACCTCGCTGCTCGCCAAGGGCCTGTTCGAGGGCAATCCGTACAATCTCGATATCGCCGGCGCCTTCGCCAGCGACCTGTCGCGCGAATATTTCGCCGAGAGCGATCTCGTCATCGGCGTCGGCGCCGGCCTCGGCCACTACACCACCGAGGGCGGCTACCTCTATCCCGAGGCGAAGGTGGTTCAGGTCGACACCAATCCGCGCGGCATCTGGCAGGGGCTACGCACCGCCGATCTGCATGTCCGCGCTGATGCGAAGGCCGCCGCCGAGGCGCTGGTCGCGCGGCTCGACGCGCGCGGCGTCGCCCGGCAGGGCTATCGCAGCGGGGAGATCGCCGACGCCATCGCGGCCGACTCTCCCGACAGCAAGCAGTTCCAGGTCCAGCCCGGCACCCTCGACCCGCGCGAGACGATGCGTGAGCTCGACGCCGTCATCCCGAAGGACTGGGACATCGTCGTCGGCGGCGGCCACTACTTCAGCTTCGTGATGACACACATGCGTGGGCGCGCCGCCGAGCGCTTCCACGTCGTCAACGATTTCGGCGCCATCGGCTCCGGCTTCTCGGCCGCCATCGCCGTCGCACTGGCGCGCGGCGACGGCAAGGTCGTGCTGTTCGAGGGCGACGGCAGCATGCTGATGCACATCCAGGAGATGGAGACGATGCGCCGCCACGGCGTGCGGCTGCTGACGTGCGTGATGAACGACGGCGGCTACGGCGCCGAGTTCCACAAGTTCCGCGCCAAGGGCGTCGAGGACAAGGAGGCGATCCACGGCCGCGGCGACCTGGCGGCGGTGGCGCGGGGCTTCGGCCTGCGCGGCGAGCAGGTGACGCAGAAGGGCCGCTTCGATGCGCTGCTGCGCGAGCACAACGCGGCGGAGGGCTCGACCCTGCTGGACATCCACATCGACGACAGGATCCCGTCGCGGGCCTATCGCCGGGTGCATTTCGGCGAGATCTGAAGCCCCGGCCGGCGGTGTGCCGGCCGGGGCCCGTCAGGCGTCGTTACGGCTTCGCCTCGATGCCTACCACGGGTGCCAGGGTGGCGTTGAACCACTCCGTGCAGTCCGCGCCGCAGCGTTGCGCGAACTTCGGCAGCACCTGGGTTTCCATCAGCTCGACCCGGCGCTTGTCGTCTTCCGGCGTCAGCTTCACCAGCGTCAGGTTGGTGCGGCTGAGGGCGCGCGGCTTCGTCACGTTCGGGTCGCAGCGGTCGTCGCCCGTTGAGCACCAGATGCCGTGCTGCGTCGCCGCCTCGGCATCGGCCCAGCCCTTCGCCGCGGCCCACCCGTTGGCCTCGCTGTAGATCAGGTCGCGCACCTTCGGGTCCAGCCGGTCCCACGACTTCTCGTTCGCGGCCATCTGCATCACGCTCCAGCCCACGATGAACGGGTAGACGTGGGTCGAGACGTCGGTCCACTTGGCCAGGTTGCCGGAATTCATGCCGGTGACGGCGCAGTCGATGACCTTGCGCTGCAGGCCCGGCACCACCTCGGCGAAGGAGATCGTAACCGGCGTGGCGCCCATCGCCTCGACCATGTCGGCCATCGATCTGCCGAACACCCGCACCTTCTTGCCGGCCATGTCGCTCAGGCCATTGATCGGCACCGCGCACCAGAAACCCTGGCCGCCGGTCGGCCACATCGTCACCGGCACCACCTGCGCGCGCTCGCGGTACATCTTCTGCATCGCCGGAAGGGCCGCGTCGATCACCTTGCGCAGGGTCGGTACGTCCTGGATCAGGCCGGCAATCTCGATGCTGTCGGTCAGCGGCAATTCGCCCGAGGCATAGGTCGCCGGGCCGGCGATGATGTCGGCAACGCCAAGCCGCGCCATGCGGAAGAACTCGGGCCCCTTGATGCCTGCCTCGCTCTGGGAAATGGTATCGCCGGTCACCATTCCGCCGGAAAGCTGCGGCAGGCGCTCACGGAAGAACGGCTTGAAGATGTCCTCGTAGTTCGAGGTGCCGGTGTTCGGGCCGATCGTCTTCAGTTCGGTGCGCGGGAAATCGGCGGCGTTCGCTGACAGCGCGGCGAACGCAAACGCGACGCCCGTCAGGACGGCGGCGGTAGGATGGCGCATCGGATCCTCCTGGCAGGCGCCGCGACTCCGGGGCGGCTGCCGAAACGGGGTTGACGGATATCGGTCTCGGCGGCGGACCGACATGCGGCGGAGCGGGTGAGGGGCGCAGGAATACCCCTCGGGCGCCGACGCTGTGGAAACAGTAGGGTCGGGTGGCGCGGCACGGCAATCGCGGTCGCGCGGCGGAGGACGGACAGGTGCAGGAAATCCGCGCGGGTGGCATCGTCGTTCCGGAGGCCGATCTGGAGGAGCGCTTCGTGCGCGCCTCCGGGCCGGGCGGCCAGAACGTCAACAAGTTGGCGACGGCGGTGGAGCTGCGCTTCGACGCCGCCGGCTCGGCGGTGCTGCCCGAGGACGTGCGCGCCCGGCTGCTGCGGCTCGCCGGCCGCCGCGCCACCGCCGACGGCGTGATCCTGATCCGCGCCGAGCGCTTCCGTACCCAGGAGCGCAACCGCGTCGATGCCCGCGAGAGGCTGGCGGCCTTGCTGGAGCGCGCCCTGACGCCGCCGAAGCCGCGCAAGAAGACGCGGCCGACGAAGGGATCGAAGGAAAGGCGGCTGGATTCGAAGAAGCGCCGCGCGTCGGTCAAGCAGGGGCGGGGGAAGCCGCTTCCCGACTGATCCGCCTCAGTGTCGGGGCTTCAGCCGGTCGAAGGTCCGCCCGAAGCGCCAGCGGTGGATGTCGATGCGGCCGAACAGCCCTTCCTGCAGCGCCGGCGAGCCTTCCCAGGTGCGGTGCGCCGCGTCCATGTCCGGCGTCTCGAACATCAGCAGCGTGCCGAGCGCCGTGCCGCCGTCGTCCGATACCAGCATGCCGGCGGTCAGGCAGGTGCCGATGCCGGCGAACCATTCCGCCTCGCGCTGTGCGATCCGCTCGCGCAGCGGTGCGCCGCCCCGGTTGTCGAAGGCCAGCACCATCGCGGCGGTCAGGCCGGGCGTGCGCGGGCAGTTCCGCCAGTCGTGCGCGACGACGGGCTCGTAGCGCCAGACCTCGTCGCCGTGCTGCAGGCCCCCGGTGATGAACGGCTCATCGTCGATATGCGCCTGCGCCGCGGCCCGGTCGGCGAGCTCCAGTATCTTGAAGCTGCCGAGCTCGTGGCCGCCGTCGTCGGTGAGGAACGGACCGTCGTAGACCGTCTCCTTCGCGAAGCTGTCGAGGTAGTCGAGATGCGCCTCGCGCAGCTTCTCGCGCAGGGCGCCGGAGTCCGGATGGTCGAGCGTCTTGATGGCGAAGAACATCGGCCGGCCTTGGTCCAGTGGGCGGATCGCCCGTTGTAGCGAGTCGTGGCGCCGCTGTCCCGCTTGCCAGCGGCGCGCAGGCACAGCACGCTGGGCCGCGACGAGAACCCCAGGGGGGAAATGCCCGCCATGCCGACAGTCCGCATCGACGACGACCTCGAGATGTTCTACCGGGTCGACGACTTCACCGACCCGTGGACCGAGCCGGGGACCGTGCTGATGCTGCACGGCAACTCCGAGAGCGGTGCTGTCTGGTTCGGCTGGGTGCCGACGCTGGCGCGCCACTACCGTGTGCTGCGCCCCGACATGCGCGGCTTCGGCCAGTCGACGCCGATGCCGGTCGACTTCCCGTGGTCGCTTGACGTCATTGCCGACGACTACGCGGCGTTCCTGGAGAAGCTGGAGACCGGCCCGGTCCACGTCGTCGCGGCGAAGATCGGCGGCACCGCGGCGCGCCGTTTCGCCGCGCGTCATCCGAAATGGTTCCGCAGCCTGACGCTCGTCGGCACGCCGACGCCGCGCCGCGAGGGCGTCTACGGCAACATTCCTAGCTGGATGGAGGAATTCTCGCGTCCCGGCGGGGTCGAGACCTGGGCGCGCCGCACCATGGGCGGTCGCCTCGGCAGCGACTTCCCGCCGAGGGCGTCGACTGGTGGGCCGGCCACATGGGCAAGACGCCGCAGACGACGCAGCTCGGCTTCATGCAGGTGATCCCCGTCTCCGACGTCACCGACGACCTGCCGAAGATCACATGCCCGACGATGGTGATCACGACGGAGGGCAGCGGCCTCGGCTCGGTCGAGGTCACGCGCGAATGGCAGCGCAAGATCCCGAACTCGCGGCTGCTGGTGCTGCCCGGCGACTCCTATCACGTCGCGGCCAGCCATCCCGAGCGCTGCGCCGCCGAGACGCTGGCCTTCATCCGGCGGCAGTAGCGGCTATCCTTTCCGCGCGCCGGCCAGTGCGTGCGGGGCCATGGTGTCCCAGTCGACGGTGAAGCCGTGGCCGGGGCGGTCGGGCAGGGCGATGACGCCGTCCTCGACCGCCACCGTCTCGCGGAACAGCCCGAGGTCGCAGAGGTCGCCGCCGATCATGCGCTCGACCATCAGCCCGTTCTGCACCGCCGCGCACATATGCATCGACAGCTCCAGCCCGGCATGCGGCGCGACCGGCAGGTTGGCGTGCTGCGCCATGTGCGCGACCTTGAGCCATTCGGTGATTCCGCCGACCTTCCAGACGTTCGGCTGCAGGATGTCCGCGGCGCCGGCGCTGACGTAGTTCCAGAACTCGTGCTTGTTCGAGAGCTGCTCGCCCAGCGCGACCGGCACCGTGGTCTTCCGGCGCAGCAGGGCGTGCCCCGCCACGTCGTCCGACAGCATTGGCTCCTCGATGAAACCCGGCGCGTACGGCGCCAGCGCCGCGAGGCAGCCCGGCGCGTCGCCCGGCGACCACGCCTGGTTGACGTCGAGATACAGCTTGCGGGCCGGTCCGATGACGGTGCGCACGGCGGCGATGCGCTCGATGTCCTCGGCCAGCTCCGGCTTGCCGATCTTCATCTTGAACGCGCCATAGCCCTGGCCGAGGAAGTCCTCCGTCTGCGCCACCAGTTCGTCCAGGGACAGGTGCATGTTGATGGCACTGGCATAGGCCGGCACCCGGCCGCGCGCGCCGCCGAACAGTCGGTGGAACGGCACGCCGATGTGCCGCGCGCGCAGGTCCCACAGCGCGATGTCGACCGCCGCGATGGCCAGCGTCACCGGCCCGCCCGGCCCGACGAAGTGCAGGTCGCGCCAAAGCCTGTTCCACAGCCGTTCGTGCGCCCAGACGTCGGTGCCCTCGACCAGCGGCAGGATGTCGTCCTCTAAAAGCGCGTGCACCGCGCGCCCGGCCTTGCCGGGAAGTACCGCCCAGCCCGTCCCTGTCGCACCGCCGGTCGCCGTTGCCTCGCACACCAGGACGTCGCGGTGGGTGATGCTGATGGTGGAGGAACGGACGGGGGAATGCAGCGGCACGTGCAGCACGGTGGCCGCGATGGATTCGATCTTCAGGCCTGGCATGAGTTTCTTCCCCTGCTGCACGACGGGATTTCCGGGTCGGCTTGACGGGTCCACCGACGCGGCTGAAAGTCAATGGAGAGCGAACCCGCAGCGGTGCGCGCTCCAATTGTAACGTCCACGGCCCGCCGCGCCGCAACGCCGGACGGGCCATATAAGGGAAACCGTCCATGATTCACTGCATGTGGCCGTGTCGCCGCGGCGGCAAGCGCCTGCCGCTGCTCCTGGGAGCCGGCGCTATCGCGTTTGCCGTCGGCCTGGGCGGCGCTCAGTCGCCAGCCGACGCACAAGACTACCCCTCCAAGCCAGTGGAGATGATCGTCGGCCTCGGCGCAGGCGGCGGGGTGGACACCGCAGCGCGTGCGCTCGCGGCTGCGCTGGGCCCGTTCCTTAACGGACAGCCGGCAATCGTGGTCAACAAGCCTGGCGGCGCGCAGGTGCCGGCGATGAAGCTCGTCGCTCAGTCCACGCCTGACGGGCACACGCTGATGGTGCTGTCCGGCGGCGCGATACTGGCGCAGTTGTTCCGCGACCGTGGCGTCGATGTCTTCACGGATCTCGTTCCGATCGCGCAGATTACCGACAACGCTCTCGGAATCTTCACGTTGCGGGAATCGGGGTGGGACACGCCTCAGAAACTGGTGACGGCGATCAAGGAAGCCCACAGCCAGGGCAGGAAGCTTCGCTGGGGACACTCCGGCCGGGGCGCGATGAGCCACGTCGCGGCAGCGGCCTGGCTGATCGAGAATGACGTTTACGAAATGGTGCAGGATGTCCCTTTCCAGGGAGGCAGCGGCGCGCGCACCGCCTTGCTGGGCAAGCAGGTGGACTTCGGTTCCGCCGGACTGACGAACCTCACGGGTTTCGAGGCCGATCTGGCCATCCTGGGCATTTATTCGGAAGAACGGGACCCGACAAGGCCGGACGTGCCGACGCTTATCGAGCAGGGCTCCCCGACCGTGCCCATGTCGCCGCCCGTGATCATCATGGGTCCGAAGGGTATGCTGGAGGGTCGCGTGCGCGTGATGGCGGAAGCCATCCGGCAGGCGACGGCGTCCGAAACGTTCAGGAACACGACTTCGAAAAGCGGTCAGCCCGCGATCTATTTGGGCCCGGAAGCCTCCGCCAAGCTGCTCAGGGACAGGCGGGAGCGCTGGTCTCCCGCCGTTGAATTCATAAAGAAGAAGATGGAGGGCCAGTAGGCAGGCCAGATAGGGGGCAGCCGGCAGGGCGTCCATGCCTTGCCGGCCGACCCTTTCGCGTCGGTGGTCCGATATCAGGGTCGGCCGGGCCGGGGACTCGGCGGGGATAGATCGCCGCCCGGTGATTGACGGGCTGATCCTCGTGGCCGATAAAGAGTCAGAGCGTATGCGCCTGCGCGCGCTCCAAATTCCATTCTAACGTCCAGCGCCCACCGGATCGCAACCCGGCCGGGCCCCACGAAGGGAACAACGTCCATGACTCACCGTGTGTGGCTGCGTCGCCGCAGCGATAACCGTTTTCCGCGACTCCTCCGTATGGGTGCGATGGCCGTTGCCGTTGCTGTCGGTTTCGGCACCGCCGGCCTTCCGGCGAAGGCGCAGGAGTACCCGACCAAGGCGATCGACATGATCGTCGGCCTGTCCGCCGGCGGCGGCGTCGATAACGCCGCGCGCGCGCTGGCCGCGGCGATGCAGCCGTACCTCAACGGCCAGCCGGCCGTCGTCATCAACAAGCCGGGCGGCTCCGGGGTCCCGGCGATGAAGTACGTCGCGCAGTCCGAGCCCGACGGCTACACCGTCATGGTCTCGTCCTCCGGCGCCGCCATACTCGGCCAGCTGATGCGCGACCGCGGCATCGACATGTTTTCGGACTTCGTGCAGATCGGCCAGATCACCGACAATGCGCTGGCCGTCTTCACCCACAAGGATTCCGGCTGGGATACGCCGAAGAAGCTGGTCGCGGCGATCGAGAAGGCCCATGCGGAAGGCAAGAAGCTGCGCTGGGGCCATGCCGGCCGCGGCTCCATCACCTTCTTCACCGCCGTCTCATGGCTGATCGAGAACGACCTCCTCGACAAGGTGCAGGATGTGCCGTTCCAGGGCGGCAGCAGTGCCCGCGTCGCGCTGGTCGGCAAGCAGGTCGACTTCTCCTCGGCCGCGCTGACCAACCTCACCGGCTTCGAGACGCAGATCAACGCGGTGGGCATCTACTCCGAGGAGCGCGATCCGACCCGTCCGGACGTCAAGACGCTGATCGAGCAGGGCACGCCGACCATTCCGATGTCCAACCCGGTCACCGTCATGGGCCCGAAGGACATGCCGAAGGAGCGCGTCGCCATCCTCTCGGAGGCGATCAAGAAGGCGGTGGCCACCGACATGTATGTCAAGGCCACCCAGAAGAACGGCCAGCCGGCGATCTACCGCGACTCCGAGGCGTCGACGAAGCTGCTCGAGGACCGGCGCGAGAAGTGGACGCCCGTCATCGAGTACATCAAGAAGAACATGAGCCAGTAAGGCCGGAGACGCCACGCCCATGGATCGTGCGGACCGTGGCAATGCCGTCGTAGGCGTTCTGATGCTCCTCGTCGTCGCGATCTTCGGACCGGCGACGGGGAGCATCTACGTCGACCCCTACGACCCCGGCTTCGGCGCCCGCGACTTTCCGGTCGGGGTGCTGGTACTGATGGCCGTGCTGGCGATCGCGCTGCTGGCGCGCAGCCTTGCCGGCATGCTGCGCGCCGGCGAGGCGTTCGGCGGATTCGGCGAGGTGACGGACTTCGTCCGCTACGTCGTGCCGATGATCGCCATCGGCTTCGTCTACGTCTGGCTGATCGGCCTGTTCCAGTATGCGCTGCCGACGGCGCTGGCCGCCGCCGCTTCGCTGGCCGTGTTCGGCAACCGGGGCTTTGCCCGCCTCGTCGTGGCGCCGATCATCGCCACGCTCGTCTATTACGTGCTGTTCTTCGGCGTGCTGGGACTGCACGAACAGCCAGGCTCGATCCTCGCCTTCGACAGCCAGGCCTTCTTCCAGCCGCTGCGCATCTTCCTCGGATTGCTGTGACGCCCGGCGGGCGGTCGCCTGCCGTCAGGAGCTGACATCTATGGCGATCATCGACGGTTTCGCGACCCTGTTTTCCAGCGGGCAGGCGGTGTTCTTCGCGCTGCTCGGCACCTTGCTGGGGCTGTTCGCCGGCGCGCTGCCGGGGCTGTCGGCCTCCGCGGTGATCGCTCTGCTGATGCCGATTACCTTCTACATGGACCCGCTGTCGGCGCTCGTCTTCATCTACACCATCAGCAAGTCGGCCTGCTTCGGCGGCTCCATCCCGGCCATCCTGTTCAACACGCCGGGCACGCCACAGGCATCGGCGACCCAGCTCGAGGGCTATCCGCTCACCCAGCAGGGCAAGCAGGGCAAGGCGCTGCGCATGGCGGTGATCGCCTCCGCCACCGGCGACACCTTTTCGGAGCTGCTGCTGATCTTCGGCGCCGCATTCCTTGCCATCTATGCGGCGCGGATGGGCCCGCCGGAGTACACGGCGGTCTACTTCTGTGCCTTCATCATCCTCAGCAGCGTCATCGGCACTTCCATCGTGCGCGGCCTGCTCAGCACGCTGCTCGGCATCCTGCTGGCGCTGATCGGTTTCGACCCGATCACCGGCGAGCCGCGCTACAACTTCGGCAGCGACTACCTGTTCGACGGCATCCCGCTGGTGCCGCTGCTGCTCGGCGTGTTCGTGATGTCGGAGGTGTTCGTCCAGGTGACCGAACGGCTGTCGCTCGGCGGCGGCGCCGCCATCGCGCCCGCCTCCAAGCGGCCGGAGGACAACTACGTCACCTGGCGAGAGTTCGTCCAGGTGCTGCCCACCATGGTGCGCTCCACCGGCTATGGCACGGTGATCGGCATGCTGCCGGGCATCGGCGCCTCGGTCGCCTGCTTCGTCGCCTACGCCGAGGCGCGCCGCACCTCGAAGACCCCGGAACTTTTCGGCAAGGGCGCCCTCGAGGGCGTCGCCGCAGCCGAATCCGCCAACAACGCCACATCCGGCGCCAACCTGATCCCGCTGCTCACCCTGGGCATTCCGGGCAGTACCGCGGCGGCGCTGCTCGCCGGCGTGATGCTGATCCACGGCATCACCATCGGCCCGACGGTCTTCGTCACCTCCTACGACCTGATCTACGGCCTGTTCGCGGCGGGCCTGATGTGCATCGCCACCTACTTCGTCGTCGGCTACTGGGGCAGCGGCGTGCTCGGCCGGATGATCACCCTGATCCCGGCGCAGATGATCTATCCGTTCGTCTTCATTACCTGCTTCGTCGCCACCTACGCGCTGCGGCAGGCGGTGTTCGACATCGTGCTGATGATGGCGTTCGGCGTGCTCGGCTACGTCATGAAGCGGCTGCAGATGTCGCCGCCGGCCTTCGTCATCGCCTTCATCCTCGGCAGCGGCGCCGAGCGCTCGATGCGCCAGGCGATGATGCTCGACGACGACGGCTGGATGATCTTCTTCCAGCGGCCCATCGCGCTGGCGTTCTTCGCCATCGGCATCGGCGCCATCGTGCTGCGCCTGCGCCAGACGCGCCGGGCGCGGATGACGGCGCGGCAGGCTGCCACCGTCTCGGCCGGCGACGAGTAGGCGGCGGCTCTCGTGTCAGTCGAAGCCGTACAGCCTGGCCGGGTTATCGACCAGGATGCGGCGGCGCGTCTCCGCGTCCGGCGTCCAGGCGTTGAACAGGTCGAGCAGCACGCCGTCGTTCGGCATCTTCTCGGCCGCGACGTTCGGGTGCGGCCAGTCGGTGCCCCACACCAGCTGGTCGGGGTTCGTGCGCACCAGCGCGTCGTGGTACTGCCGCGCGTCCGGGTAGTGCGGATAGTCGGTGGAGCGGCGATAGGCTCCGGACAGCTTCACCCAGCACTTGCCCTCGCCGAGCAGGCCCAGCAACTCGCGAAAGCCCGGCGTTTCCGTGCCGGCGCCGATCGCCTGGTGGCCCATGTGGTCCATCACCACCGGGATCTCCAGTTCACGGATGCGGTCGGCGATGTCGTCCAGCGTGCGCAGGTCGGTCCATATCTGCATGTGCATGCCGAGGTCGCGCATCTTCGGGTACAGCCGCTCGAACACGTCGAGCCCGACGCCTCGCGTGTAGTTCGGCTTCTCCTCGCCGTAGAAATGGTGGAAACGCAGCCCGGCGACGCCGACCGCGCGCAGCGGCACCAGGTCGTCCGGCTGCGTGTCGGGGCCGACGATGGCCACCGCGCGCAGCCGCTTCGGAAACCGCTTCACCGCGTCGAGGATCGCCGCGTTGTCGTAGCCGTGCGCGTTCCCCTGCACCGCGACGCCGCGCTCGAAGCCCATCGCGTCCAGCATCGCCAGATACTTCTCGACCGGGGAGTCCGGCGGCGTGTAGCCGCGCCCCTCCGTGTAGGGGAAGCGGTCCGACGGTCCGAAGATGTGCGCATGGCAGTCGCAGGCGCCGGGCGGGGAGGCGAGGTCGGGTTTCTTGGTGTCCGCGATCGGGCCGGCGATCGGCTTGGTCATGGCTACGTTTCTCTCCGGTTCTCTGGATTGCCGGCCGGGCGGGCTGCCGCGTGCCGGTTTGGCCACCGTACGGCGACCGTCTAGGATTGTCCCGTCAAACGCAGCGAGTGGGAAGTACAATGCAGGTCCAAGGCTACGAGATCGACATCGTCGTCCAGGGTTTCCCGGGCAAGAGCGTCTGCCACGGCGGGCTGGGCTGGAGCACCATCGCCCTGATTCGCGGCCACGGGCGCGTCGCCCTCATCGACGTCGGCTCGTTCACCCAGCGCAAGCTGCTGATCGACCGGCTCGCGAAGCGCGGGCTGAAGCCGAGCGACGTCACCGACGTGCTGCTCACCCACTCGCACTGGGACCACTCGATCAACTGGACGCTGTTCCGCCATGCCCGCATCGTCATCGGCGATACCGAGATGGCCTGGGCGCTGAAGGAGCCGTGGGGCGAGACGCCGGTGCCCGAGCTTTACGTCGAGAAGCTCGACGAATGGAAGACCGCCGAGCAGGTCTCCGACGGGGGCGAGGCGCTTCCCGGGATCACCGCCCATCTCGCGCCGGGCCACACGCCCGGCTGCCTCGTCTTCCTGCTGAAGGGCGGGGACAAGGACATGATCTTCACCGGCGACGCCGCGAAGAACCGCGCCGAGCTGGTATCCGGCACCACCGACACGACCTACGATGAGGCGGTCAGCGAGGCGTCCATCAAGCGGATATGGGACATGTGGCGCCGGCGGCCCGGCAGCATCCTCGTTCCGGGTCACGACCTGCCGATGACGCAGGAGAACGGCGTCACGACCTATCTCGGCAAGCGCGAGGCGGCGGTCGTCGCCTGGTTCGACGACGACATGGAGAAGACGACGCTGTTCGAACTGACCCTGTAGGGCTGCATACAAAACGGAACTCCCTACGTTCCCGGCTGTAACAATCGGATTCGCTTGAACATTTTTCTACACACCTGCAATGTCGAATAAATGAAGAACGGAGCGGCCGCCGGAGGCGCGCTTCCGGTGAACCGGATTCATCGAGGGTACGATGACGCGCATACTGCTCGTCGATGACGACGACGACGTTCTGGCGACTCTAAAGAGCATCTTCGAGGCTGCCGGTCACGAGGTCGAGGCGCTCAACGACAGTCGTAAGCTGATGCAGACGGTCGGACGGTTCGCCCCCGACGTGGTGCTGCTTGATGTCGTCATGCCGGAGCCGGACGGCCTTGCCTGCCTCGAGCTGCTGAAGGCCGGGCGGCCCGACCTGCCGGTGGCGGTGATGACCGGCGGCGGCGGGGTGGCCGCGCCCGGTGACCTGCTGGAACGCGCAGGGCACCTCGGCGCCGACGCGGTGATGGAGAAGCCGCTGCAGATCAAGGCGCTGATCGCCATCCTCGACCGCCTGACCGAGATCGCCGCCCCTGGCGCAACCAGGATGTGAGCATGATCGCTCCATCCGGAAGCGGTGCTTCCGGGCGGTTCGTCAATTTACAATTATCGTGGGAATCCCGCCCTTTCCATACCCGCCTACATTGCACTGAAAACAGCGTCATTGCATAAGGTTATCGACTGGTGGGATGCTGCCGCAAAGAGCGCATTGCCGGCGCCGGTGTGCAGCGGCAGGACGTGCCTGGGGAGCGGAAGGCGCCGGCCCTCGGGCCTGTTGCTGCGATGGGGGGACCGATGGCGAAGTCGGACCTGCGAGGGGGGCGCATCGGCGATGCCGCGTCGCAGGCGGCGCGGATGCTGTCGCGCGGTGATTGGGAAGTGGCATACGTGGCCTCCACGGACGCGGCGATCTTCGTCCGTGACATCCACGGCACGATCCTGAACTGGAACCGCGGGGCGGAGCGCCTGTACGGTTATTCGGCCGAGGAGATCGCCGGCCGCGACGTCTCCATCCTCATCGCGCCGGAGCACGCCGAGGCGTCGGCGATCCATCGCCAAACGATCAATGCCATCCCCTCGGTGACTCGCGGCGACCGCCTGCACCGCCGCAAGGACGGAACCGTGTTCTGGGCGGAATTCGAGACGGCGCCGATCCTGGACGGGGAAGGACGCATCGTCCGTCTCGTCGTGGTCAATCACGACGCCGGCCCCCGCAAGGTGACCGAACTCGGGCTGCGCTGGCACCACGCGCTCATCGACACCACCGCGGACGCGATCATCGGCCGTGAACTCGACGGCACCATCCGCAGCTGGAACAAGGGCGCCGAGCGGCTCTACGGGTACGCCGCCGGGGAAATGATCGGCCGGCGCACAGACGATCTGGTGCCCCCCGGGCAGAGGGAGGAGATGGCCGCGTTCCGCCGCCGCGTCAACGGCGGGGAGATCATCGAGAACTACGAGACCTGGCGGCTGCGCAAGGATGGCACCCGCTTCGAGGTGGCGCTTTCCGCGGGGCCGGTCTACGACGAACAGGGTCGCCAGATCGGCGTTTCGGTCACGACGCGCGACATCACCGTCGCCAAGGCCGCGCTGCGACAGGCGCGCTGGCTTGGCGATGTGGTGGAATGGGCGGCCGAGGCGGTGATGAGCCGCGGCCTGGATCGCAACATCCGCAGCTGGAACCGGGCCGCCGAGCGCCTGTTCGGCTGGACCGCCGGGGAGATGATCGGCCGGCCCACCTCGTTCCTCGTGCCCGAGGACCAGCGCGACGCTTCCGAGGCCCGGGCCGTCAGGGTCAACGCCGGAGAATTGTTCGACCAGGTCGAGGCGCTGCGCTACCGCAAGGACGGCGCGCCGGTGTGGGTGGAGATCTCCTCGGCGCCGATCTACGACGAAGCCGGCGTCCGGATCGGCGCTGTCGTGACCTACAACGACATCGGCAGGCGCAAGCTGGCCGAGGCCGAGACCCGGCGACTTTCGACCATCGTCGCCAACGCCAGCGACGCGATCTACACCCGCACGCTCGAGGGTGCCGTCCTGACCTGGAACGAGGGCGCCGAGCGGATGCTGGGCTACTCCGCGGCGGAAGTGGTGGGACAGCCGTTCGAGCGGTTCATGCCCCCGGAACTGGCTGCGGGATGGCGGGAGCGGCGCGACGCCCTCAATGCCGGTGCGGTGCTCGACAGTTTCGAGTCGCTGCGGCTGCACCGCGACGGCCGGCGCATCCCGGTATCCGCGTCGTCCTTCCCGATCCGCGAAGGCGACCGGATCGTCGGGGTCGCCGGCATTTTCCGCGACATCTCCGCGCAGAAACGGGCCGAAGCCGAGATGCGCCGCCTCGCTACCGTGGCCGAGACCTCGCCCGACGCCATTTATACCCGCACGCCCGACGGCACGATCCTCAGCTGGAACAGGGGTGCCGAAGCGATCCTCGGCTGGTCGCCGGAGGAGATCGTCGGCCGCGGCACCGACCTGATCATCCCGGAGGATGTCTATGCCGACACGGCGCACCGCCGCGAGTCCGTGAACGCGGGGCAAACCATCGCTCCGTACGAGTCCGTTCGCCTCCACAAGGACGGCCGGCGCCTGCCGGTATCGATCAGCCTCTCTCCGGTCATGGAGGGCGAAAGGGTCGTCGCCGTCGCCACTGTCTGCCGGGACATCTCCGAGCAGAAGGCGGCTGAGCAGGCGCTCCGCCAGAGCACCCGGGAACTCGCCGAGCGGATGAAGGAGCTTCGCTGCCTCTACGAGGTCTCGCGCATCGTCACCGGCACCGGTCGCCCGGTGACCGAGGCAGTGCAGGACATCGCCAACGTCCTGCCGGCCGGTATGCAGTATCCCGCCCGCTGCCACGCCCGCATAACCATCGGCGGCGACGTCCGGGTCTCGCCCGGTTTCATCGAGGCGGTCGCCGTCGTCTCCCGGCCGCTCGTCGACGCCGGCGAGACCGTCGGCCGGATCGAGCTGTTCTTTACGCGGCGGGAGGACCGGGCCGTCGACGCCGTGCTCGAGCAGGAGCGCGAGATGGTCGAGGAGGTGGCCCGCCGCCTTGGCGCCTACCTGCGCCGCCGCCGCATCGAGGACGAACAGCGCCTGCTCGCCCAGATCGTCGAATCGAGCGAGGACGCCATCTACAGCCGCGACCCGGATATGCGCATCACGAGCTGGAACAAGGCGGCTGAGCGGCTGTTCGGCTGGTCCGCGGAGGAGGTCGTCGGCCAGCCGCTGCGAACGATCTATCCGCCCGGGGGGTATGAGGTCGCCTATCGCACTGCCGTGCAGGTCAACAGGGGCATTGCGCGAAGGACGGAGGATACGCGGCGTATGCACAAGGACGGCCATATCGTCCATATATCCGCCTCCGCCGCACCGATCCTCGACGAGCATGGCACGGTGATCGGCGCCGCGATAAGCTGCCGCGACATCTCCGGGCACCGCGCTGCCGAAGCGCAGAAGACGCTGCTCGCCTCGATCGTGGAATCCTCGGGCGACGCGATCTACAGCCGCACGCTCGAGGGCCATGTCACGAGCTGGAACAAGGCTGCCGAGGAACTCTTCGGCTACACATGGGAGGAACTCGGCGGCATCGAGTTCTGGGACCTTTTCGTGCCGCTGGGGCCGGTGCAGAGCGAGGATTTCGCGCACACGCTGAACCGCGGCGAACCGGTCAGGAACGTCGAGACGCGCATCCGCCGCAGCGATGGCGCCCTGGTGCCGGTGACGCTCAACGCGGCGCCGCTGCGCGATCCCGCCGGCGCCATCACCGGGGTCTGCGGCGTCGTCCGCGACATCAGCGAGCAGAAGCTGGCCGCGGAGCGGCTGCGCCATCTCGCCTTCTACGACCAGCTGGTCCAGCTTCCCAACCGCTACCTGTTCGAGGACCGGCTCGACCAGGCGATCCGCCGGGCCGTGCGGCACGGCAACCGGATGGCGTTTCACTTCATCGACCTCGACCTGTTCAAGGAGGTCAACGACAGCCTCGGGCACGAGGCCGGCGACACCGTGCTGAAGCAGGTGGCGGAGCGCCTCTCGGCCGCGCTCCGCAGCAGCGACACGGTTGGCCGGCTGGGCGGCGACGAGTTCGGCGTCATCCAGAACGACGTGGTCGACATCGAGAACATCGAGCACGTCGCCCGCAAGCTGCTCGACGAGGTAGTCCGCCCCTTCATGTGGAACGGCAAGCCGATCAACATCGGGGCCAGTATCGGCATCGCCACCTATCCGCCGACCTACGGCCAGCCGTTCGAGGAGGGCCAGGACTACCGCCAGGAACTGATGCGCCGCGCCGACATCGCCATGTACGAGGCCAAGAGCGCCGGTCGCCGCGGCTTCAGCTTCTACGAAGCAGCCATGGGCGGCGATCTGCACGAGCGCATGATGCTCCGCGAGTCCCTGCGCACGGCCCTCGCGGACGGCGAGTTCGAGCTGAACTTCCAGCCGCAGGTGAACATCGCCGACGGCCGCGTCGTCGGTGCCGAGGCGCTGCTGCGCTGGGATCATCCCGAACTCGGCCGACAGTCTCCGGCGATGTTCATCCCCATCGCCGAGGAGTCGGGGCTGATCGTGCCGATCGGCGAGTGGGTGCTGCGCGATGCCTGTGCGGAGTTGCGCCGCTGGCGGGACGCCGGAAACGCCGACGTGGTGGTCTCGGTGAATGTCTCCGCCGTCCAGTTGCGGCGACGCGAATTCGTCGGTCAGGTCCGGCGCGCCCTCGAGGATCACGGCATTCCTGCCGAGCGGCTGGAACTGGAGCTGACGGAGAGCGTGCTGGCGGAGCGGGAAGGGCCGGTCCAGCAGAGCATCGAAGCGCTCCACCGGCTCGGGGTGCGCCTCGCCATCGACGACTTCGGCACCGGCTACGCCTCGTTCGACTATCTCAAGCGCCTGCCGATCGACGTGGTCAAGATCGACCAGAGCTTCGTGCGCGGCATGAACGTCGACAGCAGCGACGCCTCGATCGTCCACAGCATCGTGCTGGTCGGCAAGGCGCTCGGACTCGAGGTGATCGCCGAGGGGGTCGAGACCGCCGAGCACGAGCGGCTGTTGCTGGCGGAGGGATGCACCCGGGCGCAGGGCTACCACTACAGCCGCCCGGTGCCGGCGGCGGAGATCAGGAAGGCGATGGAAGCCGGACTGTGCGCTCCGGCGGTCGTGTCGCCGGACGCCTCCTCTAAGGCGGCGGACAATGCCGACGGCGGCCAGGATGCCCCCGGAAATCCCGATGCGGCAAGGCGCGGCGATGCGTAGATGGCTTGCCAGGAGCCTGCGCTGGTTCGCCTCGGCGGTGTCGGGCGACGCGGACGCAAGGCCCGGTCGGACCGGGCGCAGCGAGGCCGCCCGCAAGAGCGAAGAGGACGAGGGGCTGGAGCAGCGCCTGTCGCTGAACAACTTCGCCCGCCGGCTCGAGCAGTCCCTCAAGCACAAGGCTTCGAGCACCGGCAACCTTCAGCTCATCCGCCTCGACTCCGTTCGCGACCAGGTCGGCGACCGGTGGGAGGAAATCCGGGAGCGCGCCTTCATGATCGCGGAGAACGTCATCCGCGCGCGCATCGGCATCAGGGACGCCTATGTCCGCTACGGCGACACCGCGTTCATGGTGCTGTTCACCGAGCTTGGCGAGCAGGCCGCCGCGGTCAAGGCGATGGCCATCCGCCAGGATATAGAGCGCCGGCTGATCGGCGGCGGCGGCCAGGAGTCCCCGGAATTCGCCGTCCAGTCGCGCGTGCTGCCGGTGACCAGCCTGGTCGAGCCGGAAGGGGCGGCGGCGCTGTCGGACTTCGGCATCTCGCTCGACGGGAAAAAGTCGTCGCAGGATGCCCGGTTCCTTGAGGAGGACCGCACCTCCGGCGGACCCGGGGAGGCGCCGTTGCCGCGCGATCCGGAGGAGATCCTCGGCTCGGTGCAGATCGGCTACCGCCCGACCTGGAACCGCAAGCGCGGGCTGATCAGCCTCTATCAGGCGAATCCGATGCGCATCGACTCGCGCGGCAAGACCTACCGGGGCGAGGCGGTCTTTCCGCGCGGTGGCGAGGGGCATGTGACGCTGAACTTCGACAAGGCCGTCGCCCGGATCGTCGTCCATGACCTGCGCAGGATGACGGAGGAGGGCAGCATCGCGCTGGTCTCCGCGTCGCTGCACTTCGGTTCGCTCGCCTCGCGCGACCGCGAGGAGGTGCTCGGCCCGCTGCGCCTGCTGTCGGAGGCGGAGCGCCGGCGGCTCATCATCGAGATGCTGGGCATTCCGCACGGTACGCCGTCCGGCCGCCTCGCCGAGACCTTCGCGATCATCGCGCCCTACTGCCGCGCCGCCACGGTGCGGCTGCCGCTCGGTGAGCAGAACTTCGGCCGCTACGTGGGTATGTCGGTGCACGCCGTTGGCGTGGACCTGCGCGATCCGGGCAACCGGCGGCTGGGCGGCGACGAGCGCGACGACGCCCTGACCGACTTCATCCTGCGCGGCTCGACCTTCGGCTTCGAGACCTTCGTATGGGGTGCCGACGACGAGTCGACGGTGACGATCGCGGACCAGGTCGGTGTCGACTACCTGAACGGCAATGCGGTAGCCGCCGACGTCGAGCGGCCCGGCTCGTACTATCCGTGGACTCCGGGTACTGCCGCCGGCACGCCGGAAGGGGCGGCAGGCTGATGTCCTCCCCCGGCCCGTTCTCGCTCGTCGGCGCCGATAGCGGCCCCAAGGTCGACCTCTCCGGGGTCGCCGTCGTCGTCCACGAGCCGCGCACCGAGGTGCGCCGGATGATGCGGCTGGCGCTTCACGAGTTCGGCATCGGCACGGTCAACGACGTCGCGGACTTTGCCGCATTGCAGGAACAGGTTCGCGCGAACCCCTTCGATCTGCTGATCGCCGAGATGGAGGCGCCCGACGGAGACGTCTGCGGGCTGCTGCGGGCGATCCGCTATGGCGACATCGGGCGCGACCCGTTCGTCCCGGCCGTCCTGTCGGCCTGGAATCCCTCGGTCGGCCTGGTGGTCAAGGCGGTCAACGCCGGTGCCGACGATCTTCTCGGCAAGCCGGCCTCGGCCGGGCGGCTGCTGGAGCGCGTTCGCATGGTCGCACGTTCGCGCCGCCCGTTCGTCGCCGCCTGCGACTACGTCGGGCCCGAGCGCCGCAAGAATCCGGCGCGCATCAAGCCGGGCGACCTCATCGAGGTGCCCAACGTGCTGGCCAACAAGGCCGGCGGCTCCTGGCAGGCGCAGGCCCATCGCGAGGCGCTGGACGACGCGGTGGTGCGCGTGCACAGGGCGCTGAGCGAGCGGTTTGCCGAAAAGCTCGAGCTTCTGGCCGAGGAGTTTGTGGAGGGGCTGGACGATTCCGCGGCCGAGAAGCGGGCAGCGACGCTCGAGACCCTCAGGAGCCTCGCCGACAACCTCGAGGCTCATTCGCGGCGCATCGCCCTGCCGACCCTGGCCCGCTACGCCGACGGGCTGCGACGGCTCGTCAAGGCCTTCCAGGGCAACGTCACGCCGGCCACGATGAAGCGGAACAAGGCCCTGCTGCGGGAGATCGCCGGCTCCATCGCCGCCGAGGCCAGGCGCCACGCCGGCTGAGCTCGGCCATCCTCTCCTCCTGACGTTTCCGTCCGGCCGCCGTGCTAATGTGACCCGGTCATGTCCGCGTCCTTCGATCCGCTCGCCCATCCCCATCCGCCTGCCGGGGCGTCCGGCCCCGATTCGCTCTGGGCTGCCGAAATCGCCGACCGCGAGCCCGACGTCGGTCCGCTCT
>JBBDQX010000188.1:0-1392 GCA_040905765.1 Acetobacterales bacterium
CCACCGCCTCGAAACCCGCTTCCGCCGCCGCCTTGAAGCGGTCGAGGAAGTCGACCTCGTTGAACAGGTAGGTCAGGTTGGCGGCGAACTTCGGCATGGCGATTCCCCCTGGGCCGGACCGTTGCCCGGTATCGTCGAGAATTTAACCCCTGCCGCGCGGGGCGTCATCCGGTGCCGGAGGCGGCGCGGCTGCGGGCGCTGTGATCCGGGTAGGCCTCGGGATCCGGCGGCGCGGCCGGCGGGCCCGCGCGGTCGCGCCGGATATCGAGGCCGTAGCCCGGTCCGGCGATGGTCAGGCTGTCGTCCGTCACCGCCTCGCCGGCGCCGACATCGGCGCGCCAGGGCACCTCGCCGAAGGAGAACTCCAGTATCTCGGCGTTCGGGTTGGCGGCGACCACATGGGCGCTGGCCGCGGTGGAAACCGGACCGCTCGGGTTGTGTGGCGCGAAGGCGATGCCGAGATCGGCGCAACGCCGGCATATCTCGTGCAGCGGGCCGGTGCCGCCGACGAACTTGACGTCGGCGATCAGTACGTCGACGCAGCCGCTGCCGGCCAGCCGGAGCAGGTCCTCGGAGGTCATGAACGCCTCGCCGCCGGCGATGCGCGCGCCGGACAGGTCGCGCAGGCGGCGCATCTGGCCAGCCTCGAAACGGGGCAGCGGGTCCTCGATCCAGCCGATGGCGAATTCACGCGCGATCTCCGCGAGCAGGGGCACGGTGTCCTCGGTGAAGCGCCAGTGGCAGTCGAGCATCAGTTCGGTGTCGTCCCCGACCGCGTCGCGCAGCGCCCGCAGCCGTTCCCGCCCGGCGGCCACGATACCGGTGCCATGCTTCGCCAGCTTCTGCGGCGTGACCTCGTCGAACGGCGCGAACTTGATGCGGCGGATGTTGCGGGCGAGCACGTCGCGCCCCGCCTCGGCCACCGTTCCGGGGCTGCGGTCGCGGCACATCCGATTGACGTTGGCGTAGAGCGGCATGGTCGGGCGCGGCGTGCCTGGCGTCAGCAGGGCCGCGACCGGCCTTCCTTCCCGGCGCGCGGCGATGTCCCATAGCGCCTGGTTCAGCGCGCTCAGCGCGGTGCGCCGCGGCTTGTCCTCCGGCAGGTGCGCGACGAGCCGTGCGGCGATCTCCAGCGCATCGTCGTCGCCTTGCCGCAGCTCGGCGAGCTCGCGCTCCAGAGTGGCGATGCACAGCGTCTCGTCGCGCGAGTCGCTGGCCTCGCCCCAGCCCCACAGGCCATCGTCCGTAAACAGGCCGACAAGTACCCAGTTTCCCCGGTGGTTCACCGGGATCGAATCGACGCGGTGCTCGACGATGCGCATCCGGACCTCCTCACAACGACGAACCGCCCCCGCAAAACTACGGGCGCCCATAGTTTCGGTAGACGACGCC
>JBBDQX010000188.1:1402-6686 GCA_040905765.1 Acetobacterales bacterium
GGGCAACGGCCGGGGCGGTCGTCTTCCGAGCGCGTTGTTACCCGGTGCGGCTCAAGCCGGCTCGTTGGTGGCGAGCGGCGGCTGCGCGGCATCGGTTGGATCGAGCGCCCAGCCGTTCTGTTGGCGCTTCCACAGCATGTAGATGCCGCCGGCGATCATCAGTGCGGCGACTACGGTGCGTATCATGCTGTCCATCATGAACAGCGGCACCGCCATCACCAGCAGCATCAGCGGCACGAACGCCAGCGTCCAGATCCGGCGCCCCCGCGCCTTCTGGTACCACGGGAACACCGTGGAGAAGAGCGCCATCAGGATGAAGAACAGCGACCACGGCCTGGTCAGGAACAGCCAGTAGTTGTCGCTGATGGAGACGGCGCGGTTGAGGTTGAGCTCCGCGAGGTCGCCCAGCACGACCCCGAGGATCATCGGCGCCAGCGGGAAGCCGAACTTCTTCATCAGGTAGCCGAGGATACCGAACCAGAACAGCGTCCAGATGTCGTCCTCGATGTTGTTGAGGGCGAAGGTGCCGATGGCGCAGTAGACCAGGATGACGCCGGCCAGGAAGTACATCGGCAGCTTGATGATGTAGACGAACAGGCGGAGCCCGTATGCCTGCATCGCGATCATCAGGAAGTGGGCGAAGAAGAACGCGACGAAGATCGAGTAGGCGATCAGCGGCTGGTCGAGGATGAAGGTCGGGCTGGGCACGACGTTGTGGATCAGCAGCGCGCCGAGCATGATCGCGCAAAGCGGCGAGCCTGGAATGCCCAGCGCCATCATCACCGTCAGCGCGCCGCCCGCGGTGGCGTTGTTCGCCGCCTCAGGCGCGATGATGCCCTGATCGTGGCCGGTGCCGAACTTCTCGGGCGTCTTCGACGCCTTCTTCGCCTGGTCGTAGGCCAGGATGTTGGAGATCGAGGCGCCGGCCGCCGGCAGCACGCCGACGAAGCAGCCGATCATCGACGAGCGCAACAGGTTGCCCCAGCTCCGCATGATCGTCTTGATCGCGTACCAGTGCTCGATCTTGACGTACTTGCTGTCCTTCTCGATCAGCGCCTTGCGGGCCGCGTCCCGGTCCTCGATGTCGCTCATGAGCTGGCTGAAGGCGAACAGCCCGATAAGCACCGGCAGGTATGCGAAGCCGCCCCTGAGCGAGTCGATGCCGAAGTGCATCCGGTCGATGGAGTTGATCTCCTCGGCGCCGATCGCCGCGGCGAGCAAGCCGACGGCCGCCGCGATCAGCCCCTTGATCAGGCTGTCGCCGGCGAGACTGCCGGTGATCGTCAGCGCGAACATGATCAGCGAGAAGAACGCCCACGGTCCGAACTCGAGTCCGAAGTTGGCCAGCGTCGGGGCGAGGGTGGCGAGCACCACAGCGCCGATCAGGCCGCCGAAGAAGGAGGACCAGATGCCGAGGCCGAGCGCGCGCCCCGGCTGGCCCTGGCGGACCAGCGGGAACCCGTCGAAGGTCGTTGCAACCGCGGCCGGCGTGCCGGGAATGCCCATCAGCATGGCCGAGATCAGTCCGCCGGACATGCCCCCGACATAGACGCCGAGCATCACCGACAGGCCTTCGATAGGCGGCATTCCGAAGGTGAAGGGCAGGGTAAGCACCACCGCCATGGTGACGGTGAAGCCGGGGATCGCGCCCGCGACGATGCCGCACAGGACGCCGATCGCGATCAGCGCGATGTTGTGGAACTGGAACACCGCCACAGAGGCGTCCGCAATATTGAGAAGGATCACGTCCATCGGTGCATTCCCGTCAGTGGGGCCGTCGCAGGGGCGGGTCGGCGATCGGAGGCGATAGTCGTCAGTAGTACGGGATGATCATTCCCGGAGGCAGGAAGACCCCGAGCAGATAGTAGAAGATCAGCCACATCAGCCCGACCGAGCACAGCGCGATGATCAGGTGCAGCCTCACGGCTCGCCAGGTCAGCGGGCCCAGTGCGGTCAGCGTCGAGAAGACGAACAGGCCGCCGCCGATCAGCATGCCGAACACCGGCAACGTCACCAGGAACAGGAAGAAGATGACGAAGCACATGATCGGGTTGAGGTACCTGAGCACGAATTCCTTGGGCGAGGGCCGTTCGCCCGCCTGCGGCGGCGGCAGACGCAGCGACTGCACCAGGTACACCAGCGATACGACGGTGAGGATGGTGAGGATGAAGTAGGGCCAGACCGCCGAGCCCATGCTGGAATAGCCGAGGTCCGGGACCAGCGTCGCCTGCCAGAAGAACATCCCGCAGACCATCAGCAGGATGAGGGCGATGATGGTGTCGTTGTTCAGTTTCTGCATCGACAGGTATCCGGGTTTGGGTGTCGCTGCGTGGCTTGTCGGGTGCGAACTGTCGATATGTCGGCCCCCTCCGCGCGGGAGAGGGCCGACACTGTCGAGTCAGCGCCTGGGCGTCAGGAGCCCTTGTAGACGCCGAGGTTCTTGGCGATGCGGACCCAGTCCTTGTAGGTCGCGTCCCACCACTTCGCGTAATCCTCGCCGAAGCGCGGCACGACGAAGCTGCCCTGCTTGGTCACCGTGTCGACGTACTGCTTGTCGGCGGCGACCTTCTTGAACAGGTCGACGTAGTGGTCGACGACTTCCTGCGGCGTCTCGAGCGGCAGCATCATGCCGCGGTCCGTCGCGATCTCGAGGTCGAAGCCCTGCTCCTGGGCCGTCGCCAGGTCAGGCACGCGCGTGGAGCGATTGGCGTAGTTTATCGCCAGCAGCTTCATCCGGCCGGCCTCGGCGTGCTTCGCCGCGGTCACCTCCGACACCTGGCCGATGTGTATGGTGTTGGCCAGCAGGGCCTTCATCCGGTCGGCGGTGCCGTCATAGGAGATGTACTTCATCTGGATGCCGAGCTTGTCGGCGACCAGCAACAGCGAGAAGTGGCTGGTCGAGCCCAGCGTGCCGCCCGCCAGGATGGTGTTCGGGTTGGCCTTCCCGAACTCCTGCATCTCCTTGTAGTTGCTGAACGGCGCGTCCGTGCCCGCGGCGATGATCGAGGCCGTCGAGGTCAGGTTGGCGACGGGAATGTAGCTGTCCCAGTTCAGCTTGGTGCGCCCGGTCAGATTGCTGGCCAGGATGTGCTGATGGATGTTGAACAGGGTGCAGCCGTCCGGCTTGGCCTCGGCGCCCTGCTGGGCGCCCTTGATGCCGCCCTGCCCGCCGATCGATACGATCTGGAGCTGCGGCTTGGCGCCGAGCCGGTTTGCGGCATCGACCGCCATGCGGCCCAGCAGGTCGGACTCGCCCCCCGCGCCCCACGGCACGATCACGCGTGCGGTGCGGCAGGGGAGGTCCGCCGCATAGGCGGCACTCGCTCCGAAGGTCATGGCCGCACCGACCACGGCCGCCGCGGCGAAAACAGTTAACTTGTTAAGGCTCTTCATACGTCGTTCTCCCTACACAAAAAAATCCGGTCCGCAAAGGCCCGGTGCGTTCTTCACTGCCGCCTATGTCAGTCCCGCCGGGACCGCTACGTTCGGCCAGTCGGCTTTTACCGATTGATGAGGATGTTTCCTCGTTTCTTGAGAAAATGCAAGGGTACAGGATCGGGCGGAAAACTGCGGGAAATCAGCTCGCCGCCGTCACGGGTGCCCATCTTTCGCCCGGCTCGGCGGCGTAGAAGCCGCTGATTCCCGCCACCGCGTGCTCGGCCGTCTCGACAGAACGGAACAGTTCCAGATCCCCCGGAGCGATGACGCCCTCGTCGACCATCGCCTCGAAAGCGACTACGCGGTTCCAGTAGTCGCGGCCGAACAGCAGCAGCGGAATCGGCGCGATCTTGCCGGTCTGGATCAGGGGCAGCGTCTCGAACAGCTCACCCATGGTCCCGAACCCGCCGGGGAATATCGCCACCGTCCGGGCGCGCAGCAGAAAGTGCATCTTGCGCATCGCGAAGTAATGGAACTGGAAGCACAGTTCGGGTGTGACGTAGCGGTTGGGCGCCTGCTCCCGCGGCAGCACGATGTTGAAACCGACGCTGATGCCGGGGCCGCCGCCGGTGACCATGACGCAGTCGCGCCCGTCGTCGCGCTGGCAGGCCGAGGCCGAGGCAGCGGGTCGGGAATGCACGCGCTGCCCGTCGCTGCGGACGTCCTGCGGGATTGATCCGCTGCATTCACGGAAACTTCCGCGAACCGCAACACAGCTGTAACCGGTCCGGTCTATCTACTCCATGCCACTCCTTGTTCGCAGATGCGAAAGGGAGGGTCCGTTCCAGATTCTCCCAATCCGCCGGAGGAGTTGTTACATGAGTGTTCGTCATATTCTCCGCGCTGCGGCGCTTGCGGCCGTGACGGCCGCGTTCACCATCGGCAGCGCGCACGCCTTCAAGCTCGATTCCCGCTTCGAGGACAAGGACGGCGACTTGGTGGCCGATACCCCCTCCGATCCGTCGAAGCAGATCGACCCGGCGACCCTGATCTTCGCCTATACCCCGGTCGAGGATCCCTCCGTCTACGCGAAGGTGTGGGACGGATTCCTGCAGCACATGGAGAAGGTCACCGGCAAGAAGATCCAGTTCTTCCCGGTGCAGTCGAACGCCGCGCAGATCGAGGCGATGCGGGCGGGCCGCCTGCACATCGCCGGTTTCAACACCGGCTCCAATCCGCTCGCCGCGGCCTGCGCGGGCTTCGGCTCGTTCGCGATGATGGCGCGCGCCGACAACAGCTTCGGCTACGAGATGGAGATCATCACCTATCCCGGCTCCGGCATCGAGAAGATCGAGGACATCAAGGGCAACAAGCTCGCCTTTACCGCGGAGACGTCGAACTCGGGCTTCAAGGCGCCGTCCGCACTGCTGAAGAGCGAGTTCGGCATGGAGTCGGGACGGGACTACGAGGCGGTGTTCTCCGGCAAGCACGACAACTCCATCCTCGGCGTCGCCAACAAGGACTATCCGGCGGCCGCCGTCGCCAATTCGGTGATGGCCCGCATGATCGCGCGCGACGTGATCAAGCCCGAACAGGTGAAGACGATCTACAAGTCGCAGACCTTCCCGACGACGGGCTACGGCGTCGTCTACAACCTGAAGCCTGAGCTGAAGGAGAAGGTCCGCGAGGCGTTCTTCTCGTTCCCCTGGGAGGGGTCGGAACTGAAGAAGGAGTTCGGGAAGTCCGGTGAGGACAAGTTCATCCCGATCACCTTCAAGGAGCACTGGGAGGTCGTCCGCAAGATCGACGCCGCCAACGACGTCTCCTACAACTGCAGGTAGCCCACTGCCGGGTCTCGAAGCGCCCGGACCATCCACCGTTCGCGGGGCCGCACGATCCCTGTGCG
>JBBDQX010000188.1:6696-24633 GCA_040905765.1 Acetobacterales bacterium
CCCCCCCCCCCCCCCGCTTCTCTCCGGTTCCCGGGATTGATCCTCCGAATGCTCAGAGTCGAACAGCTTTGCAAGACGTACAGGACCGGCGACCGGGCCCTGAACGGCGTTTCCTTCGGGGTGCCGGCGGGGCAGGTGGTCGGGCTGATCGGTCCGTCGGGGGCCGGAAAATCGACCCTGATCCGCTGCGTCAACCGGCTGATCGAGCCGAGCTCGGGGCGGATCCTGCTGAATGACCTCGACATAACCGCCCTCGGCGGTGGCGACTTGCGCCGCGCCCGGCGGCGCATAGGCATGATCTTCCAGGAATTTGCCCTGGTGGAACGGCTGAGCGTGATGGAGAACGTGCTGTCCGGACGGCTCGGCTATGTCCCGTTCTGGCGCAGCTTCACGCGCCGTTATCCCCAGGCGGATATCGACAAGGCCTTCTCGTTGCTCGACCGGGTCGGGCTGACCGAGCACGCCGACAAGCGCGCCGATGCGCTTTCCGGCGGGCAGCGCCAGCGTGTCGGCATCGCGCGGGCCCTCGAGCAGGACCCCGAACTGCTGCTCGTCGACGAGCCGACGGCGAGCCTGGACCCCAAGACGTCGCGCCAGATCATGCAGCTGATCTGCGACATCTGCGCCGAGCGCGGATTGCCGGCGATCATCAACATCCACGATGTGCTGCTGGCGCAGTCCTTCGTCGAACGCATCGTGGGCCTTCGCGCCGGCGAAGTCGTGTTCGACGGTCCGCCGCCCGGGCTCGACGAGCGTGCGCTGACTCTGATCTACGGCGAGGCCGACTGGCGGGGAATGCGGCGCCCGGACAGCGCACAAACGGATGACGACGCCGAGGCCCTGGACCCGGCCCGCCTTGCCGGGGCTATCTGACGATGGCCGCGACCGCATCCCTTCGCCGCTGGCGCCGTCCGCCGCTGATAGCTGACCCGTGGCTGCGTTTCGCGATCTACGGAGGCTCGGCGATCTACCTGCTCCTGGCCCTGGCCTCGATCGAGGTCAACTGGCTGCGCGTCTATGAGGGGCTCGACCGCGGCGCCCGCTTCGTCGAGGGGTTCCTCGTCCCGGACTTCTCCAGCCGCTGGGGCGATATCTACGTCGGCATGATCGAGAGCCTCACGATGACCCTGACCTCGACGGTGGTCGGTGTGATCCTCTCGGTACCCATCGGGATCGGAGCGGCGCGCAACCTCGCACCGCGGCCGGTTTACCTGGCATGTCGCGGCATCATCGCGCTGGCCCGCGCTTTCCAGGAGATCATCATCGCCATCGTGCTGGTGGCGATGTTCGGTTTCGGGCCCTTCGCGGGGTTCCTCACCCTGTCCTTCGCCACCATCGGATTCCTGTCCAAGCTGCTGGCCGAGGATATCGAGGATATCGACGAGGCGCAGGCCGAGGCCATCCGAGCCACCGGCGCGGGATGGCTGCAACTGGTCAACTACGCGATCCAGCCCCAGGTGATGCCGCGCCTGATCGGCCTGAGCCTTTACCGCCTCGACATCAATTTCCGTGAATCCTCGGTCATCGGCATCGTCGGGGCGGGCGGGATCGGCGCCACCCTGAATACGGCCATGGACCGCTACGAGTACGACTCCGCGGCCGCCGTGCTGATGATGATCATCCTGATCGTCATGTTCGTCGAATACTCGTCCAGCTACGTACGCAAGTGGGTGCAGTGATGCCAGTCGGTTCCGCAGGCGGCGTCGGCAGGGCCTGGCAGCACCGCACGACGGGCCAGCAGTGGGCATCGTGGGCGGGATGGTTCTGCCTTGTCGCCCTGTTCGTCTTCTGCTGGCAGGTGATGACCGAGAATACGATCTGGGCGTTCGTATCGGACGCGCCCACGCAGGCGGCAGATCTCGGCAGCCGCATGGTGCCACCGAAGCTGGGATATATGTCGGAGCTGTGGTGGCCGCTCTGGGAAACGCTCAACATCGCCACGCTGGGTACGCTGCTGGCGATCGTATTCTCGGTGCCGCTGGCCTTCCTCGCCGCCCGCAATACCACGCCGTCGCTGCTCGTGGTCCGGCCGCTGGCACTGCTGGTCATCGTGTCGTCCCGGTCGATCAATTCGATCATATGGGGGTTGCTGCTGGTCGCGATCATCGGGCCGGGCACATTGGCCGGGATTATCGCGATCGCGCTGCGTTCGATCGGCTTCATCAGCAAGCTGCTGTACGAGGCGATCGAGGAGATCGACGCGAGCCAGGTCGAGGCGGTTGCGGCGACCGGCGCGACGCGCTGGCAGGTGACGGACTACGCGATCGCGCCCCAGATCATGCCCGCCTTCGCCGGCATCAGCGTCTTTCGATGGGACATCAACATCCGCGAATCGACGGTTCTCGGGCTGGTCGGTGCGGGCGGGCTGGGCCTGAAGCTGCAGGCATCGCTCAACGTGCTGGCGTGGAACCAGGTGACGACGATCTTCCTGGTCATCCTCGCCACGGTGGTGATCAGCGAGTGGGTATCCGCCCGGGTTCGCCATGCGATAATCTGACGCCAAGCGGGAGCGGGCGCCATTCCGGGGCCGCGCGGCCGGCGGTGCAGGAGGGGGCAGCATGGCCAAGAAGGCGAAGTCGGGGAAGAAGGAGCGCACGGCCGCCGAGCGGGCGATCAGGGCGCTGAAGGGGCTGCCGTCGGGGTTCGTCACCGACGCCATGTTGAGGCTCGGCATCGGCGGCTGGATGGCCGGCCTGCACCCCGCCAACGGCAAGGCCGTGGTCGGCGTCGCCCGCACCCTGCGCTACGCCCCGCGCGGCGGCGGCGGCGGGCCGTCGGACAGGAACATCTACGAGGTGATGGCCGCCTGCGGGCCCGGCGAGATCCTGGTCATCGAGACCGGCGGCACCGACTGCTACGTCTCCGGCGAGAACATGGCGAGCCACGCGCAGGCCTGCGGCCTCGCGGCGACGGTGGTCGATGCCTGCGTCCGCGACTTCCGCGAGATCGCCGGCCTGAAGATGCCGGTCTACTGCCGCGGCGCGTCGATCCGGCCGAACCAGCTCGAGGTGGTGGGCTACGACGTCGAGGTGTGCTGCGCCGGCGCCAACGTGAAGCCCGGCGACATCGTCGTCGGCGACGGCGACGGCATCGCGGTGATCCCGCAGGCGCGCATCGACGACGTGCTGTACCAGGTCGAGGACGTCGCCGCGCTGGAGGCGGAGCAGGAACGGCTCATCACCGGCAAGCGGCCGATCACCGAACTCAACGCCCTGCTGAAGAAAAAGAAGGCGCTACGGAAGTAGCGCCGGTAACGGCTACACCACCTCGTCCTTGCGCGAGGTGGTCTCGCCGTAGCGGGCGAGGGCCGGTGCCTTGAGGTCCTTGTACAGGTCGTCGATGTTCTGGTTGACCTTGTCGTTCGATTCCTCGAACAGGCTGCGTCCCTCGAAGTCGCTCTCGACCAGAAAGGGGCCGAAGTTCTCGACGGTCAGCACCCACATCGCCTGGGCGATGCCGAGCTCCTCCAGCCAGTGCACCTTGACGTCCCTGATGCCGCGGCCGAGCAGCGCGCCGGTGCCGTAGCCGACGGTGGTCAGGTAGATCGCCCGATTCGGCACGAAGTACTTCTTGTAGTCGGCCGAGGACATGCCGCCCTTGCCGATGATGATCTTCACGCCCGACAGCTTGAACCACTCGTCCATCCACTGCGAGAAGCGGAAGCTGGCAGTCGCGGTCACCGCGCCGACCTTGTAGACGCCGTTGTCGGCGCTCGCCGCCGGCGAGCAGTGGAAGTTGACGTTGCCGAGCGACCGAAGGTCGACCGGCGGCGTCTCGCCGTCGGCGATGATGCGCTTGTAGACGCCCTCGCGGCCCGTATAGACGATGCCGTCGAGATAGACGACATCGCCGATCTTCAGCTTCGCGAGGTCCTCGTCCTTCGCCGGAAGCTGCAGGCGGACCTTGTTAAGCGAGGACTTTCTCTCGTTCGGCTGGCTCATGGTCGATTCCTTCGCGCCGCATGTAAGGCGTGAACCACCTGGGGTCGGTGCGGTACTCGATGCGCCCGTCGGAAAACAGCCGCGCGGTGGCGCGGCGCGACGACAGGCAGAAGGCGTGGATACTGACCGGCATGCCGCCAGTGTGGGTGTAGCCGCACTCGATATGGCAGTCGATCACCATCGACTTGCCGACGAATCCCATCGGCCCCATGCCGATGTTGTTGCCGAGCTCCTTCAACTCCTGCTCCAGGGCCGCGACCTTCGGGTCAGGGTTGGCGTTACCGACGGTGCGCAGGCAGGCGGCCTGCTTGCCCAGCACCATGCAGGTGTCCTTCGAGCCGCCGAGCCCGATGCCGATGATGGCCGGCTGGCAGGCGAGGCCGCGGCGGCCGAACTGCATGAGCGCGTCGAGGAAGAAGCGTTTGATGCCGCCGATGCCGTCGCCCGGGAACAGCATGCGGTAGTCGGTGCCGAACAGGCCGCCCTTGTGGACGGTGGTGACGTCGACCCAGTCGACGTCCGGCTCGAAGCTGTACTCGATCTCCGGCGCGTTGATACCGACATTGTTGTTGTGATCGGTGCGCCACAGGGGGTGTACGCGGTTGGGCCGTAGCGGCACGTCGTGGGTGGCACGGGCGCAGGCGTTGCGCAGGCTCCGCTCGACCGCGACGAAGCCGCCCTCGACCTTCGCCTCGTTGCCGATCTTGACGTAGTAGCGCGGCACGCCGGTGTCGGCGCACATGGCGCGGCGGTCGGCCTCCGCGGCCTCCCAGTTCTCCAGCATCGCCTCGAGCACGAAGCGGGAGAGTTCCTCCTCCTCCTGCTCCGCCATCTTGCGGATGCCGTCCTTGTAGTCGTGCGGGATGTCGATCGCGGCCCGGCCCATGATCTCGAGCGCGGCCTCGTCGAACTTGCTGATCGGGATCATCGCAATCCTCCTTTGCCGGCCTATTCTCCCGCCGCCGCGCGGCGGCGGGGCTGGCCGTTGGCGTCGACCAGGGAATGGCCGGGGCGCACATGTGTGAATTGAACACGCTCCTCGCCTACGTCAAGGCGGCCCTCGCCGGCCAGGCGCACCTTGGTGAACGCCGAGGTCGCGAGATCGCCGGCCTCCGGGAAGTCCTCGCGGAAGTGGGCGCCGCGCGAATCCTGCCGCCGGCGGGCGGCGGCGGCGATGACGCGGCTGATCAGGATGAGGTTCTTCAGGTTCATCCAGTCGTGCCAGGTCAGGTTGAAGGCGCGGTTTTCCTCCGCCGTGCCGACCGTCTCCAGCTCGGCGTCGAGCTCGGCCAGCCGCTCCTCGCCGCGCACCAGCCCCTCGTCGGTGCGCATGATGCCGACGTCGTCCCAGGTGATGTCGGCCAGCCGCTCGCGCAGGCCGTGGATGTCGCCCGGCGCCTTGCCGAACGGCGTCATCGCCCAGGCGACGGCGCGCTCGATGGCGGATTCGTCGGGATCGGCGGCGCGGCCGTTCGCCGGCACCCAGGCCGCCATGCTGTCGCCGGCGACGCCGCCGAACACGGTCGAGTTGCCGACGCCGTTGCCGCCCAGCCGGTTGGCGCCGTGCACACCGCCGGTGTCCTCGCCCGCGGCGTACAGGCCGGGCAGGGCGGTGCGGCAGTCCGGCTCGAACATCACGCCGCCCATCATGTAGTGGGCGGTCGGCACCACCTCGACCGGGTCGCCGGCGAGGTCGAAGCCACAGTCGGCGCAGCGTTCGACCATGCCCTTGAACATCTGCGTCACATCGTCGCGGCCGAGGTGAGACATGTCGATGTAGAGCCCGCCGTTGTCGGTGACGTTGCCCTTGCGCATCTCGGCGTACATGGCGCGGCTGACGATGTCGCGCGTCGCGCGCTCGCCGCGCTCGTCGTACTGGTGCATGAAGCGCTGGCCGCCGCCGCCCTTGAGGTAGCCGCCGGCGCCGCGCAGCCCTTCCTCCAGCACCGTGCCGGTCATCCGCGTGTGCGGGCCCGCCAGCAGGCCGGTCGGGTGGAACTGCACCATCTCCATGTCGCGCAGCGGCAGCCCGGCGCGCAGCGCCATCGCCATGCCGTCGCAGGTCTTGTCGCCGGACGGCGTGTGGTAGCGGTACATTGTCGGGCCGCCGCCGGTGCCGAGCAGCACCGCCTTCGCCTTGACGAAGCGGAAGCCGCCGGTGCGCATGTCGATCATCAGCACGCCGGCGATGCGGCTGCCGTCGGCGGCGGGCACCAGCGCGATGGCGCGGTGCTCCTCCAGCGCCGTGACGCCGCGCGCCCAGACCTGCTCGGCGAGCCGGCTGATGATCTCGATGCCGGTCAGGTCGCCCTTGTGGACCGTCCGGTCGAAGGTCTGCCCGGCGAACGCCTTCTGGTGGATGCTGCCGTCCGGGTTGCGGTCGAAGTAGCAGCCGAGCTCGTTCTCGAGCTGGTGGATGCGGACGATGGCGCCTTCCACCAGGTCCCAGGCGAGCTGCTGGTGGTTGAGCCACTTGCCGCCCTCCACAGTGTCCATGAAGTGGCGCTCGGCGGAATCCTGCGCGGCGATGGCGACGTTGTAGCCGCCCTGCACCATGCGGGTGCAGCCGCACTTGCCGAGAAGGCCCTTCACCGCGACGGTGACCTCGAGGTCGGGTGCCGCCTTGACGGCGTGCAGCGCGGCGAACAGCCCGGCGCCGCCGGAGCCGAGGATCAGGATGTCGGTCTCTTGACGCTCGATCTGCATGGTCATGCCTCTCAGAACGCCGCGAGCAGGAACAGCAGGCCCACCGCCGCGGAAACCCCGCCGGCCACGGAGATCCAGTCCTTCTGCCGCCTGGGCCAGGGCATGAACTCGATCGCCATCAGCCGCAGCCCGCCGGTGATGTGCGCCGCCAGCAGCAGCACCAGCACCGTCTCGGCCAGCTTGACCAGCGGCATGTCGGTCCAGCTCAGGAAGCGGTCGAACTCTCCGGGCGAGACCGCCATCCCGAGTACCCAGAAGTGCGCCGGCAGGAACAGCGCGAGGCCGAGCCCCGACAGCCGGTGGACGGCGAAGGCCCAGTAGCTGGCGTGGTTGCGGTGGGCACCGTAGCCGCGGGCCATCTCAGCCTCCCACCACCGCCGCCACGGCCCGCAGGCCGAGCACGATCAGCACGACGGCGAACAGCGTTGCCGCCCACATCAGGCTGCGGCCGCGCCACGGCGTCAGCTCGGAGACGATGTTGCGCAGGCCGACGGCGGCATGCAGCGACGCGGCGACGACGAACACGCCGTAGAAGGCGCCCCACAGCAGGCTGCCCCGGGTGCGGCCGAGGATCTCGCCGGCGCTCAAGCCCCCCTGCACGGCGTAGACGATGACGGCGAGGTGCACCACCACCAGCGGCGCCATCACCAGCGCGGTGCCGCGCTGCACGACATAGAGCCAGAGCTCGTGGCGGGTCCGGCCCGACAGGCGGCCGGCGGAGACGGCGCTCATATCTCGCCCCGCAGCATCGCCTTCGCCGTCGCGCGCTTCAGCCCGGCGATGGAGGCGGCCGGGTTGAGCTGCTTCGGGCAGTGCTCGGTGCAGCTCTGCTGGCTGTGGCAGGAATGGCAGCCCGCGTCTCCGGCGACCGCGGCCAGGTGCCGGGCCGGGTCGGCGTCGCGGGCGTCGTTGACCAGCGTCCAGGCACGGTTCAGGGCGGCGGGGCCGAGGTAGTCGGGGTTCCACGCGACGACGTCGCAGGCGGCGTAGCAGACGCCGCAGCCGATGCACTCGATGCCGGCGTTCGCCTCCTGCCGTTCACGGCTGTCCGGCGAGACCCGGGCGAATTCCGGCGAGTCCGGATCGGTCGGCAGGAAGCGCGCCTCGGCCTTCGTCCACTTGTCGAAGAACGGCGCCATGTCGACGGCGAGGTCCTTGATCACCGGCAGGTTGCGCAGCGGCGCGATGGTGATGCGGCCGTCCTTAGCCACCTTGTCGACATGGGTGCGGCAAGTCCAGCGCGGCCGGCCGTTGACGGTCATGGCGCAGGAGCCGCACATGCCGACCCGGCAGGCGAAGCGGTAGGACAGCGTCTGGTCGAGGTATCGCTGGACGTGGGTGACGACGTCCAGCACGGTCTGGCTGGCGCGGGCGGGGACGGTGTAGCGGCGGAATTCGCCCTGCTCGCCGCCGCGCCAGATGTCGACGGTCAGCTCGTCGGTGGTGCTTTCGCTCAACTGTTCCCTCCGGGTGCCATGGCCGGCCGCGCGTGGGGGCGGGCGGACGGAGGCACCGGGCAAGTTGCTTTATAGATGATGTTTAGTGCGGCCCTCGCCTGCCCGCAACAGGGGGCACGGGCCGAGTTGCGAACGGCAGGTGCGTTCATCGGCGGTGGGGCCGGATCAGCCAGGCAAAGGCCAGGGCCTGCAGGGCGAGGCCGATCCACAGCGCCGTGCGATAGCCCGTGGGATCGTAGCGGCCGTCGGCAGCACCCGGCCAGAAGTCGATCACCACGCCTATTCCCGTCTGGATGAGGAAGCCGACGCTCAGGACCAGCAGGTTCTGCGCCGTGTTGACGCGCCCCACCATCTCGGACGGGAAGTGCTGGGCGAAGATCGAATAGCCGGTATTGCCGACGGCGGAGAACAAGGCGAACAGAGGCCAGAACAGGAGCGCCAGGTCGGCGAGTTCCAGCGCCAGAGCCGCTTGCGAGAGGATGAACAGCAGGAAGCAGCCGGTATAGACCGCAAGCGGCGTGACGCCGTACCGCTGGAGGCGGTCCATGATCATGCCGATCAGCATCCAGCCGGCCGGGAGCATCGCCATGGCGACGAACATGTAGCGTGCGGCGGCGGCCGGATCGAGCATCGCCACGTCGCGCAGCCAGGGGCCGATCCAGAGGCTGAGATAGGCGAACTGCGTGCCGGTGATCATCGCCGTGGCGGGCGCGAGACGCCAGAAGAAGCGGTCGGAAAAGATACGCCGCAGGACGCCGACGGCCCGGCCCAGTCCGGGTTCGGCGGGCGCGGTACGTCGAGGCTCGGGCACGGTGGCCGCGGTGAGTGTGAGCACCGCGAGCGTGGGCAGGGTGAGCAGCAGGAACAGCGTCCGCCAGTCGATGACACGCAGCACCATCTCCACCGGGACAGTGGCCGCCATCGCGCCCGTGCCGCCCAAAGCCAGCGTGATGCCGTTGATCAGCGGCAGCCGATCGCGGGGCCACCACATGGCGTTGCCTTTCAGCGCGGCCATCAGCGAGGCGGCCATGCCGACGCCGATCAGCGCGCGCCCGACGGCCAGCCCGGCGACGCTGCCGGCGATGGCGAAGACCAGCAGGCCGAGACTCGCGCATGAGAGCAGCGCCATCTGAACTCGGCGCGGGCCGAACCGGTCGAGCGCCAGCCCGACCGGGAGCTGCACCAGGGCGTAGGCGATGAAGAACGCCCCGGAGAGCAGCCCCAGCGCCGTCGCGTCCAGCTGAAGGTCCGTCGCCAGCCGGGGCGCGATCACCGCATGCACCGTACGGAAGGCGTGCGACAGGAAGAACGTCGCCGTCAGCGGCAGCGACACCGTGAGCGCGATGGTCAGTGGGCGCATGGCCGGGCGCCCGCCGCGACGATCCTCCCCGGTGGTCTACTCCGCGGCGCGGGGCAGCGCTGGGACGCCGATGGCGCCTTCGGCGACCAGCTTCTCGATCTCCACGTCGTTGTAGCCGATCTCGGCCAGCACCTCGCGGGAATGCTCGCCGAGCAGCGGCGCGCCGCGACGCACGCTGGCCGGGGTGCGCGAGAACTTCATCGGCGAGCCCATGGTGCGGACGCGGCCGACGCGGCTGTGCTGAACTTCGACGAACATCTCCCGCGCCTTGACCTGCGGGTCCTCGTGCATCTCGCCGATGCTGAGGATCGGGCCGGCCGGCACGCCGTGCTTGTCGAGCAGCACGCGGCAGTCCTCGCGCGTCATCCTCGCGAAGTGCGGCGCCAGCAGGTCCTGCAGTGCCTTGAGGTTCTTCATGCGCAGCGGCGCCTCCTTGAAGCGCGGGTCGGCGATGAACTCCTCGATGCCGAACGCCTTGCAAAGCCGCCCCCAGCGCTCGTCGGCGCCGGCGGCGACGGTGAGGTAACCGTCGGAGCACTCGAACGCCTGGTAGGGCGCGCTGAGAGGATGCACCGTGCCCATCGCCGGCGGCGACTCGCCGGTGGCGATGTACATCGCCGACTGGTGGTAGGTGGCGGTGACGCCCGCCTCCAGCAGCGAGGAGTCGACCATCTGGCCCTCGCCGGTGCGGTCGCGGTGGTGCAGCGCGGCCATCACCCCCATGGCGGCGAACATGCCGCTCATGATGTCGCAGATCGGCGCGCCGACCTTGGCCGGCGGGCGGTCGCCGCCCTCGCCGGTGATGCTCATCAGGCCGCTGTAGCCCTGCGCCACGAGGTCGAGTCCGCCGCGGTCGGCGTAAGGTCCGGTGCGGCCGAAGCCGGTCAGGCTGCAGTAGATCAGGCCCGGGTTGAGTTCCTTCAGCACCTCGTAGCCGATGCCGTTGCGCACCAGCGTGTCGTGCTTGAAGTTCTCGACCACCACGTCCGCCTGGCTGGCGAGGCGCTTGTAGATCTCCTTGCCGGCCTCGCTCTTGATGTCGAGCGCGAGACCCCGCTTGTTGCGGTTCATCATCATGAAGGCGGAGGACTCGCCCTTGATGTCCGGCGGGATGAAGCGGCGGGTGTCGTCGCCGCGGCCCGGCCGCTCGATCTTGATGACGTCGGCGCCGAGGTCGGCGAGGTAGAGGCTGCAGGTCGGCCCGGCCATGTTGATGGTCATGTCGACGACCTTGATGCCCTTGAGGGGCCCGTTATTTTCCATCTCTGGTTCTCCCTTGCGGCGCAGGCGGATCAGCGTCCGACGAAGCGCGGCTTTTCCTTGTTCTGGAAGGCGCGGTAGCCGATCTCGTAGTCCGCGGTGTCGGCGGCGGTGTGGACTTCCTCCAGTTCCTCCGGCGTCAGCGGATCGCGCTCGCCGAGGCGGTAGAGGAACTTCTTGTGGTAGCGCGCGGCGAGCGGCGCGCCGTCGGCGATGCGCTGCGCCGTGGCCATCACCTCGGACTCCAGCGCGTCGTCGTCCACCAGCCGGTTGACCATGCCGATGCGCAGCGCCTCCTCGGCGCCGAAGACTTCGCCCTCGAGCAGGATCTCCAGCGCCTTCGGGCGGCCGACCGCGGCGAGCAACGCCTCCATGGCGTGCGTCGAATAGTAGTTGGCGAGCTTCTTCGCGGTGATGCCGAACTGGCTCGACCGGGTGGCGATGCGCATGTCGCACATCAGCGCGAAGCCGGCGCCGCCGCCGAGGCAGTAGCCGCGGATCATCGCGATCACCGGATGGCGGCAGTCGCGCACCGCGATCTGGGCCGCCTTCGAGGTCTCGTTGTAGTCGCGGCTCGATGCGCGGTCGGTGCGGACCTTGGCGAACTCGTTGATGTCGGCGCCGGCGGTGAACGCCTTGTCGCCGGCGCCGCGCAGCACGACGCAGCGCACCGCCTCGTCGGCCGACAGCTCGTCGAACACCGTCTTGAGCCGCCGTGACATCGCGGCGTTGAACGCGTTGCGCTTCTCGGGCCGGTTGAGGATCACGGTGGCGATGCCGCCGTCACGCTCGACAAGGACTACCTCGGTCTCGTTCATCACCGCTCCGTTCGTCGCGCTTGTGGGGTCCGTAGGCCGATGCTAGCGTTTTATTGCAACCGCATTCCAGCACCGCGCGATGCGGGTTTTCGCGTCGGTGCAGGAAGCGTCAACCGGCTGGGTCCGTCGCACGGCCGGGCCGGAAAAATCCTCCCTGAAAGTGCGGCACCACAAACAGGAGGCATCATATGAAGCGGCAGTTTTCGAGACTTGCCTGTGTCGTCGCGATGGCGGCGCTGGGCACGGCGCCGGTGACCGCATCGGCGGCCGACGTCGTCATCAAGTTCGCGACCGAATCGTCCGGCGACCACATCAACATCGCGCTCGCCGAGGCGATGAAGAAAAGCGTCGAGGGCGCACTCCCCGGCAAGGTCGAGTTCCAGATCTTCCCGGGCGCGCAGCTCGGCAACCAGACGGCGGTGATCGCCGGCCTGCAGCAGGGCACGCACATGATGAGCGTGCAGGCGTCGCCGATGGCGTCGCTGGTACCGGCGTTCGGCGTGTTCGAGGCGCCGTTCCTGTTCGGCACCCGCGCCGAGGTGATGAAGGTCGTCGACGGCCCACTCGGCGAGCGGCTGAAGAAGGAGGCCGCCGCGAAGGGCATCGAGGTGCTGGCGATCGGCGAACTCGGCTTCCGCCAGATCAGCAACAACGTCCGCCCGATCGTCAAGCCGGAGGATCTCGACGGCGTCAAGCTGCGCACCCCGGGCAATCCGTTCCGCCTGAAGATGTTCCAGACCTTCGGCGCCAACCCGACACCGATGAGCTTCTCCGAGGTCTATGTGGCGCTGCGCCAGGGTGTGATCGACGGGCAGGAGAACCCTCTCGGCTCGATCTGGGGCGCCAAGTTCCACGAGGTGCAGAAGTTCGTCTCGATGTCGAACCATGTGTTCACGCCGAACGCGGTCGTGGTCAGCAAACTGCACTGGGATTCCTGGCCGGCCGACGTGCAGAAGGCGGTTCAGGCGGCGGCAGACGAGGCGGCCGAGCTCTCCTTCAGGCTGGGCGAGCAGCGCGATACGACGCTTCTCGACAGGATGAAGGAGGCCAACCCCGAGCTGAAGGTCAACGAGATCGACTCGAAGGCCTTCCGCGCCAAGGCGGCCCCGCTGTACGACGAGGTCAAGAAGAACTCGGGCGAGGACGTCTGGAAGATGGTCCAGGACTCGATGGGCATGTAGGCGTCGCCGGGGGACTTCCGCGGCCGGGGGGCCTGACCGGGCCGCGGCTTTCCTGACATCGGGTCCCTTGCCAAGGGGGGAAAGCGTGACGGGGTTCGAGCGAGGGCTCGACGCGCTGGTTCTGCGCATCGTCCGCGTCTGCGAGCTGATCGCCATCTTCGTCGGAGGATGGCTGACGGTGACGCTGGTGCTGGGCGTGTTCTTCCGGTACGTCGTCAACAGTTCGATCGGCTGGCTGTCCGAGGTATCGCCGTTGATGCTGGTGGTTCTCATGCTGGCGGTGGCGCCGATCGGCTTCCACGAGAACATCCACATCTCGGTCGAGGTGCTGGTGGCCAAGGTGTCGCGGCCGTTGCGCGTCGCGCTGGGGTTGTTCGCCAACGCCGGCACGCTGGTGCTGTTCGGCGTCGCCGGCTGGTACGGCGCCAAGGTGGTCGGCTTCGACATGGGCCGCGAGCTCGACAGCCTGCCGATCGTCCGCGCCTGGTTCACGGTGGCGATGCCGGTGGCGGCGGTGGCGGTGTGGCTGGTCTGCATCAACAACATGCTGAAGATCCTGCGCCTCGGCGACCTGCCGCCGCGCATCGGAGGGCTCGAATGACCGCCGTCCTCTCCACCCTCACGGTACTCATCGTACTCGGCATCCCGATCGCGGTGGCGCTCGGCCTGACCGCCATCGCCTTCCTGTCGGCGACGATCGTGCCGTTCAACATCGTGCCGCTGATGATGTTCACCGGCATGGAGCACTTCGTCTTCCTGGCGATGCCGATGTTCATGATCGCCGGCGAGCTGATGAACCGCGCCGGCCTGGCGGAGGACCTGATCGAGCTGGCCTCCAGCGTCGTCGGCTCAATCAAGGGCGGCCTCGCCATGGTCAACATCGCCGCGTCGATGGTGTTCGCGGAGATATCCGGTTCGGCGGTCGCCGACGTCGCGGCGCAGGGCACCATTCTGATCCCGCAGATGACCAAGCGCGGCTACCCGCTCGGCTTCGCCGCGGCGATCACCTCGTCGTCGGCGTCGATCGCCATCGTCATCCCGCCGAGCCTCGCGTTCATCCTGTACGGCGCGATCGCGGGCGAATCGGTGGTCAGGCTGTTCATCGCCGGCATCGTGCCGGGCTTCCTGATGGGCGGCGCGCTGATGCTGTTCTCCTACGGCTTCGCGCTCTACTACGGCTGGCCGGCGGAGGGGCCGTTCGAGCTGAGCCGGCTGGGCCGGGCGCTGAAGCGGGCGGCGTGGCCGCTGACGCTGCCGGTGATCATCCTCGGCGGCATCCTCGGCGGCATCTTCACGCCGACCGAGGCGGCGGCGGTGGCGGTGGCCATGGCGCTGTTCATCGGCATGGTCGTCAAGCGGCGGCTGAAGGTGTCGGACCTGCCCTCGATCATCCTGGTGGCCTCGAAGCGGACCAGCATCGTGCTGCTGATGGTGGCGACGTCGGCGGTGTTCGGCTGGTACCTGACCAACCAGGGCATCCCGCAGGCCATCGCGCAGTCGGTGACGTCGATCTCGGACAACCGCTACGTGGTGATGTTCTGGCTCAACATCATCCTGATCCTGCTCGGCATGATCCTGCACGGGTCGGCGGGCACCGTGCTGACGGTGCCGCTGGCGCTGCCGCTGGTCACGGCCATCGGCTACGACCCGATCCACTTCGGCGTGATCCTGGCGCTGAACCACTGCATCGGCCAGCAGACCCCGCCGGTCGCCTCGGTGCTGATGACCGCCTCGGCGGTCAGCGGCGCCAAGATCGGCGAGATCATGTTCTACAACAAGTGGTTCATCCTCTGCATCTTCATCGTGCTGCAGATCGTGACCTACGTGCCGTCGCTGGCGCTCTGGCTGCCCAACCTGATGTTGGGGTGAGGGCCGGCGCCGGCCCCGGGCTCAGGACGGCAGCTGCATCCCGCCGGCGTCGTCGAGCGGGAAGTGGGGGTTCCACGCCACCTCCCAGACATGGCCGTCCGGGTCGGCGAAGTAGCCGGCATAGCCGCCCCAGCTGGTCTTGCGGGCCGGGCGGGTGACGGTGGCGCCGTGGCGCAGCACCCGGTTGAGCAGCCGGTCGACCTCCGCCGGATCGCCGACGTTGTGCGCCAGCGCCACGCCCGAGAAGCTGTCGGCGGGCCGGCCGGCGGGGTCCTGGTTGGCGTCGGTCGCCAGTTCCTCCATGCCGTAGAGGCTGAACACCATGCCGCCGTCGAGCTGGTAGAAGACGATGCTGTCGCTCGACAGCCGTGAGGGCTTCCAGCCCAGGCCCCTCTCGTAGAAGCGGCGGGCGCGCTTGAGGCTGCGGACCCCGAGCGTGATCAGGCTGACGCGCGGCCGCATGCCGGCACCCCTGCGACGCCGCGAGCTGTCGCCGTCGCCGTTCAGATGGGGACTATCAGGTCCCGGGGGCAGTCTTTCGTCCAGCATTCGATCTTTCCGTTCGCGTCGATGAGGAACGTCTCCTCGGTGTGGAAACGCACGCCTTCGCTGTAATAGCTGTATTCGATGCAGTAGACGGTGTCGGGCTTGACCGCCGTCCGGTTGACCTCGTTCATCCGCGGCTCCTCGTGCGAGGAGAGGCCGATGGAGTGGCCGACGAACTCCCGCGGGAAGTCCTCGAGGTGCTTCGAGATCGCGTCGTAGCCGCGGCGGAAGATGTCGCCGCCGGTGTCGCCGAGCCTGACCGACAGGCCGAGCTCCATCTGCACCTCGTTGAGCCACTTCCAGATGTCCTGCTGTCGTTGCGAGCAGTGGCCGAGGTAGTAGCTGCGCACGAAATCGGCGCCGTAGCCGAGGCAGTACGCGCCCATGTCGACCTTGGCGAAGTCGCCGGGCTGCAGCACATGGCCGGTCGGGAAAGGCGCGTGCGCCGCGAAGCTGGTCGGGCCGGAGCCGACGTTGATGAACTTCGGCCCCTCGGAGCCGAGCTCGATCATCTTGTGGCAGGCGGCCTTGTGCAGGTCCCAGTCGGTCGCGCCCGGTTTGATGGCGGCCCGGAAGGCGGCATGCGCCTCGACCGTCCATCCGGTGGCGACCTTGAGGCGGCGAATCTCCTCTTTCGTCTTGACCATGCGCACCAGCTCGAGCTGGCGGCTGAAGTCGACGGTCCTGTTGCCCTCCAGCAGCGCGTCGAGGCGCTTGCGGTAGCCCTCGGTGAGCTGGTCGCCCTCGGTGCCGATGGTCATGCCCTTGACGCCGCGGTCGGCGAGCACCGCCTTCGCCGCGTCGAAGAAGTCCTCGTAGAAGTGGACGTCGAGGTCGGTGAAGAACTCCGCCATCGCGTAGGCGCGGCAGTCCCCGATCCAGGTCGAGTCCATCGCCAGGTGCAGGTCGACCGCCGGCACCACCAGCGCGGGCTTCTTCGCCGGGTCGGCGAAGTAGAACACCACGAACGGCCGATAGCCGAGCGTGCCGCCGTTGTGGAAGAAGCCGGAAAGGTACTTGGAATTCTCCGGCCCCCGCACGATCAGGAGGTCGACGCCCTCCTTCTCCATGGCGGCGCGCAGCCTCGGCTCGTTGAAGATATTCTTTTCGATGTCGATCGCCATCCGGCGGTTTCCCTTCTCCCCCGTGTAGATAATCAGCGGCGGCCCGCTTCCCAAGGGGCGCCGCACGCTATCGAGCCTACGACGGTTGCCGCAGTGCGGGAAGCGTCGAGGAAGTTTCGTGCTGCGTTGCGGTGGGGGAGTCCGCCGGCGGCGGGTCGAGCGATTCCAGCATCCAGTATTCCGTGTCGCTGCCGTTAGCCTCGCCGGGGCGGTAACGTGGACGTGCGGGGCGCTGCGGCCGCGGCGCCGACGCCGCCTGGGCCAGCGCGAGGGCGCACTCGTCCTGCGGGAACAGTCCGGCGAGGCGCGTCTGCAACTCGACGGCGCGCAGCGCGGCGCCGAGTTGGCGGTGCTCCAGCGCCTCACGGAACAGGTGCTCCAGTTTGAACATCTGGGTATCGAGGTCGATCCTGCTGGCGGCGCCGAGGTCGCTGCGCATCTCGCGGATGCGGTCTAGAATGTCATCATTTGTCAACATCCGGTATCCGAGCGAGCGCGCCGAACGCGGGCTGTAGCCCGCGGCGACGGCCGATTTCGTGGCGTTTCCGGTGAGCACGTAGTGGTGGCAGAACGCCTCCTGCCGCGGCGAGGCCATCGGCGCGAAGGTGGGGCGCCACAGCATGTGCGGCGCGGTGATGTGCGGATGCTTTACCCGCGGCGCGGCGGGTGTGCGGGCGTCAGGCATCGGACCCTCCATGATGTCAGGGGAGGGTGTTTCTTTATCCTAAAATAGGAGAAAAGTCCCAATTATATACTTGACTGCACAAGGGTCATTCTCCATATTGGTCTCAAGGAGATAGCCAATGTGTGACCTGACTAACCCCATATTCACCGACGAGACCGCAGCCCGCGCGTTCCTTGAGGCGCAGCGTTGGCCCGATGGCGTTGTCTGCCCCTTCTGCGGCGAGGTCGGTGCAGCCAAGCGGCTCGGCGGTCAGGCCAAGCCGGGCTGGTATCACTGCAACGAGTGCCGCAAGAAGTTCACGGTCCGCGTCGGCACCCTGTACGAGCGCAGCCATGTTCCGCTGCACAAGTGGTTGCTCGCTACTCACCTTCTCTGCGCCAGTAAGAAGGGCATCAGCGCGCACCAGCTGCACCGTATGCTCGGCGTCACCTACAAAACCGCATGGTTCATGGCGCACCGCATCCGTGCCGCGATGATCGATGACGCACCCGCGCCCATGGGTGGCGAGGGTAAAGTCGTTCAGGCCGACGAAACCTACATCGGCAAGCAGAAGAACCCGGCACCCTCGCCCCAGCGCAAGGGACGCCCCTACAAGAGCGAGAAATCGCGCTTGGGGCACCGCAAGAACACGGTGTTTGGCCTCGTCTCAGAGGGCCAGGTCCGCACCTTCCACGTTCGCAACGCCAATGCGGCGACGGTGCGCCTAATCCTCTTTACCCATGCGGACCGCGCCAGCGAACTGCACACCGACGAAAGCCGCCTCTACACCACCACTGGCGAGCAGTACGCGAAGCACCGCACCGTCAACCACTCCAGCAAGGAGTACGTTGGCAAACACGGCCAGCACACGAACACGATTGAGAACTACTTCTCAGTGTTCAAGCGCGGCATGAAGGGCGTCTACCAGCACTGCGGCGAGCCGCACCTGCACCGCTACTAGGCCGAGTTCGACTTCCGCTACAACCACCGTGGCATCTCCGACGCGGAACG
>JBBDQX010000189.1:0-24624 GCA_040905765.1 Acetobacterales bacterium
CCGCCCTTGATCGCCGACAGGGGCTTGCGCACGCAGTTCATCGCGTCGATGGCCGCGCCGGAGCGCAGCAGCGCCCGGGCGACCGCCTGCTTGTCGTCGAGCGTCAGCCCCGGCGCCGGCAGCGCCAGCAGCGACGAGCCGCCGCCCGAGATCAGGCACAGCACGAGGTCGTCGGGGCCGAGGCCGGAGACCATGTCGAGGATGCGCCGCGCCGCGCGCTCGCCGGCGGCGTCGGGCACCGGGTGCGCCGCCTCGGCGATCTCTATGTGGCGGCAGGGCGCGGCATGGCCGTAGGCGGTGACGACCAGTCCTTCCAGCGGGCCGGCCCGGTGCGCCTCCAGCACCTGTGCCATCCGCGCCGACGCCTTGCCGGCGCCGACGACGACGGTGCGGCCCTTCGGCGACGGCGGCAGCAGGCCGGGCAGCAGCGCCTGCGGGTCCGCGGCGGCGACGGCGGCATCGAACAGCCGCCTGAGGAAGCCGCGCGGGTCGTCGGGTGCGGAAACGCTCATGCCGCCTTATACCGGTCGCGTGCGGGGCTGGCCAAGCGGCCCGGCCCGGCCCACATTCCACTGGCTGACAGATCGCGGGAGGAAAGCGATGGACGACAAGACGCGCACCGAGCTGGAGGCCGCCGCCTTCCGCACGCTGGTGGGGCACCTGCGCGAGCGCACCGACGTGCAGAACATCGACCTGATGAACCTCGCCGGCTTCTGCCGCAACTGCCTGTCGAAATGGTATCGGGCGGCGGCGGAGGAACGCGGCCGCGAGATGACCTACGAGCAGGCCCGCGAGATCGTCTACGGCATGCCCTACGACGAATGGAAGGCTCGTTACCAGAACGAGGCCACCGACGCGCAGAAGGCGGCCTTCGGGCAGGCCGGCGGCGGGCATTAGACGGCGGGTTCGAGCTCCCTGATCCAGAACTGCAGGGCCTTTTCGGTCTCGCGGTCGCTGTCGACGTCCTTCCACGGGAAGCGAGCGAACGCGCCGGGCATCCGGCGGTAGCCGCGCTTCTCCCAGAACGCGTCGAGCGGGCGGTAGCCGGCCGGCCGCAGCGGATGGTCGTCCGGCCGCACCACGGCGCAGAAGCACGACCAGCGCCGGCCGAGCCGGCGGGCGTGCGCCTCGCGGTGGTCGAAGAAGGCATGGCCGATGCCGTGGCCGCGGTACTCCGGCAGCAGGACCGACTCGCCGCAGTAGAATATGTCGCCGATGGCGTAGCCGCGCTCGACGAACGGGTCGGCGAATGCCTCGGCGTGGTCCTCCATCGGCGCACCGGTCGCCGCGCCGACCAGCCGCGGCCCGTCCCACGCGCCGACGACGATGGCGTCCGGGCTCTCGGCGTAGGTGCGCAGGTAGTCCTGCTCATAGGCCATGTCGCCGTCGTAGAGGTATGGCCAGTCGCGGAACACCCCGATGCGGAGCCCCGCGAGCGCCGGCAGTGCGGCGTCGAGTTCGTCCGGGGTGAGGGGCGCCGTGGCCGGTCGGGCGCTGCGCGTGGTCATAAGATGTCAATCGTCCGGTTGATGGTCACAGGCGCGGGGTGCAACCGCCTGGCGTCTTGGTCGTTTGGGGCGCCTTGGTCGTTTGGGGCGCTTTGGTCGTTAGGTAGGCGGGGTGTGCGGCACGACAATGAGACGAGCGCGTTGCTGGCCGCCGCACGTACTTCCCGCCGTCTGCCGTTTCCCCCTTCCTCCCGTGCTTGCGTCTGGTTGATTTCGCCGGCGCAGCGCGGCTATGTTCCGGGCGCGGGGGGCAAACGGTCCCCGCACACCCGTTTCCACCCAGAGAGAGGAATTCCATGCCCGATGTCGGGGGCGTCGCGGCGGATCGGCTGCGGTCGTTCGTCGAGCGGATCGAGCGGCTCGAGGAGGAGCGTGCGGCTCTCTCGGCCGACATACGCGAGGTCTACAGCGAGGCCAAGGGTACAGGGTTCGACGGCAAGGTGCTGCGCCAGGTCATCCGCATCCGAAAGTTGGACCAGTCGGACCGCCAGGAGCAGGAGGAACTGCTGGACGTCTACAAGCGTGCCCTGGGCATGTAGCCGCAGCCGGACGGGGTCCGGGCGCCGGACAGCTATGGGAATCTCCATCTTATGACAGTGCTCGTCACCGGCGCGGCCGGCTTCATCGGATTTCACGTCAGCCGGTTGCTGCTCGACCGCGGCGAGACCGTCGTCGGCGTCGATAACCTGAACAGCTACTACGATGTCTCTCTGAAGCACGCGCGCCTCGCGGAGCTGAACCCGCACGAGCGGTTCGTCTTCCACCAGGCCGACATCGCCGACCGCGACGCGATGGAGGCGATCCGCCGGCAGCATCCCGACATCGACCGGGCCGTGCACCTGGCGGCGCAGGCGGGCGTGCGGCATTCGCTCACGGACCCGTTCGCCTACGCGCACTCCAACCTGATCGGCCATCTGGTGATCCTGGAGATGTGCCGTGCCATCGAAGGGTTCCGGCACCTCGTCTACGCCAGCAGCTCGTCGGTCTACGGCGCCAACACCAGGATGCCGTTCTCGATCGAGGACCGGGTCGATTCGCCGGTGTCGCTGTACGGCGCGACCAAGCGCGCCGACGAGCTGATGAGCTATTCCTACAGCCACCTCTACGCCATTCCCGCGACCGGCCTGCGCTTCTTCACCGTCTACGGGCCGTGGGGACGGCCGGACATGGCTGCCTACATCTTCACCCGCAAGATCATCGCCGGCGAGCCGCTGGAGGTGTTTAACGGCGGCGACATGAAGCGCGACTTCACCTACATCGACGACATCGTGCAGGGGGTCGTGAACTGCCTCGACCGGCCGCCGGCGGCGGATGAGGCGGCGCCGCACCGCGTCTATAACATCGGCAACCATCGCAGCGAGCCGCTGATGCGCTTCATCGGCCTGCTGGAGCAGGCCATCGGCCGCAAGGCGGAGGTGGTGTTCAAGCCGATGCAGCCCGGCGACGTGAAGGAAACCTACGCCGACATCGAGGCGTTGCGTCAGGATATCGGCTTCGAACCGTCGACGCCGATCGACGAGGGGCTACCGAGGTTCGTGGAGTGGTACCGCCGCTACCACCGCCTCAACTGAGGCGGCGGGCTCAGTCTCCCGTTCGACGCTTCGGCCCCTGATAGCCGGCGGGAGTCTTGCGACGCCGGTCGGGGCCGAAATACTGCTTCGCCTCGACGAACGGGCGCGCCGCGTTGGCCGCCGCGTGGATGCGGTCGTACAGCATCTTCGAGGACAGCGGCTTCAGCAGGAACTCGTTGACTCCGGCGTCGCGCGACTGCAGCACCCGGTCCTTGTCGGCGATGCCCGTCAGCATGATGATCGGCACGAAGGGGTTGGGCGACTTGTCCCGGTCGCGCAACAGCTTCACCACATCGAGCCCGGTGTTCGGCTCGAGGTCCCAGTCCACCAGCACGACGTGGATGCGGTTTTCCTGGATGATCTCCTGCGCCGGCTCGACGCCGCGCGCCTCGGAGACGCGCCGGATGCCCATCCGCGCAAGCATGTCGCGGATGAGCTGGCGCATCTCCTGGCTGTGGTCGATGATCAGGATGCGCAGGTCGGCCGTTTCAACCGATTGGTTTTGTTGTTGATCGTCAGACATCTGTCTCTGTCCCTTGGGCGCAAGAAACTAGCACCGGGGCCGCGTGAACAAAAGACTACTCAATCCGGGTATTTACCCCGGCCGTTCGTACAGGTGCAGCAGTTTCTGGCCGTAGCGGTGCAGGACGGCGTGCCGGCGGGTTTTCATTGTCGGGGTCAGCTCGCCGGTGTCGACGCTGAACGGTTCGTCGGCCAGCGCGAACCGCCGCACCCGCTCGATCGCCGACAGGCGCGCGTTGACGCGTTCGACCGCCGTCCGCACCCGTGCGCGAAGCCGGTCGGGATCGGTCTCCTCCCGGGCCAACTCGGCATCGGGAACGATCAGCGCCACCAGGTGCGGCTTGCGGTCGCCGAACACCAGCGCCTGGTGGATTTCCGGCTCCAGCGTCAGGAATCCCTCGATCCGGCTCGGCGACAGGTTGTCGCCGCCGGAATTGACGATGATGTCCTTCTTCCGGTCGGTGATCTCGAGGTAGCCGTCCTCGTCGATCCGCCCGATGTCGCCGGTGTGCAGCCAGCCGTCGCGCAGCGTCTCGGCGGTCGCCTCGGGCTTGTTCCAGTAGCCCAGCATGACCATGTCGCCGCGCGCCAGGATCTCGCCGTCTTCGGCGATTCGGACCTCCACGCCCGGCACGGGAAGGCCGACCGTATGCAACTTGATCCGCTCCAGCGGGTTGCAGCTGATCAGCGGCGCCGCCTCGGTCTGGCCGTAGCCCTGCGACAGCCGGAGGCCCAGCGCGTGGAAGAACACCCCCACGTCGATGTTGAGCGGCGCGCCGCCCGAGACGAGGCCCTTCAGCCGCCCGCCGAAGCGGGCGCGCACCTTGTCGCGCACCAGCCGTTCCAGCAGCGGATCGAGCAGCCGTTCGCCGAGCGACAGCGCCTTGCCGTGGTAGCGCTTGCTGCCGATCTCGACCGCGCGGCGGAACAGCGCCGCCTTCAGGCCGCCCGCGCGCTCCACGTCGCGGGTGATGCGGCTGTGCATCCCTTCGTACAGGCGGGGCACGGCGGTCATCAGCGTGGGCCGCGCCTCGGTGAGGTTGCGACCGAGCTGCTCGATACCTTCGGCGTAGTAGATCTGCGCGCCGATCGAGATCGGGAAGAACTGGCCGCAGGTGTGCTCGTAGGAATGCGACAGCGGCAGGAAGGACAGGAATACCTCGTCCTCCAGTCCGCAGACGTCGACCAGCCGCCGCCACGCCCCCTCGCAGTTGGCGAAGATGTTGGCGTGCGACAGCACCACGCCTTTCGGCCTGCCGCCGGTGCCGGAGGTGTAGATGATGCAGGCGGCCGCCCCGCGCTCACCCTGCCGCGCCTTCGCCACCAGCTCCGTCATGCCGGCCGCCGGCGCCGCGCCGTCCGGCCAGCCGGACACCGTTACATGTCCAGCAGGGACGGTCGGCGCCTCGATGGCGATCAGGTGGCGCAGGCCGGGTGCTCCGGTGGCTGCCTCCAGCACCCGGTCGGCCAGCTCCGCGGTCGAGGCGATGGCGGCGCGGGCGCCGCAGTCGGCGAGGATATGGCGGTGATCCTCGACGGTGTTGGTGGTGTAGGTCGGCACGGCGATGGCGCCGACGGCCATGATGGCGACGTCGGCGGCGAGGAACTCGGGCCGGTTCTCCGACACCAGGACGACCCGGTCGCCCGCCTCCACCCCGGCGGCATGCAGCGCCGCGGCGATGCGCGCTACCTGCTCCGCCACCTCGGTCCAGTCCAGCGAGGCGTAGCGGCCGTCGACCTTGTGCCAGAGGAACGGCCGGCCGCCGCCGGCGGCCGCCCGGTCGAAGAACATCGCCGGCAGCGTCGGCCAGTGCCGGTAGTCGGGCATCCGCCGCTCGCCGGCGTTGCGCGCGTCAGGCACGGCGGCTAATGGTTGGCACGGTTCGCCAACACGCCCATATCGCTGACATCCATGGCGGCGGATTCACGCATCTGAACCTGAAGGAAGTGGACGGGGACTCTCCATGAGCAGCCTGCCCGAATGGGATCTCACTGACCTCTATCCGGCGCCCGACGCGCCGGAGGTGACCGCCGACCTCGCCGAGGCGGAGCGGCAGGCGAAGGATTTCGCGGCGCGCTTTCGCGGCAAGGTGGCGGGGATGGACGGCGCTACGCTGGCCGGCGCCATCGCCGCGTACGAGGCGATGCAGGAGCGGCTGGGGCGGCTCGGCAGCTATGCGCAACTGCTTTTCTCCGGGGATGCCACGGACACCGAAATCGGCCGCTTCTACCAGATGATGCAGGAGCGGGCGACCGACATCTCCAGCCATACACTGTTCTTCACGCTCGAGATCAACAAGATCGACGAGCGGGCGCTGGATGAAAAGATGAAGGTTCCGGCGCTGGCGCGCTACCGGCCATGGCTCCGCGACCTGCGCGTGTTCCGCCCGCATCAGCTCGAGGAGGAGCTGGAGCGCCTGCTGCACGACCAGGATATCGCCGGTCGCGGCGCCTGGGTGCGGCTGTTCGACGAGACGATGGCGCGGCTGCGTTTCCCGGTGGACGGCGAGACCCTCACCGGCAGCGAGGTGCTGAACCGGCTGAGCGATCCGTCGCCGGGGCGGCGCAAGGCGGCGGCCAAGTCGATCGGCAAGGTGCTGGGCGACAACGGCGCGTTGCTCGCCCGTATCACCAACACGCTGGCGAAGGACAAGGAGATCCAGGACCGCTGGCGCCACTACCCGAAGGCGACCTCGTACCGGAACCTCGCCAACCAGGTCGAGGACGAGGTGGTCGACGCGCTGGTCGAGGCGGTGCGCGGGGCCTACAGCGACCTGTCGCACCGCTACTACGCCCTGAAGGCGAAGTGGATGGGCGTGGACCGGCTCGACTACTGGGACCGCAACGCGCCGCTGCCGGACCAGGACGACCGCGACATCCCCTGGGACGAGGCGCGCGAGCGCGTGCTCGACGCCTATGCCGGGTTCTCGGGCGACCTCGCGGCGGTGGGCAGGCGCTTCTTCGACAATCCGTGGATCGACGTACCGCCGCGGCCGGGCAAGGCCTCCGGTGCCTTCGCCCATCCGACGGTCCCGAGCGCGCATCCCTACCTGCTGCTGAACTACCACGGCAAGACGCGCGACGTGATGACGCTGGCGCACGAGCTGGGGCACGGCGTCCATCAGGTGCTGGCGGCCGAGCAGGGCTATTTCCTGTCGAGCACGCCGCTGACGCTGGCCGAGACCGCCTCGGTGTTCGGCGAGATGCTGACCTTCCAGTCGCTGCTCCGCGAGGAGAAGGACGAGAAGCGGCGGCGCGTCATGCTTGCCACCAAGATCGAGGACATGATCAACACGGTGGTGCGCCAGATCGCGTTCTACCAGTTCGAGCGCAGCGTCCATGCCGAGCGGCGCGAGAAGGGCGAGCTCAGCCCCGACCGCCTCGGCGAGCTGTGGATGCAGGTGCAGAGCGAGAGCCTCGGCCCCGCGCTGCGCTTCGACGACGAGTACCGCAGCTACTGGGGCTACATCCCTCACTTCATCCACTCGCCTTTCTACGTCTACGCCTATGCCTTCGGCGACTGCCTGGTGAACTCGCTGTACGACCTGTTCCGCGACGGTCATCCGGACTTCCAGCGCAAGTACCTGGAGATGCTGAAGGCGGGCGGCACGCTGCACCACAAGGAGCTGCTGGCGCCGTTCGGCCTGGATGCCTCGGAAAAGGCGTTCTGGCGTCGCGGCCTCGGCGTGATCTCCGGATTCATCGATGAACTCGAAGCCACCTTCTGACGACGGCGCAGGCGGCCCGCGCAAGCGCGGGGAACAGGCCAGCTTCGGCGGAAGGTGGCGGCGCTACGCGCGCGTCTCCTCGGCGCTGGGCGGCGCGGCGGTGCGCTATGCCGGCGGACGTGCCCGCGGCGGCGGCGACCGGACCCGCCAGGCGGCCGCGCTGAAGGACGTGCTGGGTGGCCTCAAGGGTCCGCTGATGAAGGTGGCGCAGATCCTCGCCACCATCCCCGACGCGCTGCCTGAGGAATACGCCGCCGAGCTGCGGCAGCTGCAGTCGAACGCGCCGCCGATGGGCTGGCCGTTCGTGCGTCGGCGCATGCGCACGGAGCTTGGCGACGACTGGGAGAAGCGCTTCAAGTCGTTCGACCGCGAGCCCTCGGCGGCGGCCTCGCTCGGCCAGGTCCACAAGGCGGTGGCGAAGGACGGCACGCCGCTTGCCTGCAAGCTGCAGTATCCGGACATGGCGTCGGCCGTGCAGGCGGACATGCGCCAGCTCAACTTCGCCTTCTCCCTGTATCGCCGCTACGACCCCTTCATCGACCCGAGCGAGATCCACGCCGAGCTCGAGGAGCGGCTGATGGAGGAGCTCGACTACGACCGCGAAGGACGCAACATGCGGCTTTACGGTCACATGCTGGCGAAGGAGGAGGGCGTCAGGGTGCCCGAGCCCTGGCCCAAGCTGTCCACCGACCGGCTGCTGACCATGACGTGGCTCGAGGGCGCGCCGATGATGCGCTTCCTCGAGAAGGACCCGCCGCAGGAGCAGCGCGACGAGGTTGCAGCCAACATGTTCCGCGCCTGGTACGTGCCGTTCTACAGCTACGGCGTGATCCACGGCGACCCGCATCTCGGTAACTACACGGTGCGCGACGACTGCGGGGTCAACCTGCTGGACTTCGGCTGCATCCGGGTGTTCCCGCCGCAGTTCGTGACCGGCGTGATCGACCTGTACAAGGCGTTGCGGGACGACGACCCGGCCCTCGCGGTGCATGCCTACGAGACCTGGGGTTTCAGCGGTCTGAACCAGGAGGTGATCGACGTCCTCAACATGTGGGCGGAATTCGTCTACGCGCCGTTGCTGGAGGACCGCAAGCGGCGCATCCAGGAGGATGAGGACGAGGCCGGCGTCTACGGGCGCAACATCGCCATGAAGGTGCATGGTGAGCTCAAGCGGCTCGGCGGGGTGCGGCCGCCGCGCGAGTTCCTGCTGATGGACCGGGCGGCCATCGGCCTCGGCAGCGTGTTCCTGCATCTCAAGGCGCACCTTAACTGGCATCGCCTGTTCCACGACCTGATCGTGGATGTCGATCCGAAGGTGCTGGCCAAGCGCCAGAAGCAGGCGCTGAAGGCCGCCGGTCTAGGCTAGAATCCCGGCCGGCTCCTCTTGGCAAAACCGTTTTTGCGCGGCATGGTGGCCCTGCCCGGGACGGCGCGACCGGCGCCGTAGGGGGAGTGCCGGGTCCATGAACAGCAGCAGGAACGGTCCCGCGGGATGAAACTCGCCATCGCGAAGGAACGCAGGCCGCACGAGCGGCGCTGCGCGGCATCGCCGGACACGGTCAGGAAGCTGGTCGCGCTCGGTATCGAGGTGACGGTGGAGACCGGCGCCGGCGAGGGCGCCAGCATACCCGACCAGCAGTTCGCCGACGCCGGCGCTACGCTCGTCGACGGTCCGGAGGCGACGCTGAAGGACGCCGACGTCGTACTCAAGGTGCAGCGTCCGCTGCGCGGCGGCGACGGTCAGCCCGACGAACTGTCGATGATCAGGGATGGCGCGGTGCTGGTGGGCCTGCTCGCGCCGCACACCGACCGCGACCTGATCGACGCCTATGCCGGCAAGCGCATCGACGCCTTCGCGCTGGAATACCTGCCGCGCATCAGCCGTGCCCAGAGCATGGACGCGCTGTCGTCGCAGTCGAACCTCACCGGCTACAAGGCGGTGGTCGAGGCGGCGGCGGAGTTCGGCCGCGGCTTCCCGATGATGATGACCGCCGCCGGCACGGTGCCGCCCGCGCGGGTGCTGGTGCTCGGCGCCGGCGTCGCCGGGCTGCAGGCGATCGCGACGGCGCGCCGCCTCGGCGCCATCGTCAATGCCACCGACGTGCGTGCCGCCGCCGGCGAGGAGGTGCGCAGCCTCGGCGCCACTTTCCTCGACGTCGATCCGGAGGCGAGCAAGGCGGCGCAGACCAGCGGCGGTTACGCGAAGGAAATGGGCGACGACTACAGGCAGAAGCAGGCGGCGCTGGTGCGCGAAACCCTGCGGAAGTCGGACGTCGCCATCTGCACGGCGCTGATCCCCGGCCGGCCGGCGCCGAAGCTGATCTCCGCCGAGATGGTGCGCGAGATGAAGCCGGGTTCGATCATCGTCGATCTCGCCGCCGACCAGGGCGGCAACTGCGAACTCTCAACGCCGGGCGAGGCGACGGTGGTGGAGAACGGCGTGAAGATCCTGGCCTACTGCAACTGGCCGAGCCGGCTCGCCACCGACACCACGGCGATGTACGCCAAGAACCTGCTGAACTTCCTCAACCAGTACTGGGACAAGGAAGCCGGCAAGCTGGCCCTGAACTGGGAAGACGACATCGTCAAGGGCATGGCGCTGACGCGCGAGGGCAAGGTGGTGCATCCGAATCTCGTGCCCGCCGAGGCCGCGCCGCAGCCGGCGCCGGCCCCACAGCCTTCACCCGACGCCGAGACGCAGACGGAGCCGAAGTCATGAGCGCGACCCCGGAACGCTTCGCCGAAGGCGCGGCGCAGATCGCGACCGAGGCGCAGCGGCTGGCCGAGAAGGCCGCTGCGCTGGCCGACAGTGCGACGCAGATGGTGGCCGCGCAGGCCGCGGCCGGTCACGGCGCGAACGAGACGATGTTCTTCTTCACCGTCTTCGTGCTGGCCTGCTTCGTCGGCTACTACGTGGTGTGGAGCGTGACGCCGGCGCTGCACTCGCCGCTGATGTCGGTGACCAACGCGATCTCCAGCGTGATCATCGTCGGCGCCCTGATCGCCGCCGGGCCGGCGGGGGCCAGCCTCTCGAAGGTGTTCGGCTTCCTCGCCGTCGTGCTGGCCTCGGTCAACATCTTCGGCGGATTCATCGTGACGCAGCGAATGCTGCAGATGTTCAAGAAGAAGCAGCGTTGAGGGGGAAAGAAGCGTGATCGGCAACTACGCGGCGCTCGCCTACCTCGTCGCCTCCGTCTGCTTCATCATGGCGCTGCGCGGGCTCTCCTCGCCGGAGAGCGCGCGCACCGGCAACCGCTGGGGCATCGCCGGCATGGCGATCGCGGTGGTCACGACCCTGCTGTCGCCGGACGTGCTCAGCTACACGGTGATCTTCGCCGGCATTCTCGTCGGCGGCAGCATCGGCACCGTGATCGCGTTGCGCATCCAGATGACGGCGCTGCCGCAGCTGGTGGCGGCATTCCACAGCCTGGTCGGCCTCGCCGCCGTGCTGGTCGCCACGGCGGCGCTCTACAATCCCTCCGCCTACGGTATCGGCACGGCGGGCAACCTGCCGGTCGCCAGCCTGATCGAGATGAGCATCGGCACCGCCATCGGCGCCGTCACCTTCTCGGGCTCGGTGATCGCCTTCGGCAAGCTGCAGGGGCTGGTCAGCGGCAAGCCGCTGGTCTTCCCGGGCCAGCATCCGCTGAACGCCGTCCTCGGCATCCTGATGGTCGCGCTGGTGGTCTGGTTCTGCCAGAGCGAGAGCCTCGGCGCCTTCTGGCTGATCGCCCTGCTGGCGCTGGCGCTGGGCGTGCTGCTGATCATGCCGATCGGCGGCGCCGACATGCCGGTGGTCGTGTCGATGCTGAACTCCTACTCCGGCTGGGCGGCTTGCGGCATCGGCTTCACGCTGGCGAATCCGCTGCTGATCATCACCGGTGCGCTGGTCGGCTCCTCGGGTGCGATCCTCAGCTACGTGATGTGCAAGGGCATGAATCGCTCGATCATCAACGTGCTGCTGGGCGGCTTCGGCGGCGACGGCGGTGTGGCGGCGGCGGGCGGCGGCGACGCAGGCGACCGCGCCGTGAAGCCGGGCAGCGCCGAGGACGCGGCCTTCATCATGAAGAACGCCCGCAAGGTCATCATCGTCCCGGGCTATGGCATGGCGGTCGCGCAGGCGCAGCACTCGCTGCGCGAACTGGCCGACCAGTTGAAGGACGAGGGCGTCGACGTCAAGTACGCCATCCATCCCGTCGCGGGACGCATGCCGGGGCACATGAACGTGCTGCTGGCCGAGGCCAACGTGCCCTACGACGAGGTGTTCGAGCTGGAGGAGATCAACCACGAGTTCTCCACCGCCGACGTTGCCTACGTCATCGGCGCCAACGACGTCACGAACCCGGTAGCGAAGACCGATCCGGCGAGCCCGATCTACGGCATGCCGGTGCTCGACGTGGAGAAGGCGAAGACGGTGCTGTTCGTGAAGCGCTCGATGGCATCGGGCTATGCGGGGGTCGAGAACGAGCTGTTCTATCGCGACAACACGATGATGCTGTTCGGCGACGCCAAGAAGATGACCGAGGAGATCGTCCAGGCGGTCGGCTGAGCCGGCCGCCGGGGCTCAGTCGCGCGGAGCGGCCTCCTCGCGGTCTTCCCACAGTTCGTCGATCATCTGCTCGACGCGGCGGAACTGGTTGTTCGCGCGCAGCTTCGGCGCTTCGCGTTCGCGGCCTTCCTCGCGGCGGCGTTCGCCCCAGGCGCGGACGTAGTTGCGCAGGTCGTCGTCGGACAGGATGAACTGCAGCAGCACGTTCTGCACCTCGACCGGCGGCTCGTCGTCGCCGGTGGCCTTGAGGATGGCGGCACGCAGGTAGTCGGTGGCATCCAGCACGAGGGCGGCTTCCTCGAAGCTCCACGTCCGGGCCGGCTCGAAGCCGTTGGCCTTCAGCCGGTCGATCTGGGCGTCAGTGATGCTGCCCGGCTGGCCGACGCGGGGCATTTCCCGCTGCTTGCGGGACCGCTTCGGCGACGGTGTGCCGCCCTGGGGCCCGCCGCCGGACTCCGCCGCCTCGCGTTCCCGGCGCTTCTGGCCGGCGCGACGGATCACCAGCCAGATCAGGAAGGCGAGCAGGATGACCGCGATGCCCTGCTCACTCATCGTGCGTCGGTCCCTCAAACAGTATCAGGCCGCCACGCGGCTGGCGCGGGCGACCTGTTCGGTCGGAAATCGCGGATGGCGCGGCGTCCGTAAGGTGCCGCGAAACGGGGGAGGGGCTAGAATCCCTCGCGCTCGAGACGCTTGCGCTCCAGCTTGCGCTGCCGGCGGATCGCCTCAGCCTTTTCGCGCGCCTTGCGCTCGGAGGGCTTCTCGTACGACCGGCGCAACTTCATCTCGCGGAAGACACCCTCGCGCTGCATCTTCTTCTTCAGAACCTTCAGCGCCTGGTCGACATTGTTGTCGCGGACGGAAATCTGCAAGTTCAAGCAGCTCCTCTATCAAGGTACAGCAAGCCGTAACCCACTGTAGCCCCTCCCGGTCGGGGGATGGGCCTGGACAGTGCGCACGGCTTTTCGACGCATGTTGTACGCCAGTCCGGCACGCCGGGCCGACGGATGACGGCGCTTATACCCCATCCGGGCAGGGAAGTGAAGGACGGGAAAGGCTGTCGGCTCTGTTTATCGGGCGGTCTGGCGTCCTATATTAGCGCCATGGCCTTGCTGAAGATCGCCCGTATGGGACACCCGGTCCTGGTGCACCGCGCCGAGCCGGTTCCGGACCCGGCCGCGCCCGAGGTCCGGCGCCTTGTCGAGGACATGATCGAGACGATGCTGGACGCCGACGGCGTCGGTCTCGCCGCGCCGCAGGTGCACGTACCGTGGCGGCTGTTCGTGTTCCGCGTGCCGGAACGCCGCGCCGGAGCGGAGGAGGACCATGACGAGGACCATGACGGCGACGGCGACGGCGAGCCGGAACCCGCCATCGCGCCGACGGTGATCGTTAATCCACTGGTGGAATCCATCGACGACGAGGTCGAGATCGACTTCGAAGGCTGCCTGTCGATACCCGGGATGCGGGGGCTCGTGCCGCGCCCGGCCAACATCCGCTACCGCGGCTTCGGCCTGGACGGCCGGCCAGTCCGGGGCGAGGCGCGCGGCGGCCTGCATGCCCGGGTGATCCAGCACGAATACGACCATCTGGAGGGCATCCTGTTCCCGATGCGGATGCCCGACCTGTCGCTGCTTGGCTTTTCGTCCGAGGTGGAGCGCCACGCCGAGGAACTGCTCGATGCCGCCGATCTGCGCGAAAAGGAAATCCCATGAACCTCGAAGACACCCGCGACGATCTGCTCGAGGCGATGCTGCCCCATGTGCCTTTCACCGGCTGGAGCCGGCAGTCGCTCGACGCCGCGGCGGAGGATGTCGGCGTGAGCGCCGACGAGGCGCTTCTGGCATTTCCCGGCGGCGAGCGTGAACTGGCGGCACACTACTTCGACTGGACGGACCGGCGGATGATCGAGGCGCTCGACGCGCGGCAACTCATCCGCCTGAAGGTCCGGGACCGCGTGGCCGCCGTGGTGCGCACCCGGCTCGAGCAGAAGGCCGGGCACAAGGAGGCTGTCCGCCGGCTGACCGCCTTCCTGGCGCTGCCGACGAACGCGCCGCTGGGCGCCCGCTGCACCTGGCATACGGTCAGTGAGATCTGGTATGCGGCCGGCGACAACGCGACCGACTGGAACTGGTACAGCAAGCGCGGGTTGCTATTGGCGGTGTATACGTCGACCTTCGTATTCTGGTTGAATGATAGCTCTGAAGATCATGAATTAACTTGGGAATTTCTTGGAAGGCGTATCGACGACGTGATGCGGATACAGGGCGTGAGGAGCAACCTCGACCGTGTCGTCGGCGAAATGCCGCGCGCCCTGCGCACTCTTGGCAGGGTCGTCCGCGGCACCCGCTGAGCAACCCTGACACGGAGACTGGAGAATGGGGCCGCCCCTGCCGTTGCTGGCCTGCGCGCTGGTCGCGCTCGCACTGGGTGCCTGCGCCACCGCGCCCGGGGTGCCGGAGGCGCCGTCCGCCCCGTTCTCGCCGGTCGTCGCCCTGCCGGCCGGCGCCTCCGGCATCCATCCGCTCAACGGCCGCATCTGGGCGCCCGCCGAGCAGCGCTTCCTCGAGCCCGAGCAGGCGGTGGCACGCGCCGACAAGGCCCGCTTCGTGCTGCTGGGCGAGACGCACGACAACCCGGACCACCACCGCCTGCAGGCCAGCTTCATCCGCTCCATCGCTCTCACCGGCCGCCGCCCGGCGGTTGTCTGGGAGATGATCCCTGCGGACAAGGGGTTGGCAGTCGCCGGTTACTGGGGGCTGCCGGGCCATGATGCCGATGGGCTCGGCGACATTCTGGACTGGGACGAGAGCGGGTGGCCCGAGTGGTCGATGTACCAGCCGGTGGCCAGGGCGGCCCTTGTGGCTCGGCTGCCGATCGCACCGGGCGACCTGTCGGGCGAGGCGCGGCGGCTGGTGGCGCGCGGCGGCATCCCGGCACTGGGCCGGGTGCGGGCGGCGGAACTGCAGCTCGACGAGCCGTTGCCGGACAGACTGCGCAAGGACCTCGTGGCGCGGCTGGAAGGCTCGCACTGCGGGATGCTGCGCGGGCCGGCGGTCGAGCGCATGGTCGACGTGCAGCGCGCGCGCGACGCGGCGCTGGCCGATGCGCTGGTGCGCGCTGCCGAAGCGGGCGAGCCGGGCGACGGGGCGATCCTCATCGCCGGCGGCGGCCATGCCCGCAAGGACTACGGCGTGCCGTGGTACCTGCGCCAGCATGGCGTGAAGGAAGAGGAGATGCTGGCTGTGCGCTTCGTCGAGGTGGCGCCGGGCGACGAGGCGGCGTCGGGCTATGTCGAGCAGGGCGCTTTCGACCTGCTCTGGTTCACAACTCCGGTGGACCGCGGCGATCCCTGCGAGGCGCTACGCGAACACCGAAAAAAATAACGTTAGTTCAGTAGTCTATACTACTTTTCTAATTCTATTTATCAGGCCGCGCTGAGCTTCAGTCCGACGATGCCGGCGAGGATGAGGCCGATACAGCCGAGGCGGACGGCGGTGGCGGGCTCCCCGAACAGCAGGATGCCGAGGATCACCGTGCCGACGGATCCGATGCCTGTCCACACCGCATAGGCGGTGCCGAGCGGCAACGTCTTCAGGGCGAGGCCCAGCAGTGCAACGCTGACCACCATCGCGGCCAGCGTGAGCGCGGTCGGCAGCCAACGGCTGAAGCCGTCGGTGTACTTGAGGCCCACGGCCCAGCCGATCTCGAACAGCCCGGCCATGAACAACCAGAGCCAGCCCATATCATTCCTCCTGTGGAGGGGGTCGGTCGCCTCCGCGCGACGCCCAGCCGTTGGCACCCGCGCCACGAGGGTAGAGCCGGGTGACGTGCCCCATCTTGCGGCCGGGACGCGTCTCGCGCTTGCCGTACAGGTGCACGGCGAGGCCGGGCTCGGCGACCAGCGCGGGCCAGCCGTCGGCGGCGTCGCCGATCAGGTTCTTCATCACCGCATCGGAGTGGCGGGAGGGGTCGCCGAGCGGCAGCCCGGCCACGGCCCGCACGAGCTGCTCGAACTGGCTGACGGCACAGCCGTCGATCGTCCAGTGACCGGAGTTGTGCGGCCGGGGCGCCATCTCGTTGACCAGCACCCGGCCGTCGCGGGTGACGAACATCTCCACGGCCAGCAGTCCGACGAGACCGAAGGCCTCCGCCAGGGTCACCGCTGCGGCCCGGGCGCTGTCGGCGATCCCGGCATCGATGCGGGCCGGCGCCACGGTAACGTCGAGTATGCCGGCGGCATGACGGTTCTCTACCGTATCGAAGCACGCCGTCGTACCGTTGGCGCCGCGCGCGACGATGACGGAGACCTCGCAGGCGAAGTCGACCATGCCCTCGAGGATGGCGCCGCCTCCGGCCGCCCCCATCGCCGCCCACGCGGCGGCCGGATGGTCGCCGGCGTCGATGCGCACCTGGCCCTTGCCGTCGTAGCCGAGCCGACGCGACTTGAGGAGCGCGGGCCGGCCGAGCCTGTCCAGCGCGGCGGCGAGCGCCTGCGGCCCGTCGACCGGCGCCCAGGGAGCGGTGCCGAGCCCGGCCGCGGCGGTGAAGCGCTTCTCCGATGCGCGGTCCTGTGTCGTCTCGAGCACGCGCCAGCCGGGACGCAGGGGCCTGAACTCCGCGAGCAGCGCCGCCGTCTCCGCGGGGATGTTCTCGAATTCCAGCGTCACCGCATCGACCGAGCCGGCGAATCGGCGCAGCGCCTGCTCATCGTCATAGGCGGCGACGGTGGTCGCCGCGGCGACGCGGGACGCCGGGCTGTCCTTATCCGGGCAGAAGATGTGGCAGTCGTAACCAAGCCGTGCGGCCGCCACGGCAGTCATGCGGCCGAGCTGGCCGCCCCCGAGGATGCCGATCATCGATCCTGGAGGCAGTGGCCGTGCCCCGTCGTCCGTCATGCCCCGTCGCCCGTCATGCCTGGCCGTCCGTCATCCCCGGGCGGTCAGTCCCCGTCGGTGGGCCGCTCGGCGACCGCGGCGGTGCGCGCGGCCCGCCAGGCGTCGAGCGCTTCGGCGACGGCCGGATCGGACAACGCCACCACGGCGGCGGCGAGCAGGGCGGCGTTGACCGCACCGGCCCGGCCGATGGCGAGCGTCCCGACCGGAACGCCGGCTGGCATCTGAACGATGGACAGCAGGCTGTCCATGCCCTGCAGCGCCTTGCTCTCGACCGGCACGCCAAACACCGGCAGCGGGGTCATCGACGCAACCATGCCAGGGAGGTGTGCCGCACCGCCGGCGCCGGCGACGACGACCTGCAGGCCACGGTCGCGCGCCGAGCGCGCGTATTCGTAGAGCCGGTCAGGCGTGCGGTGCGCGGAGACGATTCGCGTTTCGTGGGCGACGCCGAGTTCATCCAGCGTCTCGGTGGCGTGGCGCATCGTCGCCCAGTCGGACTGGCTGCCCATGATGATGCCGACGCGCGGCTGGCGGTCTGCCATCGGCGGTCCTTTTCGCGGCGGTCCGCGGCCGCCCCCGGCCGCGAGAAGGCGGCATTATAGGGAGACGCAAACGCCTGACAATCCGCGCCGTGCGACCGCTCCGCGCCGGGTTCAGGCTATGATGTCCGGATTGATCTGGTCCTCGATCCACGCGATCTGATCGCGCAGCACCAACTTTCGCTTCTTCATTCGCTGGATCATCAGCTGGTTGGTGGCGTGGTCCTCGCCGAGCTTGGCGATGATCTGGTCCAGATCGCGGTGCTCGGACTTGAGTTCCGCCAGTTTCGTGCGCAGCGCGCGCTCATCCTGCGCCATCGGCCACCGGAGACGTTTTTACGTCGCAAGCATAGCAGACGGGCGCCCGGTGCGTTAATCCTGATACAGCACCAGACCGAGCCCGACAGCACGTGGGGGAGCGATGTTCGATACCAGGCGTCTCGGGGTGATGACCAGCGGCGGCGACTGCACCGGCCTCAATGCCTGCATCCGCGCGATCGTCCACCGGGCAGTCGAGACCTATGGATGGGAGGTGATCGGCATCCGCGAGGGTACCCGGGGCCTGCTGGAGCGTCCGCTGGAATATGTCGAGCTGAAGCTCGGCAAGGAGAACGACGACCTGCTGCGTGAGGGCGGCACCGTGCTCGGCGCGCTCAACAAGGGCGATCCGTTCAACTATCCGATGCCGGACGGCAGCGTGCAGGACAGGTCCGCGGATATTCTCGAGGGCTATCGCCAGCTCGGTCTCGACGGGATGATCGTGATCGGCGGCGACGGCAGCTTCGCGATCATGGAAAAGCTCGCCGGTATGGGCGACTTCCGCTATGTCGGCGTGCCGAAGACGATCGACAACGACGTTGGCTCGACCGAGTACTCGATCGGCTTCGTCACGGCAGTGAACGTCGCCGTCGAGGCGCTGGACCGGCTCGCGCCGACGGCGGCGAGCCACGATCGCGTCATGGTACTGGAGGTGATGGGGCGCGACGCCGGCCACATCGCACTGCACGCCGGCATCGCCGGCGGTGCCGACGTCATCCTGATCCCCGAGATCCCGTGGAAGCTCGGAAACATCGCCCGCAAGATGACGCAGATACGCAAGTACGGCCGCAACCATGCCCTGGTGATCGTGGCGGAAGGGGTGAAGACGGAGGAAGGCGCGCACGAGATGCAGGAGCGGGGCGGCGGCGGGGTCCGCTACGGGGGCATCGGCCACTATCTGGAGCGGCGTATATCCGAGACCACGGGCTCGGAAACCCGCGTCACAGTGCTCGGCCACGTTCAGCGCGGCGGCACACCGTCGATGCGCGACCGGGTGATCGGCTCCGCCTTCGGCGTTCACGCCGTCGATCTTGTCGCCGAGCGCCGTTTCGGACGCATGGTGGCATGGCACCAGCGGCAGGTGGTCGACGTCCCGATTGCCGAGGCGATCGCGCAATACAATTGCGTCAGTCCCGACGACACCCTGGTGCGCACCGCGCGGGCGCTGGGAATCAGCCTGGGAGACAGCTGAGGATCACGGAAGGCTGTCCTGATTAGACATACTGTCCTGTAGGGATCGGGCTTCTTGGCCCTTGGATCGCAGCCTGCGGAAGCATACCTTTCTAGGGTCGATGGACCCAATCCATGGAGGCGCCGATGGCGAAGGACGACCGGCTGTTGTCCCTCAAGGCCAAGCACGCAGACCTCGAACAGGCCATCCACGATGAGAGCATACGGCCATCGCCGGATGAACTCGTCGTCCACCAGTTGAAGAAGCAGAAACTCCAGATCAAGGACCAGATCGTCAACCTGCAGACGGCGTAGACCGCCGCCTGAATTTACGCGCCGGGCGCGGCTTCCCCGCCGTCGGGTTGGACTATCCCGCGGCGGGGCGCTTCCGGCGCGTTCGATTCGGGCCCTATAATCCTCTCCTACCACAGGGCCGCTCAAGCGGCCGCCACCGGCTCCGGGGGAGGATATGTCCAGCCGCTATCCCGAAATCCATGCCCGCTCGCTCGCCGACCCGGAGGGATTCTGGGGCGAGGTGGCGGAGGACGTCCGGTGGGTGCGCCGCTGGGACCGCGTTCTCGACGATAGCCGCAAGCCGTTCTACCGCTGGTTCCCGGGCGCCGAGGTCAACACCTGCTTCAACGCGGTCGACCGGCATGTCGAGGAAGGCCGGGGCGAGCAGCCGGCACTGATCTACGACAGCGCGATGACCGGCATCGTCCGGTCGATCAGCTACCGCGAACTGCGCGACCTGGCGGCGCGCTGCGCGGGCATGCTCGCCGGGCTCGGCGTCGTCCGCGGCGACCGGGTGATCATCTACATGCCGATGGTGCCGGAGGCGGTCGTGGCGATGCTGGCTTGCGCCCGGCTCGGGGCGATCCATTCGGTCGTGTTCGGCGGCTTCGCCGCGCCGGAACTCGCCAGCCGTTTCGACGACTGTACCCCGAAGGTGGTGCTGAGCGCCTCCTGCGGCCTCGAACCAGGGCGCAAGATCGCCTACAAGCCGCTGCTCGACGGAGCGATCGGGCTGGCCGCGCACAAGCCCGACAGCTGCGTCGTGCTGCGGCGGCCCGAACTGCCCTGCGACCTGGTGCCGGGCAGGGACCTTGACTGGGACGAGGCGATGGCGGCGGCAACCCCGCATGCCTGCGTTCCGGTCGCCGCGACCGATCCGCTCTACATCCTCTACACATCGGGCACGACGGGCACGCCGAAGGGCATCGTGCGCGACAACGGTGGCCACATCGTCGCGCTGCGCTGGTCGATGCGCGGCGTCTACGACGTCGGCGCGGGCGACGTGTTCTGGGCAGCCTCCGACGTGGGCTGGGTCGTCGGGCATTCCTACATCGTCTATGGGCCGCTGTTCGCCGGCTGCACGACGATCCTGTACGAGGGAAAGCCGGTCGGCACGCCGGATGCGGGGGCGTTCTGGAGGGTGATCTCGCAGCACGGCGTGAAGGCGATGTTCACCGCGCCCACCGCCTTCCGGGCGATCAAGCGCGAGGATCCGGAGGGTCGGCTGCTGGCCGGGCGGGACATGTCGCGCTTCAAGACGCTGTTCCTCGCCGGAGAGCGCTCCGATTCCGACACCATCGCCTGGGCCGAGCGGTTGCTGCAGGTGCCGGTGATCGATCACTGGTGGCAGACCGAGACCGCCTGGTCGATCGCCGCCAACTGCGTCGGACTGGGGATGCTGCCGGTCAAGCACGGCTCGCCCACCAAGGCGGCGCCGGGCAGCGACGTGCGGGTGCTCGGCGAGGACGGGCGGGAGAAGGCGCCGGGGGAGATCGGGGCGCTGGCGGTCAGGCTGCCGCTGCCGCCGGCGAGCGCCCCGACGCTGTGGCAGGCGGAGGAGCGGTTCCTTACCGCCTACCTCGACCGATTCCCCGGCTACTACAACACCGGCGACGCCGGCTATATCGACGAGGACGGCTACATCTACGTGATGGCCCGGACCGACGACATCATCAACGTCGCCGGCCACCGCCTCTCGACCGGCGCGATGGAAGAGGTGCTGTCGGCGCATCCGGACGTCGCGGAATGCGCGGTGATCGGCGTCGCCGACGAACTGAAGGGCCAGCTTCCGCTTGGCTTCCTGGTGCTGAAGGCCGGCGTGGATCGCTCCGAGCAGGAGATCGTGAAAGAAGCGGTGACGATGGTGCGCGAACGGATCGGGCCGGTGGCCGCGTTCCGTACCGCCACGGTGGTCCCGCGCCTGCCCAAGACGCGCTCGGGCAAGGTGCTGCGCGGCACGATGCGCAGCATCGCCGACGGCCAGCAGTTCAAGGTGCCGCCGACGATCGACGATCCGGAGGCGCTGGACGAGATCGCGACGGCGCTGCGCGGCGTCGGCTACGCCGGCAAGGGCTGAATTTAACTGGTGCCCTCGCCGCGGTCCGGCCAGATGTCGTGGATCGAAGGCACCGGGCCGACGCGGCTGTCCGGAATCTCGTCGGGATCGACGTCGGGAACGGTCGGCTCGACGGTATCCTCGGCGAGAGCCGGGGCTTCCTCGGCGGCCAGGGGACCTTCCTCCTCGCCGCGGCGTTTCGCCATCCGGCTTTCCTTCGCCCGGGCCTTCTCAAGTTCGACGCGGAACTCCTCGCGCGAGCAGATGCCGAGCAGCACCGGATCCTGCGGGTTGATGTTGGCGGTGTTGGGGTGGGTCCGGTCGCGGATTTTCTTGATGGTCGGCTTGGTGGTGCCCACCAGCTTGCAGATCTGGGCGTCCGTGAACTCCGGGAAGGTTTTCAGCAGCCAGGCGATGGCGTTCGGCCGATCCTGCCGCTTCGACACCGGCGTGTAGCGCGCGCCCTTCTGGCGCTTCGGCATCACCACGTCCGACTTCTGGAGGGTCAGGCGCGCGGAGTCGTCCTCCTCGCAGCGCCGGATATCCTCGGCGGTGACCTGCCCGTTCGCCACCGGGTCGAGGCCGACGATGCCCGCCGCCACCTCGCCGTCCGCGATCGCCTGCACCTCGAGCGCATGCATGCCGCAGAAGTCGGCGATCTGCTCGAAGGTGAGGGTCGTGTTCTCCACGAGCCATACGGCCGTGGCCTTGGGCATCAGCAGTTCGGTCATCGGATCTCCTCAGGGAATTCGGGCGGCGGGCCCGGGAGGGCGGGCGCCCCAGACGGCCGTCTCAGGCGACCGTCAGTACAATCTTACCGATATGCTGGTTGCTTTGCATCAGTTCGTGCGCCTTGCCCGCCTCGGCAAGGGGAAAGGTGCTGTCGATGACGGGCTTGATCCGGCCGTCATCGAGCAGCGGCCATATCCGCGTCCGCAGGTTTTCGGCGATCCCGGCCTTGAAATCGATCGGCCTCAGACGGAGCTGGGAGCCGGTGATCCAGAGCCGCTTGGCCTGGATGTCGGGGATCGAGACCTCGGCCTTGGCGCCGCCGATGAAGGCGATGTAGACGAGGCGGCCGTCCTCGTGCAGCAGTTTGATGTTCTTCTGCATGTACTCGCCGCCGACCATGTCGAGGATGACGTCCATGCCGTAGCCGCCGGTCGCTTCCCGGGCCGCCTCGACGAAATCCACTTCCTTGTAGTTGAAGGCCTTTTCGGCGCCGAGTTCCTCGCAGGCACGGCATTTCTCGGTGCTGCCGGCGGTGGCGTAGGCTTGGGCGCCGAGACCCGCCGCCATCTGGATCGCGGCCACCCCGATTCCGCTGGTGCCGCCGTGGACGAGGAACTTCTCGCCTTCGGCCAGCCGCCCGCGGTCGAAGACGTTGCTCCAGACGGTGAAGAACACCTCGGGCAGGGAAGCCGCGCCGATGGCGTCGATTCCGTTCGGGATCGGCAGGCACTGGGGCGCGGGGGCGACGCAGTACTCCGCATAGCCGGCCCCGCCGGTCAGGGCGCAGATGCGGTCGCCGACGGAGATCCCCTGCACGTTGCTGCCCAGCGCGACGACTTCGCCGGCGATGTCGAGACCGGGGATGTCCTTCGGTACGCCGGGAGGCACGGGGTGGCGCCCGAGCCGCTGCAGCACATCGGGTCGGTTGACGCCGGCGGCCTCGACACGGACCAGCACCTCGCCCTCGCCGGGCGCGGGCACCGGGCGCCGCTGCACCTGCAGGACCTCGGGACCGCCGGTTTCGGTGATGACGATGGCCCTCATTTCGGCCGGTATTCCGCCGGACACGTCGCGCCTCCACTCTTTCGTGCTGGATGCGTGAGGTTTAGGATCATCGCTGCCGACAGGCAAGGTGCGATGTGACCGGGAGGACAGCTATGGACGATGACGGTCTCCAGACCTTGACCTCACAGCACGTTGCTCGGCCGCTCGAGGCCATGAGCATCGGCGAACTCAAGGATTACGTGACCGATATGGAGGCGGAGATCCAGCGCGTCCGCGACGTAATCGCGGTGCGCGAGCGGCACCGTCAGAAGGCGGAATCGTTCTTCCGCAAATAGGGACGGGGCCGGAGACAGCGACTGTGGCGTTAATCGTCGGATAAAGGGGAGGGCGCGCTAGGTCCTTGATCTAGCGCGCTTTTCTTTGGGGAGGTGGATGCCGGGTTAACTCCGGGTTATCCCTGTTGGCGCGCGTCAGGCGGCAGCGAGGAAGGCGCAGAGCGCGCGTTCGGTAATGGGCCGCGTGATAATCGGGCGCAGGGGGTAGACCGCCTTGACGCGACCCTTGTCGCCTCGGGTGACGAAGGCGAAGGGAATGTCGCGCTCTTCGAGAACGGCCGCTACCGGGAAGACGAACTGGCCCCTGATCTTGACGTCGAGCAAGGCGGCATCAACCCCCGACGTCCGTGCGGCGGATAGCGCGTGGTCTAGTCGGCCATAAGGGCCGACGACACAACATCCGGCGGATTCCAGCATTAATCCGGTCGTCGTCGCGATCAGGTAACAATCGTCGACTACGAGCACGCGGCAGCCGTCGAGAATCATGGCCGCGCCCCTTTGACGACCGTTTGTTCTCACCTGTGTATAGTACCGACCGTCTTCAGCTATAGGGCCGATGTCAAGGGGTGAGCGGCGACCGGCCCGTCAGCCGGCCGCCGCCCGTGCCGGCGGACACCCCCTCGCGGGCCGACGCCAGCGAAGCTCGGCACAAAACCGCAAGAGATTGAAAGGTGGGCAATCCAGCCCGGTCAGGCGGGAATCGGCGGCGGGGCGCTCCGAAGAAGGCGGGTGCGAATCGGGCGGTCGGAAACTACTGGAGCGCTTGGTAGGCCTTTACCTGCCGGTCGATGCAATACGCGACCATCGGCCAGTCGTGGCCGCCGGTTTCGGCTGGCCACTCGCCAATGCATCGCTGCATGATATTCCTTTCCTCGCTGCCCTCTGGATTTTGCCTTTCAAATTCGAGCACCTCTCGGATCGCGCCCCGTTGGCGATCCAAACAGTACTTCTGCATCGCGTAATCGCCTGGCCATTCCGCGGCGCAATGGGCCTTGATCTCGTCGCGCACATCGGCGTCGGCCTCTGCGGCGATCAGAAAGATCGGGATCAACAGTACCGTTCCTTTGATCCAATGCCCCATGTCCTCCTCCTATTCTTTGGCGGAGTCGCCGCAAGTGTAGATTGCCGCGCTCACTAGGTGTTGATTGCCCCTCAAGATCGTGAGGTTAATTCTAGTAGTGCGTGCATCTCACCGAAAGACGAATAGCTCAGCGGCGCGTTCGGGTTTGCCGCAGCCGGCTGCATCGCCGCCGGACCAACGGCCTCTTGTATGACGATGCGAGCGCAATAGATGCGATCGAAATCCAATCTCCCACGACCGTCCACCATGTTCCCGCGAAGCATTAGGGAAGCGAGGCACGGATACGATAGGGGGTCAAGGGCGGGGGAGTAGCGGGGG